>JBCCBE010000067.1:0-17668 GCA_039814425.1 Pseudomonadota bacterium
CGCGAGGTGGTTTTGCATCTTCAGGATGGATAGCTCCTGACCCTAAACGCTTTCCGCCTCAGAGATTTCCGCGTCCCGTGCTTTCAATCCCAATTTTTCCTCTTCCAGCGCTTTTGAATTGATGTCCAGAAAAGAAACAGAATCATCAATGTTAAGTTCAAACCAGATCGGCAGGTGATCGGAAATCTGGTTGCGCTTCCAATAGGTCTGAAACTGGGAACGTAAGACTTCCGGGTCGTTCTCGATGTCGCGATTTCCACCATAATCTTCGATGATCAGATCGCGGTAGAGCGTTTCTTCTCCCTCCCGATAGACAAGTTTGAAGGGGTCAAATACGCCACCTTTTTCTTCCCCGTACGCATCCTTGACGATCTGGAAATAGGATCCGCGATTAACGAACATGCGGTCAAAGACTTCTGAGCCAGATGCATTGGTATCCAGATTTTTCAGACTATCGATCTCGCGAAAACCCGCATTGTTGAACATTTCAACGGTTGGTCCATCTTTGCTTTTGTAGAAATTAAAGTCTCCAGCAATGATGAGGCGTGATGTCCATTGTTCCTTGATCTTGCGCTTCAGCGCTGCAAGCAGCAGGCGAACTTCTTCCTGTCGGAAAGCAACGCTTTTCTTATCCTTGTCGGGTTCAAGGTGAACGCTGAGCATGGCAAAATCTTTCCAACCAGCACGAAAACCCGTGAGATAGGGCGTACGCTTTAATTGCTTGATTTCGGAATCCTCGGTGATCTCATCCCAAAGGACCAGTTCGCCCGCAATGCCCGAGAGCTTCACCCGTTTGGTGTTGTAGACATAAGCACTACGCTCGGAGTTTCCGTCCTTGCCACTTGTGATGTCACTGACCAGATATTCCCAATCATTGCCCAAAAGGCGCTTGAGGAGATAGAGGTCTTTCAGTGTTGATTTGACCTCCTGAATAACTACCAGATCAAAATTTGAGATGATTTCAGCGATATACAAATAGGCTTCGGGCCGGCGTTGTTTCGTATGCCCGAACTCCTTGATATTCCAGCTTGCAATCAGCAGGTTTTCTTCACTTTTGCGTGCAGGGATTTGCACACCAAGCGCCATTTTTAACCGGATAATGCCTTTGATGGCTCGCAGTTTTGTCTCCACATCAATATCTGGAAATATCTGCAGAAAATCTGTTTTTTCAAAATCTTTCTTTGGACGAAGATCATTATAAACCGGCATCTGTTTACCTCGCAATTGAAGTAAAGATGACATGAAATACTTGATTTAACAAATCGCTTAGTCGAATACGCCACTGCAATACATCGGGCCACCGCGCCAACGGGGAAATCCATAGCCCATGATGAAAACGATATCTATGTCGGAGGCACTGCGAGCAATACCTTCGTCCATTATGGCTTTTCCCTCGCTTACCATCGTACCGAGAATGGTGTCTTGTATTTCTCTGGCGGTAAATTTGCGTGGGGTAATTCCTGCTGCTTTGCGCTCTTCGTCGATGATTGTATCAACAACCGGGTCCGTAACGCCTTTGCGTGCGCCGCCTGAATAGTCATACCAGCCTGCTCGGGTTTTTTGGCCGAAGCGTCCCAGTTCGCACAGCCGATCAGCGATTTTCACATAGCGCTCGTCGGGATTCCTGGTTGGGGCAAGGCGTTTGCGGTTTGCCCAGCCAATATCAAGGCCTGCCATGTCCTGCATCTCAAATGGACCCATGGCGAAACCGAAATCCTTAAGAGCGTTATCGATGTCTTGTGGGCTTGCGCCATCTTCCAGCATATAATCGCATTTCTTTCGGTAAGCGAATAAAATACGGTTACCTATAAATCCATCACAAACACCGGCGAGTACCGGTGTTTTTCGCAAGGTTTTGGCGAGAGCAAAGCCAGTAGCCAGGGTCTGGTTTGAAACGCTATCTGTCTTGATGATTTCAACCAGTTTCATAATGTGGGCTGGAGAGAAAAAGTGCAGACCTAAAACCCGATTTGGGTCTGATACGCTGGAAGCAATCTCGTTGACATCCAGATAGGAGGTATTGGTTGCAAGAATACAGTCTTTGGAACAGGCCTTCTCGAGATTGGCAAAGACCTGCTTTTTCACATTCATGTCTTCAAAGACGGCTTCAATTACGAGATCAGTAGTGGCCAGTGAATTATAGTCCGTATTCACGGCCAGCCGGCTTAGTGCTGTATCGAATTTATCATTACTCAAAATGCCGCGGGACCTGCTACCTTCTAATATCTTTACCACGCGCTGATTGCCGGCTTCTGCCGCTTTGTGATCACGTTCGATCATAGTAACCGTCAGACCAGACAGTAGCATGGCAGCGGCAATGCCCGCGCCCATGGTGCCACCGCCGATGACGCCACAATGATTTACAGGTTTGGGGTCGACCCCTTTGATTATATCAATCTTGGTAGTCTGACGCTCAGCAAAAAAGACATGGCGTAATGCGCCGGATTGATCGCTGTCACGCAATCGGATAAAGCGTTCTCGCTCGCAACTAAAAGCCTCGTTGCGAGGAAGGGTAACACCATCTCGAATAGAAAGAGCAGCTTCAACAGGGGATGCCTGACCTTTTGCTTTGGCCTTTACACCAGAGATTATCTCTTCCCAAGCAGCATCGTCAAAGGCGGTGGAATCAAAGTTTACTGATGGCAATTTCGGGATTGGTTGTTTGCAAATACTCAAACCGAATGCTTCTGCGCTTTCCATAAGTGTGTCAATTGGAACAAGTTCATCAATCAATCCCAAGGTTGCTGCTTTTTCTGCGCCAATTGGTTTACCGGAAGTGATCATGTCAATCGCTGCAGGAATGCCAATAATTTGTGGAAGCCTGACTGTTCCACCGGCACCTGGAATCAGACCAAGATTGACTTCCGGAAGCCCGAGCTTTGCAGAATGCGGAGCAATCCGATAGGGACATCCAAGCGCGACTTCGCAACCGCCACCTAATGCAGTTCCATGAATTGCAGCAACCCAGGGCTTGGATGACGCTTCAATTGCGTGGATCACATCAGGCAGGTGTGGTTCTTTGGGTGTCTGACCAAACTCGCGAATATCCGCCCCGGCAATAAAAGTGCGTCCGTTACAAATTAGTATTACAGCCTCGATTGCATGTTCAGCTTCTAGCGCCGTACAGGCATTCATAAGGCCTTCTCGCACCGCATGCGAAAGGGCATTTACTGGCGGATTATCGACGCTGACGATAGCAAGTGGTGGTTTGCGTTCAATCGAAACAGGCACAATGACCACTATCCACCGGTTGAGCTCATATGCCTTGATACAGAAGGGGCGGCATTGCGGCCAATGATGAAATCATGGCCTTTCGGTTTTCTTGAGATTGCCTCGTCAATTGCCCGCGAAACAAGTTCGTTTCCTTCAGATGCTCTAAGAGGTGTGCGCATATCTGCTGCATCGTCCTGACCCAGACACATATAAAGAGTTCCAGTGCAAGTTAAACGGACACGATTACAGCTTTCGCAGAAATTATGCGTCATTGGCGTTATGAAACCTAACCGACCACCGGTTTCCCGTACCTTTACATATCTGGCAGGACCACCCGTTTTGTACGGTATGTCAGTGAGTGACCAGGTTTCTTCCAACCTCTGCCGTACAGTAGAAAGCGGCAGATATTGATCTGTTCGGTCTTCATCGATTTCGCCTAAGGGCATGGTTTCAATTAGAGTGAAGTCAAATCCTTCGCCGTGCGCCCAGCGCATCATCTCTTCAATTTCGTATTCGTTGGTATCTTTAAGAGCAACTGCATTTATCTTGATTGCAAGGCCTGCTTTTTTCGCCGCTTCCAGGCCACCCAATACTTGCGGAAGCCGCCCCCAGCGGGTGATAGCCGCGAATTTTTCTTCATTAAGTGTATCAAGCGAAACATTGATCCTGCGAACACCTGCATCAACCAGTTCGTTCGAATATTTAGCAAGCTGTGAGCCGTTTGTTGTTAGGGTTAACTCATCCAGACCGCCACCATCCAGCATCTTGCCGAGGTTTTGGATTAATTGCATGATACCGCGTCGTACTAAGGGTTCGCCGCCTGTAAGACGCAGTTTCCGAACTCCCTTTTGAACGAAAACCGTGCAAAGGCGTTCAAGCTCTTCAAGGGTTAAAAGGTCCCTTTTTGGCAAAAAGGTCATGTCTTCCGCCATGCAGTAAACGCAGCGAAAATCGCATCTGTCGGTTACGGAAACGCGTAGATACTCGACCATTCGCCCGAATGGATCGATCATCGATGGCGTGTTATCAATCTTTTTCATATCTTCTTTTTATCAAGTTCTGGTGAATTGGGACAGTCATCATTTTGTGTTTGCGTCACAATTTTTCGTTTTCGTAAATTGCCGAAATGACATAACTTGGGCAACAATGGGGAAATATTTTTTCTGGAGGGGACCAATGTCTGAAGCACCGACAAGAAGCAGCAAACGGGCAGGGGGGCGTAGTGCCCGAGTAGCGTTGCGATCTACCAAGCTTGCTGAAGAATTACGACCCATTCATGCAGGCCTTGTGGGTGGCAATTACAGACCGCTCACCGAAGCAGCTGTAAAGCGCATTCATGGAGCAGCTTTGGATGCATTGGAGACAATCGGCATAAGTGAAGCGCCTGAGTCGGGTATTAAAATATTGACCGATGCAGGTGCCATTTTGGGAGATGACGGCCGGATCCGTTTTCCAAGAGCGTTGGTGGAAGACATGTTGGCGATTGCTGCGCGCGATATTACGATATGTGGTCGCGACCCTAAACATGACATGCTTTTATCCGGCAGCCGTGTTCACTACGGTACCGCAGGTGCGGCGGTTCATATTGTTGATATTGAAAACAATGATTATCGAGAGTCCACGCTTCAGGATTTGCATGATGCTGCCCGTATTACGGAAAAACTAGATAACGTCCATTTTTATCAACGCACCATGGTCGCGCGCGATATTGTTGATAATTATGAACTTGATCTCAACACAATCTATGCGTGCTGTGCGGCTACCAAGAAACACATTGGCACGTCTTTCGTGGAACCTTCTTTCGTGCCGGGAAGTTTTGAGCTTCTGCATATGATTGCCGGTGGCGAAGACAATTGGCGGGCAAGACCGTTTGTTTCCAATTCCAATTGTTTTGTCGTGCCACCTATGAAGTTTGCAACCGAGGCGTGCGAAGTCATGGAAGCATGTATTCGTGGTGGCATGCCCGTGCTCTTGTTGTCAGCAGGACAGGCAGGCGCAACGGCACCTGCACCGCTGGCAACAGCGATTGTTCAGGCGGTCGCGGAATGTCTTGCAGGGGTTGTTTACGTGAACGCCATGATGCCCGGACATCCTGCGATATTTGGAACCTGGCCATTTGTTTCTGATCTGCGTACCGGGGCAATGTCTGGCGGTTCAGGAGAACAAGCCCTACTGACCGCAGGCTGTGCTCAGATGCATAAGTTCTATGATCTTCCCGGTGGCGCTGCAGCAGGTATCGCTGACGCGAAAATGCCCGATATGCAAGCAGGGTGGGAACAGGCAATTTCCAATGTTATGGCGGGACTTTCGGGACTTAACATGGTCTATGAAAGTGTTGGAATGCACGCATCATTACTCGGATTCTGCCTTGAGTCGCTGGTGCTGGGTGATGATCTGCTCGGACAGGTGCAACGTTGTATAAAAGGCATTGAAGTTAGCGAGGATAGTGTGTCCTTGGAAGCAATGAAATCAGTTTGCCTTGAGGGACCGGGGCACTATTTGGGACATGAACAAACGCTTTCTCTGATGCAGACAGAATATGTTTATCCTGAACTTGCTGATCGGACGTCGCCCAAGGAGTGGGCTGAGATTGGTAAACCTGATCTCATCGAAAAGGCGATTGAACGCAAACGCACGATTTTGGATGCACCCCGGGAGAGGTTGATTGATCCGGCTATAGACGCTGAAATACGAAAGCGGTTTAAAATCCACTTGCCGGCCTGAGTTAGAATTTTCTGAGTTTGGGCTGGTTTACCGTTTGTCTAGCGAAGGACATTTGGAAATACTTTTGAAAGTAGGTTTACAAGCATAGCGGTGCTTATACCAAATGCCAAAACCCCTGTGACTGCTGCCATGGCGCCAAATATTCTGAATTCGGGATCAATTGTCAGGTCTCCGTAGCCTACCGTAGTAAACGTGACGATTGAGAAATAAAGCGCATCAGAATAAGAAGCCAGCGCCTTGAGGCGGACCAAAGCAACTGCCCAGATCCATATCTGTATTGAGTGGATAACAATGATCATGGCAAGTGCCAGACAGATAAAATAGGTCTGGCGTAGCCATCCTAATTTGGTCATCATTCTATCTTTTAAGCTCTGAAGAGCCGTGATCCAACTTACTAACAAGATCAATTGTAAAAAAATACAAATCCCAAGAAATAAGCTGCCCCACAATATTTGTGCTATCATTTTTCAATTCTATATCTAATAGTTGAGTTTAGCATTACATCTAATAGGTGCCTTAAGAAAGAGTGTTGATATGTACCGAATATTCCTGCCCCTTTTCCTGTTTATTTTTGTAACGGCCTGTAACGAACAGGAAGTTGTAGAAAATGCTGAGCCTCCAGTTCGCAGTTTGAAAACGCTTGTGATTGAGGACGTGGAAGAAACAACAGTGCGTCGTTATCCCAGTGTATTACAACCGGGCTCTATTTCTACTCTTTCGTTTGAAGTTGGCGGGCGGCTGAAAAATGTAAACTTAAATGTTGGTCAACGAATTGAAACCGGTGACTTACTAGCTGAGCTTGATACTCGCACCCTTGAGCTGCAGGTTGAAAGTGCAGAAGCAGCTCTCAATGAAGCCAATTCACTTGCTAAAAATGCAGCTACGGACTTGGTGCGTAAAGAAGAGCTTTTGAAAAAAGAGATTGTGTCTCAGATTGTTGCCGATGAATCACGGACAAACGCGGAAACAACGGCTGCTCAGGTAGTGCAGGCGCAACGTGCACTGGACGATGCTAGGGAAAACCTTGATAAGGCGACCTTGGAAGCACCGTTCGACGGCATTATCAATTCTGTAGAAGTAGATTCCTTCACAAACGTAGCAGCAGGTTCTCCAGTCTCTACGATTTATGCAGTGGATTCATTTGAGACGAACTTTTCTGTAAGTTTTGATACTGTCAACAAGCTTGCCGTCGGGAAAAAAGTAGGATTTCGGTTGGCTGATAATCCGGACATTAATTTGACCGGTCATATCAGTGAGCTGGGTGCCAGAGCAGATACTGTGTCTTCATTTCCGGTTGTGGCTAAACTGGATGAAACCCATCCGTTGCTAAAGGCTGGTATGGCTGTCGAAATCGCCATGGAGTTTTCGGTGCCGCGCGGGCAGGGATATGCTTTGCCGCTTTCTGTACTTCCCTTTGACGGAAAATTTGAACCTCCCCAAACTCCAAGTGAACCGGGAAATACGCAAGTGTTTGTCTATAATCCTGATGACAGCACCGTAAACCGCCGAGATGTGACTATTGCTGGCGTCCGCGAAAATTCCATCATCATCGTTGATGGTCTTGAGCTTGGTGAACGAGTAGCCTCTGCCGGTGTTTCTTTTCTCCGCGAGGGGCAGAAAGTAAAACTCCTGCAAGATACGAAGTAGTAGAGTAAATCATGCAATCCCTTACCGCTCTTGGGCTAAACAAGGCCCGTTTAACCATTCTCGTTATGATTGGTCTAATTATTCAAGGCCTGTTTACCTACTCGCAGATTCCGAAACGGGAAAATCCGGCGATTACAATCAGAAATGCGGTCATCACCACGCAATTTCCAGGCATGTCACCTGAACGCATAGAGGATCTGATTGTGGTTCCAATCGAGCGTAAGCTCCGCGAGATTGGGGAAATCGAGGATATTGAGTCCTTGGTAACTACAGGAAACTCGGTCATCACAATTACAGCCTATGACAACATTCCGGCAGAATATCTTGAAACCGTATTTCAGGATATTCGAAACCGAATGGACGAGGTTGTACAGGATCTGCCAGATGGAACACTGGGTCCGTTTGTAAATACCAATTACGGAGACGTTGCGATTGCTACTATTGCGGTCACCGGAGAAGGATTTTCCTATGCGGAATTAAAGGATGTAGCCGATGACTTGCAAACCGAACTGTATACGGTTGATGGAATTTCCAAGGTCACGCTTTATGGTGTTCAGGAAGAGCGCATCTGGTTAGAGATAGATTCCCGAAAACTCGCCGCTGTTGGCGTACAACTTCAACAGGTATTGCAGGATTTGCAAGCCCAGAACGTAATCCTACCTGCTGGCGAGCTGGATGCTGATGGCACCAATCTGATCCTTGAAGCAAATGGGGATTTAAAGAGCGTTGAGGAGATTGGCAATATCCTCACAAAAGTTGATGGCTTGTCCGGTTTTGTCCGGCTGAACGATTTGATGACTGTGAGACGCGGCTTTGTCGACCCACAGGATAAACCTGTATTTTACAATGGAAAGCCAGCGATTGTTCTCAGCGTGGAGATGTCTGATACTGAAGATATCCAGAAAATAGGTGCAACGCTTGAAGAAGCAGTCACGGTGTTTGAAAATCGTCAGCCGATTGGCATTTCATATGAATTTTCTACGTTTCAGGAAACCAATGTAACAAGTTCGATTAACAATGCGCTCAGTAATGTTGCCCAGACTTTTATTGTCGTTGTGGTGGTAATGCTGATATTTCTTGGTTTGCGCCCGGCGTTGATCATTGCATGCATTGTGCCATTCACTGTCATGTTTGCTATGCTCGGTATGTCTTATCTGGGTATCGAGTTGCAACAGATATCAATTGCTGCCGCGATCATTTCTCTCGGCTTACTTGTAGATAATGGTCTTGTGGTCGTTGAAGATATACAAAACCGCATGGCATCGGGCGAGGATCCTCGTGAGGCGGCACTTTCTGCAGGAAAACAATTCGTAACGCCGCTCGGCGTTGCCTCTATCACAACCGTTTCAGCCTTCGTTCCTATGTTGATTTTGGAAGGTGTGGAAGGTGAATTTGCCTATTCACTTGGCGCTGTTGTCGGCGTTATGCTTTTAGGGTCATGGCTGACCGCACTTTATATTCTTCCCGCACTTTGTGTTTGGTTCGCAAAACGTCAGGGTCAGACTTCCGAGAACGATAAAAAAGAAGGAATCCTGGTTCGGGTCTACGGTAAGATTGTTGAGAAAAGTCTGTTTATTGCACCACTGATTATCCTGGCTTCCTATGCTGCGGTAGTAGCTTCTGCGTCACTCTTTTCTTCTACAAAATCGGAAATGTTCCCTTTAGCTGAGCGAGCGGAATATCTGATTTATCTTGATATGCCCAAAGGGACATCGATCACGCGTACAACGAAGGAAGCAAAGCAGGTCGAAGCATGGCTACTGGACAAAGAGCAAAATCCTGAAGTGCGTGATACCACGGTCTTTGTCGGGGATGGAGGGCCTCGGTTTTATCTTGCCTTAAATCCAGCTGATACCAATGCCGCAAGTGCATTTATTCTTGTAAATACTACAGGATTTGACGGCACGGTTGACGCAGCCGACCGCGCTTACCGATATTTACTGGAAAATCATCCTGCAGCACGTTTCAAAGTTAAGCGCCTTTCTATGGGCGGCGGTGAATCGGGTATTGTTGATATTAAGATTTCCGGTCCCGATGCAGAAAAGTTGTTGGAATTCGCTGAAGAGGTTGAGGTAGCTTTTTCAAAAGTACCTGGAATTGTTCAGAACGAAAACGATTGGGGCAATAAGACCCTGAAAATGGTAATCAATATAGCCCAGGACAAAGCCAGGGAACTAGGAATAACATCTGAAGATATTTCAAATGTGATGGACACATTTTTCTCGGGAACCGCTTATTCTACGTATCGCGAAGGAACAGAATCCATTCCGATCGTAGCCAGGGCAGATGAGAGCTTTCGCGACAGTCTTGAAGATCTGGCAAATCTTTCAATCCCTGCAAATGGTCAGCTGATTTCGCTTGATCAAGTTGCTAGTTTTCATCCAAAACTTGAGTACTCTCAATTGCGGCGCGAAAACCAGGTTCGTCAGATCAAGATTTCCGGTAAAAGTGAAACAACTGCCGCCAATCGTGTTGTGGAGCAAATTCAGCCGGTACTGGACGAGTTGGACCTTGGTGATGAATACGAGCTGATTGTCGGAGGCGAGACTGAAGACTCGGCTGAAGTAAATGCCCTGCTTTTAGGCGGCATGCCGGCAGCGCTAACTATTATGTTGATAGCGCTGGTCTTTCAGTTCAACTCTGCACGGCGAGTTTTGCTTACATTCATGACCATTCCGTTGATTATAATTGGGGCGCCTATCGCGTTGATATTAACAAATCAGCCGCTTTCATTTTTTGCAATTCTTGGCATGATTTCGCTGGCTGGCATTATCATCAACAATGCAATTGTACTGATCGACCAAATCGACATAGAACGTAGTTCGTACTCTTTGCATGATGCTGTGGTAGTTGCTGCTAAAAAGCGTGTAACCCCCATCCTGCTCACTTCTTTGACAACTATTTTGGGTCTAATGCCGATGGCTATTGCTGGCGGTGCATTGTTTGAACCTATGGCATCTTTGATGATTGGTGGGCTGGCATTTTCTTCGCTCCTTACGCTCTTCTTTGTGCCGGGAGGTTACTACTTTCTTTTCTCCAGATTTGGAAAGCGCGAGGCGCAAGCTGCTTGATGTGAAAACGCCCAATCAATTTGAAGGCATACGGTTCCAGGCATCAAGGGCGGCTATCTTGTAGGCTTCAGCAAGGGTGGGATAATTGAATGTATTTTCGACGAAATAGTCCAATGTACCTTTAAGGTTAAGAACCGCTTGTCCAATGTGGACGAGTTCGGTGGCGCCTTCACCAACGATATGACAACCAAGTAGCTTTCTGGTTTTGAGCGAGAAAATCATTTTGAGCATGCCGGTATCTAGCCCGACAATGTGACCGCGTGAGGTTTCCCTAAAACGGGCGATGCCGCATTCATAGGGAATATCACGTTCGATTACTTCTTCTTCCGTCATCCCTACAGTTGAAATTTCCGGAACTGAATAAATGCCATAGGGGAAAAAGTCGGGTGGATTGTGGGTTGGTTGACCCAGCGCATGACAAGCGGCGATCCTACCTTGTTCCATTGACGTAGACGCGAGGCTTGGAAAGCCAATGACATCACCCGCTGCATAGATGTTTGGGACACCGGTTTCGAAAGACTTTGGATCAACTGTGATGCGGCCACGATTGTCACTTTCCAACCCACAGGCATTCAGGTTTAAGGAATCGGTTGCACCCATTCGACCAGCAGCAAATAAAATCATCTCAGAGCGGATGTTTCTGCCGCCATCCATGGTGAGCTGGCATCCGCCTGAAGCAAGCTTTTCAATTTTCTCGACTTGCTTTCCAAATCGCATGACAATGCCGCGGTCCTTCAGTTGATACACAAAGTCGTTGATCAATTCACGATCAACAAAATCAAGCATCGTTTCGCGTGGTTCAACCAGGGTGACATTTACATCCAGAGAGCTGAAGATAGTAGCGTATTCTATTCCGATTACACCTGCTCCAATAACGGTTAGTGAGCGGGGCAAATGATCAATATCGAGAATTTCATCACTGTCGAAAATGTATCTTCCGTCGAAAGGAACATAGTCCGGACGAAATGGAACAGTTCCGACAGCCAACAGGAAATAATCTGCAGTAAACTCGAAGGTTTCACCTTCTGTGCCTGATACTTCGATCGTAGTCGCATTTAAAAACCGTGCATCCCCACGCAGCGTTGTCACCTGATTGCGCGCGAACTGATGTTCAAGCACTTCAACTTCATGGTTTAACGTCATGTGCAGCCGGGCTTGCAGGTCATCTGCTGTCAGGTCTTGTTTGACGCGATATGAGCGACCATAAAATCCGCGTTCTCGCCAACCTGAAAGATTGAGTGCAGTTTCCCGGAGGGTTTTCGACGGAATGGTTCCCGTATGCACCGAAACACCACCTACTTTACGTCCCTTTTCTACGACAAGAACTCTCTTGTTAAACTTTGCAGCCTGAATTGCTGCTCTTCGTCCAGCCGGACCGCTTCCGATTACAATGAAATCGTAATGTTCCATATGCATCCTTCCCCAATAGGATATTTCTTGGCTTTTTATTATTGTGATCAGAGTTCTTTAAAATCAAACGGGATGCAACCAAAAATACCAAATTTGGACGAATTGCCTCCCACGCTGCGCAGATAGGTTTTTCGGGATTTAGAACTGTGTCCGGTTTTACGCCTGCCAGAAATTTGTTGCGCTGCTATCGGATAAATCTACCCGCTGATTGCAAGAAACCGCTTGCCTCATTAATCATTGCATCGATGATGTCTGCGGCGGGCTCGATAGTTTCAATCAGACCGGTAACTTCGCCGACAAAAGTATTTGAACCAAGTGGATCATCGGCCTGCCAGGCGGTGCGCCATTTTGCTGCTTCCTTGTCAGCATTTTCAATCAGTGCATCAATGTTTTCATGCCATTGGTCTGTAAAGGGGTTTTTTAAAACTCGACAATTATAGCCTGCAGGCCAGTCAAGTTTACGAGCAATATCCATCACGGAAGAACGAATTGTTTCATCGCCGGTTGCTGCAATGGAGGCAGCATGCATATTCGCTCCAACGATTGCCTCTTGAGATGCCCAGAAACGCGAGCCCACGAGTACGCCATCAGCGCCCAGCATCAAGCTTGCTGCAAGGCCGCGTCCATCACCAACGCCGCCAGCAGCGCATAGAAGTATGTCCGGAAACCGGTTTGCCAGCATGTCTGCTACTTCCGGCACCAAAGTGAATGTTGCGCGTTTAGCGCCGTGGCCGCCGGCTTCTGTCCCCTGAGCAATGATAATATCTGCGCCTGCTTCTGCTGCATGGGTGGCATGTCTAAGCGTTTGCACCTGACAGATCAGCAGTGCACCGGCTTTTTTGATCTCATTTGCGAACGGTTCAGGGTCAGCAAACGAAAGAAAGATTGCCTTTGGTTTACGTTCAAGCGTTTTGGTTAAAAGCTCGGGCTGTTTTGCAAGCGACCAGGTTATAAACCCGCAGCCTACTGGTTGGTTACCTGCTTCCTTAAATTGCTGCTCGAGCCAGTCTGCATCGCCATATGCACCGCCAATTAGGCCAAGCCCGCCTGCTTGAGAAACACTTGCCGCCAGCTTCCCACCGGCAGCAAATGCCATAGGTGCCTGGATAATCGGATGCGTGATTGACAGTTTTTCAGTCAAGCGGGTAGAGAGCATATTACCTCCGGTTCACAAGGATAATTCCTAAACCAACAAATACAAGGGCGACGATGATAGTCCAAGTGATTGCCTCTCCAAGGATTAACCAGCCAAACAAAACGCCGAATAAGGGTGCAAGAAAACTGAATGATGCCATGTCCGAAGCGGGATAGACGGAAAGCACCCAAAACCAGGTCAAAAAGCCAATGCAGACAACAAATAGAACCTGCACCGCAAAAATTGTCCAGTGAAAAGCCGTTGGCTGGGTAAACGTTTCACCAGCAAAAAACGCAAAAGGTAAAAGGAGTGCAGCGGAAACGATCAATTGGTACCACAATTGAAGTTCTGGTTTGATGGTTGAGAATTTCGTGGTTCGGGCAATGATAGCAATTGCCGCCCATCCGGTTGCTCCTAACATAGCCATCAAATCACCTTGCATTGCGTTGGGACCAGCAGCGATGTTTTTATTGGATAGGGCAATCACCACGCCTAAACCTGCGAGCACAAGCCCTATCACGCGGATAAGCGTTAAGCGCTCACCGGGGATAAGAAAATGTGCTCCGATCGCAACCCAAAAAGGCATGGTGTAAAAGAAAACCGAAGCACGTGCGACGGTTGTGTGTTGGACCGCTTCAAACAGCAAAGCAAATTCAAACGCGAAAGCAAATCCAGTTGCAAGGCCCGGAATCAGAATGGCCCTATTAAGATTGATTTTGGTGCCGCGCCAAAAACAGTAGGCCCAGATAATCGGGAGTGCACATAGTGACCTCAAGCCGGCTTGGAATACTGGTGCAAGTCCCCCATTAACAAGTTTGACGGCAACCTGATTTAACCCCAGGACCATCATGAAAACAATGAGTATTAGTGCGCCGGTGGCGTCGATACGTGATTTGCGTTCCACAGTTTGGATCCAGTTTATCAATCGAATAGGGGAAGTGTGGAAGGTAAGCAATCGGATATTTGCCGACGATGGTTTTGTCTGTAATATCAGGAAAAAGATGGGAGGAAGAATGTCAGAAGTCTTAATTGAAATAGATGGTGGGTTGACTGTTTTGACTCTCAATCGACCAAACCAGTTAAACGCCTTTAACGATGCGCAACACCTGGCTTTAAGATCAGCTCTCGAAACCGCTCGCGATAAAGATACGTGTCGGGCGATTTTACTAACCGGTGCGGGACGTGGGTTTTGTGCAGGCCAGGATTTAGGCGACCGGGATCCTGACAAACTGGATAGTGCGCCGGATCTTGGGGCAACGATTGAGACCTTTTACAATCCGCTGATACGTTTGATCCGTTCCATTCCCAAGCCGGTTATTTGTGCAGTTAATGGCGTGGCTGCTGGTGCTGGTGCTAATATCGCTTTTGCATGTGACCTCGTGCTAGCGGCAAAGTCAGCAAAATTCATTCAGGCGTTTTCCAAAATCGGATTGGTACCGGATTCTGGCGGAACCTGGACTTTGCCACGTTTGATTGGTGAAGCGCGGGCAAAAGCAATGATTTTGACTGCAGAACCAATCTTGGCAGAAGAAGCAGAACATATCGGTTTGATTTACAAGGCCGTTGAAGATGATAAACTTATGCAAGAAACCAAAGAGATGGCAACTTCCTTTGCCGCTGGGCCTACGTTTGGTTTTGCACTGCAAAAACAGGCGTTAAATGCCTCTTTTGATAATACACTTGATGAACAGCTTGATCTTGAGCGCGATTTGCAGCGTCAGGCAGGCAGGAGCGACGATTACGCAGAAGGTGTTCGTGCCTTTATGCAAAAGCGCAAGCCGGAGTTCAAAGGCAAATGACCCCTAATCAACTTGCTCAAGCCTGCGCGCAATCCATGTGGGCAAATGATAATGCGTCCAAGGGGCTGGGCATGGAAATTATCGAAGTTACATCAGGAAATGCAATCCTTCGGATGACGGTTCGCGACGACATGACTAATGGGCAGAAGATCTGCCATGGCGGTTTTATTTTTACGCTTGCCGATAGTGCATTCGCTTTTGCGTGTAACGGATATAATCAGTTCACCGTTGCGCAAGGATGTAAGATCGATTTCTTGGCACCTGCTTTTGCTGAGGATGTCTTGACCGCAAATGCACGGGAACAATACCGTGAGGGCCGATCTGGAATCTATGATGCCACGGTTACAAATCAGGATGGGAAAGTGATTGCTGAAATGCGTGGAAACTCACGTACAGTGAAAGGGCAACATTTGGCAGATCTGGATAGGGAACAGGAATGAAAGACTTAACGCCGAAAAAAACCGACCTTGATCCAATTGAGATTGCTTCGCGCGATGAGATTTCTGCTTTGCAACTGGAGCGATTGAAGCAGACTCTGAAACTGGCTTATGAAAATGTGCCGCACTATAAACGCGCATTTAATGAAGTAGGCGTTCATCCAGATGATTGCCGTTCACTCGCTGATCTTGCGAAATTTCCATTTACTGTGAAGCAGGACCTTCGAGCCAATTATCCGTTTGGCATGTTTGCCGTGCCGCGTGAACAGGTCTTGCGCGTTCATGCCTCTTCCGGAACCACGGGCAAGCCGACAGTGGTCGGCTACACAAAAAAAGATATTGAGATGTGGGCAGATGTGGTCGCACGTTCTTTACGCGCATCGGGTACAAGGCCAGGAGATATCGTCCACATTGCATATGGTTACGGTCTTTTCACCGGTGGTCTTGGGGCACACTATGGCGCAGAAAAACTTGGCTGCACGATTGTGCCAGTTTCAGGCGGCATGACACCGCGTCAGGTGACCTTGATTGAAGATTTCAAGCCTAACACGATCATGGTGACGCCTTCCTACATGCTGGCAATCCTGGATGAATTTCATGCGCAGGGAAAAGACCCGCGCAAGTCTTCTTTGGATGTTGGTGTCTTTGGTGCAGAACCCTGGACGAACGCGATGCGGCAAGATATCGAGCAGGCATTTGATATGCATGCTGTTGATATTTATGGACTTTCAGAGATTATCGGCCCTGGTGTCGCGAACGAATGTGTTGAAACAAAAGACGGCCTTCACATTTGGGAAGACCATTTTTATCCTGAAATTATTGATCCGGAAACTGGAGAACTAGTCGCCGACGGTGAACAAGGTGAACTGGTTTTTACCTCGCTAACCAAGGAAGCATTTCCGATCATTCGCTATCGTACTCGAGATTTAACACGGCTATTGCCCGGCACGGCGCGATCCATGCGTCGGATGGAAAAAGTGACTGGCCGATCAGATGACATGATTATACTGCGCGGAGTAAATGTGTTCCCGACCCAAATCGAAGAACAGATTTTCAAAGTTGATGGCCTGTCACCTCATTATCAGATTGAGCTTTCAAAAACAGGGCCCATGGATGCAATGACCATCCAGGTTGAGGCTGCTCCAGAAAGTGCAACGGATGCAAATCGCGCCTCTAGCGCTGCAAAACTAGGAGAACTCATCAAAGGTGTCATTGGGATTTCAGCTACAATAGATGTTTGTGTTCCAGAAACAATTGCGCGTTCTATGGGCAAAGCGGTTCGGTTGATCGACAAGCGTTGATTGAGCGCTTTGATGCCCATCGTGACAGAATACAGAAACTAACTTATACTAATACCTTAATGTAACAAAGCATATGTGAGCAATTGGCATGTTCAATGGCATAAGAGCTACTGGTATTTTTGCGGCATTACTTCTCGCAGGGTGCACGGCAGACACAAGTACAAGTGCCCTTCAGGTTGATCCTGAAGTAGCTGAGCTTGCCAATGCGAAGCGTGTTGTTTTGGATGATGCAGAAGCAGATTCTCTTGGTGCAAAGGATATCATTAACCGTTCTAAAACCCATGTCCGTCGCACAGGCGAAATATACCTGATGCGTGGGCTTGCCAATGTTTTCTCCCGTGGCATTGATGAGATGGCCCGAACGCTTCGGCAAAATGGGTATGACGCCGCGAATTTTTCCTACACTGAATGGAAGACGATTGCGGACGATATTATTATTCGCGATCGCTCAGGTTCGGTTTCCAAACCCGTAATTATTGTAGGGCACTCTCTTGGAGGGAATGAGAGTAGTAAATTCGCCAATTATCTTTCGCAGAATACTATTGAGGTTGCACTGCTTGTGGCGTTTGACCCGGTGGAGACAGGACAAGTTGGTCCTGGTATTGCAAAAGTTGTTAATTACTACTTACCAAAGTCTGCGGATAATCGTATTTTACCGGCTGAAGGATTTACCGGCATTTTAAACAACATTGATGTGACTGTGGATCCGGAAATTACCCATGTGAACGTTGATAAAAATGCTGTGTTTCAGGCAGAAACTTTTAAGGAAATTGCAGCTTTAACTAGCGAGAGAAAACGCCAGACGAGAAGTGTCGGCAGACGTCCGATTACTGAAAGATAGGTTTTTGTGACATGGCGTTTGCATGCAGCACCTAACCAAAACCTCTCTGATGAGCGACTGGGGGATTGAGCCGATTGCTGCGGTCGATAG
>JBCCBE010000096.1:0-11664 GCA_039814425.1 Pseudomonadota bacterium
AGCATGACATTGAAGCAATGCAGCAGGCCATGATCGAGAAAGAGCCTGTAACCATCGTCCTTTCGCAAAAAGGCTGGATAAGGGCAATGAAAAGCCACATCGCTGATTTCGCAACGCTTTCCTTTAAAGAAGGTGACCGCCTGCTAGCAGCTTTTCATGCGGAAACGACGGATAAGGTTATTTTGTTCACGACAGCGGGTAAGTTTTTTACTTTAAATGCAGATCGCTTGCCCGGTGGACGTGGGCATGGAGAACCAGTGCGAGTTCTAGTTGATATGGGCAATGATACGGACATATTGACCGCTTTCAAACATATTCCAGGGGCAAAACGTTTGCTGGCTTCAAAGGCGGGCAATGGGTTTGTCACGCTTGAAGACGAGGTAATTGCCAATACCCGTAAGGGCAAACAGGTATTGAACGTAAAGACGCCGGATGAAGCTGCTTTGTGTGTCACAGTCACAGGTGATCAATTGGCGGTTGTTGGTGACAATCGAAAACTACTGATATTTCCAGTCGCGCAAATTCCGGAAATGGGACGGGGCAAAGGGGTTCGTCTGCAAAAATACAAAGATGGTGGTGTGAAAGACGTCAGAACCTTTAAATCAGATGAAGGCCTGACATGGGAAGATTCAGCAGGTAGAAACCATAACCGATCAATGGGCGAGCTATCTGAGTTTATTGGTGAACGAGCACAAGCAGGCAGGGTTGCACCAAAAGGATTTCCAAAGAACGGCAAGTTCTCCGCTTAGCAAAAATTCCAACCCACAATTATTTTATTCATCATTCATGTTAAGCATAATCATCGCTTACCCATGCTTGCGCATAGCTGTGGAACGTTCTTTGCATTGCGCTGTTGACTATTTAGTTAAGATTTAGTTAATACATTCCGCAACGTAAAGAGAGCAGCATGAACGATACGAACAAAACAGCTTCATCAGAGGAACAGGTGAAGAGCATTCCGCAAGATACCAGCATAAATGATGCCAGATGGTTGCTCAGCGCGGTCGTTTTATTGGGAGTATTGGTGCTTGCAAGCGGTGTGGTAGCTGCTGCACTGGGCGTGTAAATATCCAGAACCAACAAATATTTAGGCGGCTTTCTGCATTCTCCGTGCAAATCCGGTTCTTATCGCAGAAGCAAGTTCTTTCACTGCCGGGTTGACCGACTGCCCGGAATTAATGAGATTTATGAAGAAAACCGGTAACTTCGGAAGGCCGGAATTCTCTGTCAATATCTCCAGTTTTTCGGGAACAGTCTGCTTCATTAACGGCGCAACTGCCAAATCGGCTTCAACTGCAGCCAGGGCAGGCTCCATGCTTCCAAATTGTGCAACAAGTGTCCAATCGCGTCCTACATTTGCCAGGGAATTAAGGGCAGAGGCCCGAAATGCACATTTTTCTCCCCCCAAAGAAACAGGTAACGGGTTTTGCATGTGCGCTTCGCCATTTGGCATGCCAGCCCAGACCAGCTGATCTGCTAATAGTAAATCATCGCCGGGCGCGCTTTGCGTCGTAAGCGTTAAATCAACGACACCCTCTTCAAGCTTAGAAAGCAAAATTGGTGTGGTCTCACAGAAAAGGCTTACCCGAATATTCGGCCATGCACGACTAAATTCCCGCAAAATTTTTGGCATATAGGTGCCCACGATATCATGTGGTACGCCCAGCGTAATCTCACCTTCGAACTCCGGAGCAACGATGGTATTCCATATTTCATCATTGAGGCTGACCATGCGTCTGGCCTGAGAAACCAATCGCTCACCCGTCGGGGTAAGAATGAGCGTCTTTCCGTCGCGATCAAACAAAGTCTTTTGAAACAAAACTTCCAACCGCTTGATCTGCATACTGACTGCGGCCTGAGTAAGGTTTAGCTGCCGAGCAGCTTTCGTCATACTGCCGTTTTCAACAACAGCCAGAAAAGCCCGAAGCAATGCAACATCAATATCTCTATGGATCACACCACTCATAACGATCTCTTATATTATTCATCAATAACATTCGTTTTCATTATGCATCGATTCAAATTAGTTTTCAATCATGTTTTCAAAGCGAAAGGCAGATCAATGACTACCATAGATATTAAAGGGTTCCTGAAGAGTAGAATTAAAAATCTGGCTGGATTTCTTGAATACTGGACAAAAAAAGAAGCATTAATGGCCGAGGTCCATAAAGAACGCCAACAATTGATTGGGCTTGATGATCGCCTGTTAAAGGATATTGGAATATCCAGAGATGAGGCTGTTTTCGAAGCTCAGCGTTATGATTGGGATGTTTCTGAACGTCGATTGCACGCTTCAGATCACCGGCTTAATAATCCTACAGCAAGCGACCCTTCCAGATCAGCATTGCACCGAGATTTAAAATCCTGTTGAGGAATTGGAATGAAACTTTATATCGGAAACAAGAATTATTCTTCATGGTCATTACGACCATGGATAGCCCTGCGCCAGGCAAGCATTGAGTTTGAAGAAGTACTGGTGCCGTTTGAAGATGAAATCGGTAACCCGAAGTTCAAAACGTTTTCCCCAACCGGCAAGGTTCCCTGTCTTCAGGACGGAGACCTTACGGTTTGGGAGTCGCTTGCCATATTGGAATATTTGGCCGATCGTTTTCCCGATTCATGCCTGTGGCCGGAAGATATTTCGGCGCGCGCCCTAGCCCGATGCGTTGCCAACGAAATGCATGGTGGTTTCACCGCGCTGCGAAACGAATGCCCTATGAATATGCGCCGTGATCACTATGAGATAGCGGTTTCAGATGGTGTGCGAAACGATGTGGCGCGTATTGAAAAACTTTGGGATGAATGCCTACAGAAATCAGGCGGACCGTTCTTGTTTGGCGCGTTTACCAATGCAGATGCTATGTTTGCACCGGTTGTCAATCGCCTGGAAGTTTATTGCCTGAGCCAAAACGAAACCGTTAAAACCTATTCCAATGCAGTTAAAGCATTGCCTTCGTGGCAGGAGTGGGAAACGGCCGGTATTAACGAACCATGGATTGTAGACGCTGACGAAGCTTGACTGGAAAACCAAATTAAGTCCGTAGATTTCACGCAGGTTTTGGCATAGGCCTTTGCATATACCAAACCTGCCAGAAGCTGTGTCCAGCTACCGTAAGCAAAACAATCATTCCACCGATTAAAGTGGCATTGGTAGGAATTTCTGCAAATATCAACCAGACCCATACGGGTGCCAAAACGGTTTCTAGCAAAAAGAACATGGCAACCTGCGCTGCGGGAATGAAGCGTGGTGCGAGTGTCAAAGAGAACCCTGAAATCGGCACCAGAACAAAGACATTGATAAAAAGCCACATCGGATAGGTCGGCATTTCGAAGTTTGCATATGCCAGCGGCAAGGCAAACAATGCGGTGACCATTCCACCAAGACATCCTGAGAGCGATAAATCCTTGCCTGATTGTCGGGATCGGGTGATCGACAGGGCAAGAAGGAACGCCGTAGCAAGCGAGGTCAAATTCCCAAAAAGTGCGCCCGAATCCACGCCACCAGCAACTATGATTGTTATACCAACAATGGTTAGCACAATTGCCAGCCAGGTCACGAAATCCGGTCTTTCGCCAAACATCCACCAAGATAAAAGTGCGGCCAACATCGGGTTAAACGCGAGAATAAATACCAGATTGGCGGTCGAAGTGTGAAACACTGAAATCGTAAAGAATATCGAGCTAAGGCCAAATAATACGCCGATTTCTACCCAATTTCTGTCGTCGAATGGATTGGTTGGAGTATCGGTATATTTTCGTCCGAAAATTAAGATCAAGCCCAGAACTGAAGACAATCCGATTCCCCGCATAAGCATGGTTACCCAGGGGTTGGCCTCGGCAAGTCGGATCATCGGAATATCGATTGAGATAGACAGCCCGCCAATCAGGGCGAGCAGAATACCCAAACCCACCCTTGTCTGAATTTCCATGATAAAAAGTTTACCGTCGTTTCCAACCGGACATTGTCAGGTGTTCTTGGGGAGAAAATCGGACTTTGTAGTCCATTTTTGGAGATCCATTTACCCAATACCCCAGATAAACATATGGAAGACCAAGCTTTTTAGCCCGGTTTATATGATCAAGGATCAGATATGTTCCGAGGCTTTTTTTGTCGTATTCTGTTTCAAAAAAACTATAAACCATCGATAGGCCATTGGTCAGAATGTCGGTAAGCGCTACGGCAATCAGGGGGCCTGAACCTTTAGGTTTGCCCGATGTATCATAGGTTCGCTCGCGGTATTCGATCATCATCGTATTTACGTGTGTGTCCTCTACCATCATTGCAAAATCCAAGGATGTCATTTCTGCCATCCCGCCGGAAGAATGACGTTCATCAAGATATTTGCGAAACAGGGAAAACTGTTCTGAGGTAGGTGAGGGCGGTAGTTGTGTCCCATGAAGATTAGAATTGGCATTGAGAATGCGGCGAAATGATTTTCCCGGCCGAAATTCGTCTACCAGCACCCGGACCGATACACATGCCTTGCATCCTTCGCAGGCTGGCCGGTATGCAATATTCTGAGAGCGACGGAAGCCACCTTGACTCAGCATATCGTTAACTTGTTTTGCTCGCTCCCCAACGAGATGCGTAAATACTTTCCGCTCTTCCTTGCCTTTTAAGTAGGGACAGGGAGAAGGAGCGGTTAAGTAAAATTGCGGAGTATCTAACGCATGGCGAGTCATACAAACCTGTTCGTCAAAATTTGAACCACGATAACGCACTTTCCTAAAAATGCCACGTTAAAACAACACAATTCTTGAAACTTTGGTCAGTCTGCGTGATGTAAATGCAATCACAAAGTTACTTACGGCAATTAGTTTTTTATTCCCGTCTGGCGTAAAGCCGGAACCGGGTAATCATCAAGGCATTTGGGCGGATTGACG
The DNA here is from genome assembly GCA_039814425.1 of Pseudomonadota bacterium. GTDB lineage: Bacteria > Pseudomonadota > Alphaproteobacteria > Rhizobiales > Rhizobiaceae > JAALLB01. Next base: position 4,885 of record JBCCBE010000096.1, read on the forward strand.
ATATAAGTACTGCCTGCTGCATTTTTTGCTGATGCAACAACTTCGCCTGCGGGTCCGGCTCTGGCTAAATGTGTTTATGCAGGTATCCAATTAAATGGAAAAACCGGTCTGATATTCCAAAAATTCTGTCATGATTGCCAAGGCAATTTCGCTGAACAGGAAGCAAACGGCTATCCTGATAAAGACTATCGGAATTCTGTTGAATTATAAGAGGTCGTCAGTATTTAGAATCAAAAAAGGGATGTCATTGACACCCCTTTTTTATCACGTACTAGATAGTTGATAGTTACGAATTGCGTTCATGGCGATAATGAACAAACCCTGCAACCACCAGTGCGAAAATGATATGACCCCATAGGGCAACCCAGGTAATTCTGGAAAAACCTAGAAACGCTGGGTTTCCTGCAACCAGATGCGCCATAACATAAAGTGCAAATACCCACAAAACGATCCCATAAGCTATGCCAACACCCCACCATGGTACAAATGGTGCAACGCGTGAAATCGGGCGTGCGATGAACATGTATCCGATTGGATAAATCAAAAGGCCGGTCAACAAGTGCATTGCGTGTCCAATGCCGTTTGAACTGATAAATTTTGATCCAAGCCCGGTAATCGCCCCCAGCGATTGATTGGCAAGTGCGACCGGTGCGAGTTTCGCGCCGATCCAAGGCGAAAGCGATTTCAACAATGGGCTTATGGTTTGTCCAAACAGGTCAAATGCAAGAATTGCAAACGCTCCAGAGACAAGCAGTGTGACTAGGGTGTATGAATTTATTTTTGGCATTTCTGTTCCTGTAGTGTTGTTTAATTTGAATGTTGCTTCCATGGTGTATTCCTGACTTTCTGTCTTGTTATCGAAGACACGTTGTCCTCATAACACTGAAATGAAATAGCAGGATAGCAATTACAACGAATGTCACACTTACGTGTTCGCTGCGTTACCAACGGAGTGTGTATTTTATCACAAAATCAGTAGCTTAAAACCAAATTTAGCCTTCAGCCATTGAGCCATTCAGCTACCCTTGGAGCAAAATAGGTCAAGATAGCATCAGCGCCTGCGCGTTTGAAAGATTGCAGGCTTTCAAGAATAACACGCTCTTCTTCCAAAAAGCCGCGCTCGCTTGCCGCCATGATCATGGAATACTCTCCGGAAACCTGATAGGCGAACACCGGAACGCTAAACTCATCTTTCATACTCCGAATAATATCGAGATACGGCATGCCGGGTTTTACCATCAACATGTCGGCACCTTCTGCTATATCAAGCATTGCTTCATGCATTGCCTCATCGGTGTTTGATGGATCCATAAAATAAGTTCGCTTGTCACCTTTAAGCATTTGCTGCGTACCAACGGCTTCACGATACGGACCATAAAAGCCAGAGGCATATTTTGCCGTGTAGGACAATGTGCCAATCATTGAATGACCGGCATCATTTAATGCATCTCGGATCGCGCCCATTCTGCCATCCATCATTTCTGAAGCAGAAACGATATCAGCACCGGCTTCCGCCTGTAATACTGCTGCTTCTGCCAATCGCTCAACAGTTTCATCGTTTTCGACAATCCCGTCACGAAGGATTCCGTCATGCCCATGGTCTGTAAACAGGTCAAGCGCGACATCTGTGATTACACCAACCTCCGGGGCAGCGTCTTTAATCGCTTTGGTAGCCTGATTAATAATGTTGTCCGGGTTTAAAACTTCGCTGCCGGTTTGGTCACGTTTATCCAATGCAACGTTTGCAAAGGTTGCAATTGCAGGAATACCCAGTGATTGCGCCATTTTTGCTTGTTTGCCAATTTGATCAATTGAATACCGCGAAAGTCCAGGCAGTTTTTCTAATGGTTCGACAACGCCGGTTCCTTCGCATAAAAAAACCGGCCAGATCAGATCATCCGTTGTAAGCCTTGTTTCTCGTACTAGCCTTCTGGTCCACTCGAACCGCCGATTGCGCCGCATTCTTCTGCTGTTTGTAATTTCATCCACGCTTCTTTTCATTGCAGGCCATTCCCCAAACGCCGTTTAGTATCTATGTTCCATTTTTAAAGATGCTTGCCAAGGGATCAAACAAATTGAGTCTAAACCCTGGAAAAGATACGGATCGAACCGTGTTCGATAACCTCTCTACATTTCGATTGATATTTCAACGTGTAATAGCTGCGTTTTTATTAATCTTCGCCATCAAATATTGGTTTGTCGCAGTAGGCCTGGGGGATGAGGCGTTACGCTTCGATAATATGTCAAACGCCTGGCAAGCCGTAATGAGTATCTTATTGGTAATGCAACCTGTCGCTGCGCTGGGCTTATGGGGAGGATTTAAATGGGGAATAGTTGTATGGCTAATTACAGCGGTATTGGAGTGCGTAATGTACGGCTTTTATCCTGCAATTTTTGGAACAGCGACCCTATTGCTTATATTTCACACCGTATGTGTTGTCTTCTTTGCTACTGCCGCAATCGCTGAGCGATTAGGTTTGTTTAGCGGCTCGCAAGAAACAGTCTAAGCGTCAGGCTAAGACGTTTGGCTCATGCGGATTTTTTGCTACGACTTTTTTCTACCCATTTTTTAAGCTTCTTCTCAAGCTTTTCAGGAGCAACCGGCTTGGGCAGATAATCGTCCATCCCTGCACTGAAGCACCTCTCCATATCGCCATTGATTGCATGCGCAGTAACACCGATGATAGGCGTTCTGATTTCACGATTACATTCAATTTGACGTATTTCTTCTGTAGCTTCAAACCCATCCATTACGGGCATTGATACATCCATACAGATTGCTAAAGGACTGTAGCGCTTGAAGAGAGTTACACCTTCGGCTCCATTGTTGGCAATTTTGTAGCTGTAGGAAAGGTTTTCCAAAATCTGTCGAAATACGATCTGATTTATTTCATTGTCTTCGACCACCAGAACATCAATTGTTTCGCCTTGTATGTCATCCAACTCTTTGTTTGGTTTTGAATCCTTAGAAGCTTGAACTCTAGTTCTATCAACAGCTTCTGAGATAGTTGACACCGGAGAGATTACATCATTGTCTTTTCGAATAATTTCATTGCGAACAGGTTCGGGATAATTAATTAACGCCGCATGATCTTCATTGAGTGCGTTCCGCCAGCTGCCAATATAATTATCCTCATCAATCTTCTCGTCTTCCCAATTCACCGGGTCAGTCTGTGAAGAAACTTCTGTAGGTTTGGTGTGAATTCCACCCATTGCTTGAGCCATCGCAATACCATTATACAAGTCCGGGTGTTTGGAGCTGCAGTCTTTTAAAAGGGTAACAATCATTTCATGCAGCCGGGAGTTGCGCACCGGCTTGATGAGTTGACCTTGTACTAACATTGAAGAAAACGACTGACCATTTTCGATATGATCAACTGAAGTCAGCATTATTACTGGAATTTCCGATAGTTTTGGATCGTTGCGCATTGCAGAAACAATGTTCGGACCATTCATGCCGGGCATGTGATAATCAAGGACTACGCAATCAGGTGCAATATTCCCATCACACATTGCTCGCATTGCGGCAATCGCCTCTTCACCAGTTGACGCAGCCGCACTTTCAAAACCCCAATAAGATAGGCACTCCACAAAAATAGACCGGTTTATTGCGCTATCATCAACAATCAAAATACGTGCATCCTGAAATTGGTCCGGCGTTTCCACCAGATGATCACTGGTTTTTTGAACCGGCAATATGATTTCGAACCAAAAGGTAGAGCCTTTTTCAGGGGTTGATGACACACCAATATCACCGTTCATCATCCCGATTAAAGAAGAGGCAATAGCAAGCCCCAGTCCCGTGCCCTCGTGTTTTCTGGTCGCACTTTCATCACCTTGACTGAATTTTTCAAATATCCGTGTGATTTTATCAGGTTCAATGCCAACACCTGTATCTTCAACTGAAATTCTGAGTTTCACCTTGTTATGATTTTGTGCCTCGTTTTCATTCGCAGAATCAGCAGTCTTTTTCTTCGATAATTTAACAGCGGCGACAGCATCGTCTTTGACATACGAACCATTGATGTCGATGAATACATGTCCGCTTTCTGTAAATTTAACGGCATTGCCAACCAGATTTGTCACGATTTGCCGAATTCGGCCCGCATCGCCAACAAAGCAGTGGGGAAGATCTGGATCGATACGAACAGAAAGCTCCAGGTTCTTATCCGCAACTTTTGCTGCCATCAGGCTTGCTACATCATCAATCGTTTCCGCCAGTTCAAACGGGGCCGGTGTGAGTTTCATTTGCCCGGCATCAATTTTTGAAAAATCCAAAATGTCATTGATAATTGTAAGTAAAGAAGTTCCCGATTTCACGATTATATCAGCGAAGGTTTTTTGTTTTTCATCAAGATTGGTGCGCATTAGCAATTCGGACATGCCCATGACCCCATTCATCGGGGTGCGTATTTCATGACTCATATTGGCAAGAAATTCTGATTTTGCGCGATCAGCCAATGATGCCCGGAGTGATTCGCTTTTGATCTGCTCGGTCTTTTCCAAAACGCTGGTCATTATGCGTTGGACAAGAAGATCTCCAGGAATACAGATGCAAAACCCGATGAATAAAAGCGACCCCATAATGATTAAAAGAAATCTCTCATGCAGATTAACCTGATGCATGACCAGTTTCGTTTCTCTTTCACGCAGTGATTCTAAAATATGCTGATTTGTGGGTAGTACCTGGTTGGTATAAGTGGAATAAATTCTCCTTACTTCCCAATGGACATCCACAAGATTACGGGCATTTCTGATTTTTTCACTGCCTATGACAGCACTATAGTGTCGAAAGGGTTTCTCTCCGATCATATATCGTGATTTGTTCTTGATCGTGTTTCGGAATTCAGGGCTTCCCTGGTTCCACAAATCCATTAACAGGTTAAATTGTGTATTAGCCTTTGCTTGGAAGAAAGTTATTGTTTTCCGGAACGGTAGGACTTCCTGATCGGTAAGGCGCATTATCCGATTTTCCACGGCTGTTTCACCGCTCGGCTTTTTGGATACTCCTATCGGGTTGCCGCTATAATCTCTCGAAGGTGTTTCCTGTCCAATTCGACTAGCTTTTTGTGACAACACAAGCATTGCATTGTCTGTATTCTCAACATGTTGGGCAAGGATGCGTAGATAATCACGCTCAGCATTACTTGTTTGCTGAGCAGTGTAGTAACTGTAACAAATCATGCCAAGTCCGATCAACGAAATGGTGTAGCAGGCACGCAAACACCACGTTATAGTTCGCCAGTTACCGGGCCTGAAAATTTTCTTCACAGCAATAACGTATCCATATCCAAGTCTGATAGATACGGACTTATGGTTAATATTGAATAAAATAGTCAGGAAAGAATTCGTGAGGAAATCGCTTATTTCTACAAATAAACAACGACTAATGGAGGACAAAACCTCCCGATGGTGTCCGAAATCATCTGTAATTTTTACTGAATTTGGTAACCTGCAATTAATATAAAACTTTAATTCGAATTTTAGACGATTGCCGTACAAAAGCTTCAGAACGGGAGGAAACAATCCCGTCAAAAAAAACAGTGAGGCAATCATGGAAAATGCACCCGTAATGGCAGGGGAGCCGATCGCGCCTTTATATGAAGGCGACATCAAGACACTTTACTTAGATGCACTGACGTTGGTTGAACGTTTGCATCGCCGGTTACTGGACGTTATTAAAGATGAGATCGAACGTCAGGGGCTGGGTGATATCAATCCGGTTCAGGCTTTATTACTCTACAATATTGGAAATTCAGAATTGACCGCGGGCGAGTTGCGGTCTCGTGGGTTTTATCTCGGTTCGAATGTTTCTTATAATCTGAAGAAGCTGGTTGATCAGGGATATGTCAATCATCAGAAATCCCGGGTAGATCGTAGATCTGTGCGTATCAGTCTGACAGACTCTGGCAGCAAAATCGCTCAGACAGTGGAAACCCTGTATGATAGGCACATCGAAACAGTTGAAAAAGTTGGCGGTGTTGCGCCTGGCGAATTTTCACAAATGAATCAATCCTTAAAGCGCCTTGAACGATTTTGGACTGATCAAATTCTTTATCGCCTTTAGTCTTAGGGTCGTAACCCTGGCCAAATTCTGAAATTAAAACAGCCCGCCTGGCAATCGCTTGGCGGGCTTTTATGCCCTTAATTCAACACAATATGATGCAAAATGAAAAGCTAGGGTGTTTCTTCACTTAACTGTGATTAAAATGGCTTTAATAAGTAGCATTACCAAAATATTTACCTTGTTTAGCGATGACTCTATTAATATCTCTAAAACACGTAAGAATTTTTTGAAAACTAGGCATTGCAGATGAAGCGTAGAAAATTTTTATCCGGATTAGCAGCATTGAGTTCAAGTGCAATTGCATCGCCAGCGATTGCAGAAAACCCAATAACGTCGATCATAAGATCATCGAAACGCGACAGCTGGAGCGATCAGTTTGATTCTCGAAAGGGTGATGCAAAGCTTTCTTCCACAAATACTCCGATTTTTTCACAGCAAACACCGGTTTTTGTACAGCGTGCCATTGCCCAGTACAGAGGTATCGTTGGTAATGGTGGTTGGCCAGTTGTTCCTGCAAATCAGAAGCTGCGACTAGGAAGCCAGTCCAATAACGTGCGACTTTTGCGCGAACGATTGGAAGTTTCCAAGGATCTGCAAGCCGGTAACGGAAGATCTGATGTATTTGATACCTGGGTCGACGGGGCAGTGCGCCGGTTTCAGGCGCGCCACGGTCTGCCCGCAGATGGGGTGATTGGCAAGTACACCTATGCTGC
>JBCCBE010000129.1:0-6409 GCA_039814425.1 Pseudomonadota bacterium
CGATACCGAATGCGCAGCTATCAGTTTTGCCCGGATGCTCTCACGCCGCACATATGGAAAAGCCGATACTCTTCAATGCGATATTGTGCGATTTTTTGGATCTGCAATAAGTCTTGATTTGCGGCTTCAAAGTACAAGTTCTGGAAATCTAGCGACCAGAACTTTAGCGTCTGCTTTGGGCTTATTTTGTTGAAAAAGTCGCCTTATTGACTGCATGTTGTGCTGATTCAGTTTCCTCATCGATTTGGGAGATTTATTACGATGATGGGTTCGAAGCAAGAAGCACAGGTAGCATCAGAGACTATAGCTGATCCGATTTTAAACCGTTCTTGTTTTTTGCATCCAGATGCAAAAATGCCAATCACTTCAAATAAGGGCTTGCAAAAAGGGAGCCATCCCCACAGGACAAAGTGACTTTCAGTCCTTTTGGGGTCCGCTGCAAAGCAGCCATTCGTTAAGCCCGGATGCAGGTTCGGTTATCCACCCAATCAGACAGTTATAGCCTTTGTCTCAAGATAGTCATGCAAGCCTAGTGGACCAGCTTCTCTTCCATTTCCGGATTGCTTGTAACCACCAAACGGCACATCGTAGTCGCCGGCGTTGCCGTTTACGTTGACCACGCCAGCTCTAAGCTTCCTACTGACCCGATTTATGCGCTCCTGATCAGTTGACTGTATGTAAGCAGCAAGGCCGTAGACAGTATCATTAGCGATCTCGATGGCTTCATCTTCATTGTCGAATGGCAGGACAGCAAGAACCGGCCCGAAAACCTCTTTGCGCGCAATGTTCATGTCATTGTGGACATCGGTGAATAGCGTGGGCCGGACATAATAACCCTTGTTAAAGCCCTGGGGCAGACCCAGTCCTCCGGCTGCCAGTGTTGCCCCGTCATCAATTCCCGCCTGAATCAACCGTTGTACATTTTCATATTGGCGTTTGTTAACCACTGGTCCTATGTGATCACCCTCTTTCATCGGGTCATCCACCTGTGTGTTCATAACCTCCTCGGTCACAAGTTCCACGACTTTTTCATAAACGCTCCGTTCCACCAGCAAACGCGAGGCTGCATCACAGCTCTGTCCGTTGTTAATAAAACAACTGTCGACGGATATTTTCGCTGCTTCTTCTAGGTTAGAGTCGGCAAACAACAGATTGGGAGATTTGCCGCCCAGCTCTAGGGTGACCCTTTTGATCGTGTCGGCGGACGCTTTAGTGACCGCCTTGCCTGCTCGAGTAGAGCCGGTAAAAGAAACCATATCAATTTCCGGATGAGTAGAGATTGCTTCCCCAACTCCAGAACCATCTCCATTGATCATATTGAAGACACCAGGAGGGCAGCCTGCTTCATCTATTACTTCAGCAAGCATGATCGAAGTCAGAGGGGAATATTCACTGGGCTTGAGCACAATGGTGCATCCTGCAGCAAGTGCAGGTGCTACCTTGATGATGATCTGGTTAACTGGCCAGTTCCAAGGTGTGATCATGCCAACGACGCCCACTGGTTCATCTATCAGGGTAGATCCGCCTCTTAGAGATGGTCGCTCAAATTGATGATCATTCACAGCTTCGATTGCAGCTTCCATATGACCAATGCCGACTGGCATATGCACCTCCCGCGAAAAGGAGATGGTGGTACCCATTTCATGCGGCATCATTTTCACGAACTCTTCAGCTCGTGCTTCATATGCCTTGATCATTCTTTCAAGCAGTGCGACTCGTTCGCCTACCGAACTGAATTGCCATGTTTTGAAAGCTTGTCTCGCAGCATCAACAGCTTTGTCGACATCTTCTTTTGAACCCAGCGATATGGTAGCGATCGTTTCTTCGTTACCTGGATGAATGACATGGAATTCTGTGCCATATACAGGATCGACCCACTGGCCATCGATGTAAAATTTCTTGAAGTTGCGCATGTTTTCCTCTGTTCAATCTTTCTGCCGAATATCATAAGTGTCTAAACGTGCCGTGCAGGTTGATCAACGTAATTCGGGACATATTAGTTTGGAGAAACTGCAAAAAAGTGCCAAGTCTTTAAGCAAGGGTTAGGTTGAGTTACTTTGCAACCTTCTGGCTGCTGTTGTGTGCTCCGGCGACAATTGCTACTCGTCAGATACAAAAAAGACAATGAAATTGTAAATGCAATCAACGACTCAACAATGGAATACTTGTCTGAAAAACAAATTTCATAGCGGCAGATTTTTGGCTGCCTCTCTGCAATTTCTCTGAAATTTATGGGAAGTTCTACTATTCAGTGTCCGCTTTTCTCTTGACGAAACCTAACCGCCGATTGTTGTCGAAAGACCGCTTCCCCCATAACCAGACATTAGAAGCATTTGCAGGTTCGGTTATTTAATCGACATAACGGAACTTCAACTGAGACCCTACCAAGACTATTCTTACCTTGATATTTTACGAGGAAACGACATGAATTTCGCAATCGATTTGGCTTGTCTTGCAGCGATTTATAGAAAGTGCTCTCCACCTATTTGGTAAGATGCCCCGTTGCAAATTGTATCAGGTAGCATCAGAAACTATAGCTGATCCGATTTTACACCGGTCTTGTTTTTTTGCATCCAGATGCAAAAACGCCAATTAGAGGCAGAAACACAGCACAACTCAAAAAGGCAATCAATGACAATCCAGTAGAATTCATATGATCAGCCAGATCAAACAGATCAGTATGAACCAACCAAGCCTAATAATACGGTCAAGACCGTGGCTTTAAGCTTTCCGGGTCATAAAGCGGCTCGTAACCAACGCCTGCCACCTCAAGTGGATAACTTTCGCCCATATAGTCCATCTGGAACTTGTTGCCTTTAACAGCAAGCTTGTGCGGCAGATAACCAAGCGCGATATTTTTGCCTAGGGTCGGACCATATGCAAACGAGGTCGTGTACGAACGCCGACCCAATTCATCGACAATGGTTTGACCGGTTTCTGCATCTTGAATAGGCATAGTTCCGACCGGGAACCTCGCGACCCCTTCGCTATCTTTATTTTCCGTCATTACAAACGTGCAAAGCGTAGCAGGTTGATGATCACGGGCCTTGAAGGCCAGATGCGCTTCTTTGCCGACAAAGTCTGCTTCTTTTACCTTCGGGCGGGCAAGGTCAGCCTCATACAGATTATACTCGGTCAGCAAATCCGCATTCTGCAACCGCAGAGATTTTTCCATCCGGCGGGTATTCGCATAAGTTTCAACACCAAAAGGCATGACACCTTCTGCGCGCAATGCATCCCAAATCGCCAAACCATTTTCATACTTCATATGGAGTTCCCAGCCCTGCTCTCCGACATAGGAAATCCGGAAAGCAGATACTTCGTGACCTGCAATCCAAAGCGGTTTAATGGCGGCAAACGGGAAATTTTCCGGATCGAGACCTGTAGGGTCTTCAACGACTTTTTTCATGGTTTCGCGCGCGTTCGGGCCCCAGACCCCTATCGTCACGAAATCTGTTGAACGATCTGAAATCGTGACATCAAAACCGTGGTCTTCTGCCATGCGCTGCATATAGACGAAATCGCGGTTTCCTGCATCTGCACCATCGACAAAGCGGAACCGGTCAGCCATGCGGAAAACTGTAAAGTCGGCCCGTACCATGCCTTTTTCATCAAGAAAATGGGTGTAAATACCTTTACCAACCTGGTTGTCACCGCCAACTTTGGCAGCACACAAATATTCCATAAAGGCCACATGATCCGGTCCGGTTACATCATACATGGCAAAATGTGACAGGTTGACCATGCCGACATTTTCACTCATTTCCAGATGCTCAGCGTTGGATACGCGCCAGAAATGGCGGTTGTCCCATTCGTTTTCGCGTACCGGAACCTGGTTGCCAAATTTCTCAAGAAGATGTTCATTCGAAGCATAACCATGGGCACGCTCCCAACCACCTAGCTCCATAAAGTAACCACCCAGTTCTTTTTCTCTTTCATAAAAAGGACTGCGGCGCACACCACGCCCGCCGGCAAATGGCTCCCTTGGATGAACCGCCGGATTATAAATCTTCATCGCGGTCTCAGTCGTCCGCTCAAGGATGTATTGCTCCTCTAACTGGAATGGGTAAAACCGAGCATAATCAACTGGATTGTGATCGATCTCCGTACGACCGTCGGTCATCCAATCAACCAGCAATTTGGCCATTCCAGGCCCGTCTTTGACCCAGATCGCTACCCCATACCAAAGGCCTCGAACCTTCTGGGATTCACCAATAGATGGCCCTCCATCTGTCGTGACCTGCAGCAGGCCGTTGAACGAATAATTTTCATTGTACCCCAGTTCACCCAGGATTGGGGTCAGCTCCATCGCCCGTTCCAAAGGTTCCATGATGTGGTCCATTGGCAAATCGCGCTGCGATGGAGAAAGACGGGCTTCAGCTTTTTCCAAAATATCACGAGGATGGCAAAGCCGTGGCTCAGTTTGCTCATAATAGCCCCATTCAATTTGCCCACCTTCCGGTGTTTTTGGATCGCCGGTATCGCGCATATAGGCAGAATTTCCCTGATCCCGCAGGAGTGCGTAGCCGATATCCTTGTCTGTGCCTTCAAATTCATTGTAGGGACCAAAAAATGTAAGCGGATGATCCACCGGCATAACCGGTAAATCTTCGTCTGCCATTTCAGCTATCAGCCGCCCCCAAAGGCCAGCGCAAACCACCACATAATCAGCCATGATTGTGCCGCGCGACGTAACCACACCCTTGATGCGTCCCTCTTCAATGATGAGGCTTTCAGCAGATGTGTTTGCAAATGCTTGTAGCTTGCCGGTGTTAACTGCTTCATCCACCAGCTCTCCGGCTACTGTCTGTGAACGCGGCGTAACCAGCCCAGCATCTGGATCCCATAAAGCGCCCTGAATTTGATCTTCTTCAAGAAGCGGAAATTTTTGTTTTGCTTCAGCGGGGGAAACCATCACAGCTCTTGTACCAAACGCCTTACCTGAAGACACTTTGCGTTTTAGTTCGAGCATCCGCTCGTCATCACCAACCCGGGCGACTTCCAGACCGCCAACTTTGGCATAACGACCACGCTTTTCGAAAAAATCAATAGAGTAGGCAGTGGTCCAGCAGGTTAAAAAATCATGCGCCGTTGCATAGCAGAAATCAGAAGCATGAGATGTTGACCCAATGTCTGTTGGTATGGCGGATTTATCGATACCCACGATATTATCCCAGCCACGCTTGATCAGGTGATGAGCAACAGATGCTCCAACGATACCGCCAAGCCCGACGATAACTACGTTGGCCTTCTCTGGAAACTTCGCCATAATTTCTCTCCGCAACCTTGTTCTGCAATTTGTCCTGCAGACCGATAAACTAATGACTCAAAAAAAGACTATCAGACAATTTTCTCTTCTAATAGCGTTCGAAATGCGACGGATCGGCGGCGGATTGGGTATGGATTGCATATTTTCAAATTAACCAGCATGAGGCGTAAAACTTGCCGAACCAACAATTTTAGTACAGCATGGGTCTAAAGTTCTTCAAAGGTTAAGAGCAATGGCTAAAAAGTCTAAATCAACACGCAAGAAACCTGTCATAGAAAAACCAGCTGATTTAGATTCAAAACCAGCTGAAGCAGAGAAAAAACCTGCAATAAAGGGCAAGAATTACAAAGAACTTGTTCTTACTTCTATTGTTACCTTGCTCGTTGGCGGACTATTTGGCGATTTCATTGTTAAACGCAACATACAATTATTTAATTCAGAAAGCACTGAGTACTCGTCTCTTCCGGAAAAAGCCAATGCAGAGTTCGACGCTGCCCGGAGTTATTACAGTTCCCGATTGAGAGAACGTAGGCGCACCAGTCAGAAAATCATCAAATATGTCGCAACTGACGACATTCAGTCCTTGAACGAGTTCTACGACGAATATCAGGCGTCGGTAAATGCATGGAATACAGACCATGATGCCATGGCAAAACGTATTATGGATATTACCCAATGCCGCGAAAAGTTTGCTGATGCGTCAGAGGAAGAGAGGCTTAAATATTTCGAGCCAATCCTCAACAGTCGGCTCGAAATATTCAAAGACCTGAGCTATCTCAAATCCGATCCGGAAAAGCCTGAAAAAATCAAAGCAGAATTTTTGAAGGAATCAAGATTTTGCCCGACGTTCTTTTTGACGAAATTCAATTCGGGGTCATCGGTGCACAATGTATTCCGGGCAATGAACAAGAAAATCTACAACTACCACGTCAATGATTATTCCCTGTGCCGCCAGCGCCATTTTGACAATCTGTCCAGCTATCATAAAAATTGTACGAGCAACCAGGAACCATCAGAGATTCAGGCCTGTATGCAAAAATACGATCGTTTGGTCTTCCGCGGAGAATTATGTGAAAAGGGCACATATACGATTGATAAGTACAAAGTCCGGGATATCGAGTTTAACGAACTCGATTTTTA
>JBCCBE010000006.1:0-61512 GCA_039814425.1 Pseudomonadota bacterium
AATAATTACAAATGCTTAAAGATATTAGAAAACAAGCCAAAACAATTATCGGAGAATAATTTCCTTTTTTAACTTATTACACAACCTATGAGTGTGGTTCGACAGGAAAATATACCCTAGTGATTCGAAATGGATATAGGGAGCGCAAAATGGTGCAGGCAAACAAGGCTTGCCTCCGGATAGTGACCGCAGATAGTGGCCGGGCTGGTGAGCCCAGATAGTGGCCAGGCTAGTTTTTCAAGACGTCCCGCATTTCAGTAAGGTTGGTTCTCACGCGCAGGATGTAAAATCCTATCGTCGTTAAATGCGTCGGCATCACAAAGCCGTCCTCTGCGCCATTCGAGACGATCAGCGGATTGAGTTCGACAGCGCTGTTTAATTGTTCATCCATTGTGTCCCAGAGACTATCCAGATTTCGGCGACGAATGATATCCTGAAAGTCGTTCCGGGTTGCGCGCAGCAGGCCCAAATAAGCATAGAGCTGGCCGTTTGCCTCCATGAAAACATTGTCAGCACGGGTATCAAACCAACCCCAGTTATATTGTTCAGAACGGTCCTTAATAACTGCAGTTGTTGATCCGATATCCTTTGCTATACGATCGAGGAAATTTGAAAGATTGTCCGCACGCGCGTCAAAATTAGCATCGCAACCAGCAAGGCGCATATTATATTCGCCCATTTCCTTACGTGCCTGACGGTATGATCCCCATGCAGTTTGCTTAAAACCGAACGGGTTCAATCCAAAGTACCAGTTATATTCGTCAATCTGCAGGTTAGAAAGCGCATCGTTTAAATCCTCATCCCTTTCAGAAGACCCTCGAACCCGTCCCAGGCTTTCTCGCATTTCAATCGCTGCGGACGTAACACCGCGGTGCACGCCACGCTGAAACGAAGCCTTGTTGTCCATCCAAGGGGTTGAATCCCATGGAATACCAAACAGACCCAGTTTATAAACCAGCCACGCTGACATCCAGCTATTTCGATTAACATTAAAATCGATCAGGTCGCGGGAGACATCAATAATAGCCGACGGACCGCATTCACTTGCACTACCCTCTGGCATGCGGTTGCCTGCTTCGACCACATATCGATCAAGGTTTAGGCGCTGGGTGTAATTTACCTGATAATCTCGTGTCCAGATACTGTTCCAGAAAAACAACGTGTACGGTATAAGGATGCAGATCAGCAAAACCAGCAGCAGGCCTTTTAAAATCCAACCGGAAGTTCGATAAAGATTTCTGATCCAGATAAACGGAGAAAGAATGATCAGTATGATTTTACCAATCAAGCTTGCGATCATACGGAACACGGATTTCAGGAAGTTAATTACTGGATCTAACATGTGTCCCTCAAATATTCTCTTTATTCATACAAATTGCTGAAATTTCGCTCTCGGTTGTTGAGATAGGAGTTCTGGATCGAATTTTCCACAAAATCCAGATAGGTTTGCGACCATTTCAATTTGTCACGGTTGAAATTCGGACGGTTAAACTCAAATCGGCTAAGAAAATCGAAAGGTAGGAATTCTGATATCAATCGATTGGTTAGCGCCATGTCTTCGTGATCCGGGTTCGCCCTGCATAGAGTAAAGCGCAATTCGTTTTCAACTTCATCAATCGTAATGCGTTCCCAGTCAGAAGCCTGATCCAAGGCCCAGTCAATCAGAGGAATGGTATTTTCCTGCTTAACGGTTCTGGTGTTTGATTTAATCCAACGATCTGCCCATTTTTCATCTAAAATTGTGGTAGGAAGCGGATCACCATTTTGTTGGGCTAACCAAACCGTTGCCATCTGACGGCGCTGCTTTAAGAGATTGGATCGTTCAATCCAGGAGCCGAGTGGTGGTTGTAATCTGTCGGTATCAGATAAAAAGCCAAACACTGCTCTTTGGTCGTTGATATCGAGATAGCTTACCTCCCAGGGGCGCGATTTGCGATATCCCCTGGCACTCGGGTCGCAGATAACGGTTATGGCTTTATCGTCGTTGAAGATATAGGTGCCATTGAAGTGAGAAGCCCAAAAGGTTTTGTGACGAAACAGGGTTTCTTCAGGCAATAGCTTGTTTTCGCGTATGTCGCCGGTCTGCTTTGAAAGGCTCACCATTTCCTTCAACATATCATCGTCGCGCCAGGCTTCCGGCTCTTTTAAAAGCCGGTCAATTTTAAGTTTCAATTCTGCAGTCTTGTCGGTCAGGTTTTCATGCGTACCGATGCGAAATTCCACTTGCTCAATTGCAAGAAGATCATCAATGTTGTCGACTTCGAAAATATTGTCTTCAATCTCGCCATAGACAACGTCGCGAATGGTCAGCGCAAACAACACCCGCTTATTTCGCTCAAAAAATTCAAGCATCAGATCGCGCGTATTGGAAAATGTCTGATTGATCAGCGAAAGATGCGCCTGGTCGGGTGACAGTATAATAAAGCGGCGATTGACCTTTTTCGGATCAAGGTAATCTTGATTGGCAAGTGCATCTGCTATTTCCGGCGAATGTCCGATCATATCAATGCGGAATGAAGAAAGGCTCGGCATCTTAAAGCCAAATGAATTTAGCGCACGCGCATAACGTTCGATCAAATGCGGTTCATCAATAGTCAAAAGCTGGGTGAGCGTATCTGGCATGGGCCTGAAGATTGGTTCGTTTATTTCAGTTTACAAGTGTTGATGAAGCAATAGCGATGCATGCTTGCAAATTCAACGGTAAGGATTTTCCTTTTCAACTCTTGTGGAATTCATAATTGCGCTTTTCAAGAATTGCGGTTAGTGTCTGTGTATGGTTAAGAGAACGCTCAATTCTATCCTTCTGCTACTCGCACTTAGTTGCGATCGTCGGGCTCGACTATAAAAAGGGCTCCCGGCGGTCGGTGGGGCCATTGGCCCAAGCCCTCAAACCAGAATATTCAAATAATCTGAAATTAGATAATTATGGCACTACTCGAGAAACCGTTCGATGCAGTGACCGAAATAGCGAGAAGAATATGACTGAAGTTTCACAAACGACAATCATGCCGAAGGCTGGTGAGAAATATGTGGCTTATGAACAGGTTGATTTGCCCGACCGAACCTGGCCATCCAAGACAATTACAAATCCACCTATATGGTGTTCTGTTGATCTGCGCGATGGTAATCAGGCCCTGATAGACCCAATGGGTCAGGATCGTAAAGAACGCATGTTCCGATTGCTTCTGGACATGAAATTCAAAGAGATTGAAATTGGGTTTCCTTCCGCATCCCAGACGGATTTTGACTTTGCCCGTTGGTGTATTGAAGAAGGAAACGTTCCTGAAGATGTTTCGCTGCAGGTACTCGTTCAGTGCCGTCCAGAATTGATTACCCGCACATTCGAATCGCTCAAAGATGCGGATAACCCGATTGTCCATTTTTACAATTCAACCTCTGAACTTCAGCGGCGCGTAGTTTTTGGAATGGATCGCAACGGTATCAAGACCATTGCCACCGATGCAGCAAAGATGATTCGGGATATGGCAGAAGATGCAGGTGGTGGGTTTAGGTTCCAGTATTCGCCGGAAAGTTTCACCGGCACTGAACTCGAATTCTCGCTGGAGATTTGTAACGCGGTAACTGAAATCATTATGCCTACCGCAGATAACAAACTGATCCTTAATCTGCCTGCAACTGTTGAGATGTCTACGCCGAATATCCATGCAGATCAGATTGAGTGGATGAGCCGCAATCTGGAAAATCGGGAAAACGTTATTCTTTCCCTGCACCCTCACAACGACCGGGGAACTGGAATTGCTGCAACAGAGCTTGGACTTATGGCGGGCGCTGACCGGGTTGAAGGGACTTTGTTTGGCAACGGAGAGCGGACTGGCAATGTTGATTTGGTAACACTTGCTCTTAACATGTTCACCCAAGGTGTTGATCCGATGATTGACTGTTCAGACATCCCACGCATGAAGGATGTGTATGAATATTCCAATCAGTTGCGGATTCCAGAGCGTCATCCTTACGTGGGAGAGTTGGTTTACACTGCATTTTCCGGATCGCATCAGGATGCGATCAATAAGGGAATGAAGGCGCTAGAAAAAGCTAACAAACCGCAATGGGAAGTGCCTTATCTGGCAATTGACCCTGAAGATGTTGGCCGCAGCTATGAGGCCATTATTCGGATAAATTCACAATCAGGCAAAGGTGGCATCGCCTATATCATGGCGCAGGATTACGGAATCCATTTGCCGCGAAACTTGCAGATAGAAATGCGTAAAGAAGTTCAGCGCATTACGGATGATGAGGGTCGAGAATTACCCTCGTTGAGGATCCATGAATTGTTTCAGGATCGGTATGTCATACAGCCAGGTGCTAGATTGAAATATATTGATCATCATACTTTCCCAAGCGGAGAATCAGGTTCGAAAATACGTAGTCTTGACGCAGAGATTTCTGATGGTGGAAAAACTACCAAAATCGAAGGGGAAGGAACCGGTCCGATCGATGGATTTGTAGATGCGCTGAGCAAGCATCTTGGAACGGAAATCTCGGTGGTGGATTATTCCGAGCATACGCTACGCCCGGGGGCAGATGCCTCAGCAATCTGCTATATGGAAGTTGAGATTGGCGGCAAACATGTATTTGGGGTAGGAGTTAATCCCAATATTGTCGCTGCTTCACTTGAAGCGTTAGTAAGTGCAGCAAATCAGGTTTAGTTGAAAAATAGTTTTGGTCCCGACAAGATGATATTCGGGGCCTTAGCTCTTTATTGCTATAATTGCGTTCGGATCGCTAAATGTTTAATCAAATTTTTGGCATTTGTTTAATCCTGCCTTTAAAATAGCATGACGCTACGTTACATACTAAGTATTGCAAAGTCTCATCCAACAGAGGTTCATTTATGCCGAACACTAACCTCACGCGCCGTAGCTTTCTTGTCACAGCGACATCGACCGGCTTTCTTGCAGCTACCGGATTTTCCCATGCAGCGAACGTGCTTAGCACGATAAGGGGAGATGCTCTGAAGTGGAATGGTGTGGTAATCGATCTTGACCCACTAAAGAAATACTATCGCAGCAGGCTCGGAAAAGGCTTATGGACCGGCAAAAAAGGACTTTCAAAGCGTGGTGTTGAGTTAATAAGAGTTTTGCAAGCAGCTGGTACGGATGGTCTTGTGCCTTCAGACTATCTTTCAGGTATTCCCAATAATATTCAGGATCTGACCGGCGGTGATCTTGCAGCGGCTGAATTATTGCTTAGCCAATCGTTCTGGAAGTTTGGTCGTGATCTGTCTGCTGGGCGAACCACGCCTTCAGTTTCCGAGCCTGACATCGTTATTTCCAGGAAGAAAACTGATGTTCCTGGATGGTTGAAAGTGGCAAGCCGAAAAGGTCCCAAAGCTGTCGTCGATGCCCTTAGACCATCGCATGCGCAATATATTGCTTTGCGGGGACTGCTGGGATCTGTGGATCCAAAGAGCAAAAAAGGCCGTCAGATTGTCACAAATATGGAGCGCTGGCGCTGGTTGCCGCGTTCGCTCGGCAAGCGGCATGTTCTGGTTAATCAGGCTGCATTTGAAATGCGGATTTATGATGGTGGGAAGCTTGCAGATCAAAGACGCGTTGTGGTTGGCAAACCGTATCATAAAACGCCGATGTTTAGTCATGCGATCCAGTATGCGGAATTTAACCCAACCTGGACTGTTCCAAGATCAATTGCAGGGAATGAAATCCTTCCAAAGTTGAGAAAAGACCCCGGTTACTTGGAAAAGAACAATTACAAGGTTCATACCAGCTGGAAGGCAAATGCTCCGGCAATGAACCCGCACTCAGTTGACTGGGGTTCTGTGAGTAGCAAAAATTTCCCCTACCGTATTGTTCAGCAACCTGGCTCCAATAATGCACTTGGGCTTGTGAAATTTTTGTTTCCAAACCGATTTAATGTCTATCTGCATGATACCCAGTCAAAAAACCTCTTTTCTCAATCATCACGTGCATTCTCACACGGATGTATAAGGGTTGAAAATCCGCTTGAATTTGCGGAAAAACTATTTGGTAGCCGCTCGCTCAATCAGGCAAAAATAGGCAAGATATTGTCTAACCCAGCAACACAACGGGTAAACCTGTCAAAGCCGATACCGGTGCATTTGACGTATTTTACAGTTTGGGTTGATGGGGGAAAAGCGATCTTCGAAGAAGATATCTACGGTCGTGATAAATTGGTAGGTAAGTTGTTGTTTGGCAGGGCGTAGAGTTCAGTTTTTAAGTAATGGCGTTTTTAATCTGGATTACTGAGAATGTCTACGTATTCAGGTTTCTTGCAATTGTTGCATAATTTTCGGAAAATGCCTTAACCTATAGACGCTTAAACTCAGGATCACGGACTAATGGCAGAACAAGACTTTGATGCCAAGGAAATCGAACGAAAAGTTCATGACTTAAATGAAACCATGAACCGGATTCGCACGGCGCAAGCTAATCGCGAAGACGTTGTGGTTGACATGAAACATGCCAAGCTCAGCCGGCTTGAATTGCTTGCTGAAGATCTTTCATCTGTATTTGAGGACATTCCCTCTGACAACGAGCAGTTTGAGTTTGCAATCAGCCAGGGTGAAACACCTCGGCTGTGGATTGATATGACATCCTTTCTAAGGATGGGCGCGGATGGACGCGAATATGAATTCGTCAAGGACACAAGATTGGGACGAACCATTTTAGCGCGGTCAAACAATCGCGAACAGATGGGTCATCGTGTCACTGACTACGTAGCTGAACGTATTCTTGAACGTGAACGAATGATTGAGGGTGACTGGATTTCAGCTAACCGTCTTGCTCGACAACGTAACGTTACTACAAGCATGCTTGATGATGCAGAAGCAAAACCGGCGATTGAAAACGACGTAACTGATCAGGACAAACCTTTCTCTTCACAGGAAGAAGATAAGTTTCCCCAAGACGGCTCCTCAAATCAGAAAATTGGCGTTACCGAAAAGCCGAGTTTTGCAATATTAACCTGGTTTTTGATCGGGTTGTTATTCGGCTTGGTGTTGTTATTTGCAATTATGTTTTTTGATCTGCAAGGACCTATGGTCAATTGGATCACCTCACAATTCAGCTCATAAAGCAGTTTCGCTTAATAGTTCAATTTGGCTGGGACCGTCCCATCCCCACTCTTGCTGGGTTATAAGAGCACCCGCATTGCTGCACTCGATTTTGAAAAGGTTATAGCGACCGCAGGGACGTTTTCCCCCTGGCGCATTACCTGCAGCGGGAACGCATATGACCGGTATCGGTTTTTCTGGCCCATCGAGGAAATAGCGCGTTGCAAGATGTGTATGTCCATGCAGGATCAGATCGCAACCGTGGCTTTTGATGACACTTTGAAATAATTCGCAACCGATCAGTCGTTTAAAATTACGTGTGGCACCCTCAATCGGTGGATGATGGATTGCAACAATTCTCGTCTTATCTTTAGTTTGCTCAAGAATACTCGCCAGTTTCAAGGCTTGTGGCTCTCTGAAGTAGCCCGTAGCCATTAAGGGTAAAGTAGGTTCAGCAGAGTTACAGCCAATTAAAGCAATATCCCCGCGAACACGAAGCTGTGGATACTCATCCGTATTTGAGATTTGATGTGTGTCGCCAGTTAAGTACTCACCCCAGCTTGCAATTGCGTTTTCAATCCCGCCTTTCACGTAGGCATCGTGATTGCCGCACAGCGCAAATACATCTTCCGGCTTTCCAAGCGTGTGGAGAAACCTGCGGGCATTGGTATATTCTGCAGGAAGCGCAAGATTAACAAGATCGCCAGAAACCAGGATTTGGTCAGGATTTTGTGCCCCCATGTGCGCCATCAGATGCGTTAGGAAATCGCTACCAAGTGCCTTTTTCCGATTGCGTTGCCAATTGATGTAACCAAACAAACGCTTGCTTGCCAATTGACTGATACTAGGATCGGGCAACGGAGAAAGATGCACATCTGAAATATGAGCAAGCGTGAACATTAAATTGGCTTACCACGAACTTAGATTACCGCAAGCTTGAATAATCCTGCGGGCGTTGTAATGAGGAACAATGGCTTCTTCAAAAATCATCCGCCGCCTTCTCCATTTCTGGTTTTTAATCCGTAGACCGATGACGCTTGGTGTACGGGTTCTTGTCCAAGATGAAACCGGTGCAGTGCTTTTGGTCCGCCATACCTATGTGCGCGGTTGGTATTTTCCAGGCGGTGGTGTTGAGCCAGGTGATACGATGCAAAAGACCGCACGCAAAGAAGTTTACGAGGAGACCGGCATTGAACTCAATGGTGATCTGGAACTGATAGGCGTCTTTCACAACCGTACTGCTTCAAAACGTGATCATGTTACTTTTTATCGATGTCATCAATGGGATCGAAAACAAGAATTTTCGCCTAACCGTGAAATTGCCGAGATCGGGTTTTTCAAGCTCGATGATTTGCCCGATGGCATCACCCCGTCTACTTGGAGGCGATTGCAGGAAGTGTACTTCGATGAAGAGATGTCAGATCATTGGTAAATTGGTATAAAAATTGAACGTGTAGATCCAAAATGACCTGACCGTAAATGTTTTGTTAGACGTCACGCAATTTGCGTGATATGGCGCTGCCGTGAGGAACTAAACTAAATGCATATTGTTCAATTTCAGCGACGACGAAAGAATGCGGGCGGATTTATCTGCATTACGCACCAATAAGCGTTCCGGAACACATGTCCGGACAATTTAAATTTCGTTTGGACCTGAATTATGAACATTGATAGCTTTCCCCTTGAACTTGAAACACAAGATGACGCACCTGCAATTGAAGCGCTTGCGGCACTGGTATTTGGACCCGGCCGGTTTACCCGTACCGCCTTTCGGCTTCGTGAAGGAGTGCCGCAGGTACCTGAGCTTTCCTTTGTGGTTCGCAATGGGAATGCGCTTTTGGGTTCTGTACGCCTAACCACGGTCAAAATAGACCACATGCAAGGGCTCTTGTTGGGACCATTGGTTGTTGCACCTGAATTTAAAAATGCTGGCATTGGCCGTAAGCTTATGTGGCAGGCTGTGAAATCAGCTAAGGAACAAAACTACCCCTGGATTATTTTAGTTGGGGATGAACCCTACTACAGTCGTTTTGGTTTTGAGATTGTAAAACGCGGTAGTGTTAAACTTCCTGGCCCGGTTGATCCGGACCGCCTGCTGATCTGCGAGTTAGACAAAGCGGCATGCAAAGACTTATCAGGTCTTGCGACAAGCAGTTAAGAGTTGCACTAGCGTCCTTCACGATACCAGGTAGAAGCAAAAGCCAACAGCAGAACGGCTAGACCCAGTAATCCGACAAATAGAGGAATACGGAATACGCCATTTAGAACACTTGCCTGCGTTCTCGGTAGGCCAATCCAACCGTTTCCTTTTGTGGTTGCATTGGTGCCTACGGCCAGGAGACGCGGTACACCATTGTCTGCCAATCGGGTGATGGATCCTTTGGTGGTATCTGCAATAGTCTGCAAAAGTTCGGATGTGCTCACGACAGCTGCAAGTTCTCTAGGATTGGCCGGACCGATCTGGGAAAGTGCAGTAAGCTGGTCATTTGCCAGGCGATAAAGCCCAATTTCTTCCGCCTTGTAAGACGCTTGCCATTGACCGGTTCCGTTGTTCTCTAGTTTTAGTTCAACTGTATCACCAGAGGGACTGGTCAGTCTTACGGTACCCGGTTCATCGCCAAGCGTCTGGCGGGTTATTGTAAGGGTCTCACCTTGTGAGATCGCGGTCAGTCGCTCTTCTTCTAAATCCGGTTCCTTCATTAACCAATGAGCCATACGCCGGAGCAGCTGGCCATGGGGTCCGCCGCCTTCGAAACCACGGGACCAGAGCCAAACGTGGTCTGAAAGCAGCAGCGCTACGCGACCTTCCTGCTGGCGCTGCAACATCAGGATTGGACGATCATTTTCATCTACCATCACGGTTTCACCGCTGCCCTCTTCTACACCAACGGCCCGAAACCAGCGGCTCCAGCTTGGAGCCTGCGAATTCCATCCATCTAGGTTGCGGGTAACCGGGTGCTTTTCACCTGTATCTGACAGTTGGGGCACAAATGGCTCTTCGATAATCCGTCCGTCTGATATAGCCGGCAAAACCACATTCAATGGGGTTGTGGCGATGCTTACCGGTTCAGCATATTCCGGACCGGCTGCAACCAATACCGCGCCGCCATTGCGGACATAGCTGGCGATATTATCAAAATATAAAATGGGCAAAACGCCTCTGCGCTTGTAACGGTCAAAAATAATCAGATCGAACTCGTCGATTTTCTGAACGAAGAGTTCTCGGGTCGGGAACGCAATCAAGGATAGTTGGTTGATTGGTGTGCCGTCCTGTTTTTCCGGTGGCCGCAAAATTGTGAAGTGAACCAGGTCAACCGAAGCATCTGACTTTAAAAGATTACGCCAGGTCCGTTCACCCGCATGGGGTTCACCGGACACTAGCAATACACGCAGGTTCTCGCGAATGCCCGTGAGATTGGTAAAAACGCGATTGTTGATTTCTGTAATTTCGCCGTCTGCGGTTTGTGCTTCCAGTTCAATTATATTTTGACCTCCGTGAGGAACTTCAAAAACAAATCCCGCGTCCTCACCTGGAAGGACCCGCTCGACGGCAACAGGCTCACCATCAAAGCGGATTGTGACATCCACTGGTTGGGGGTCACCAAAGCCTGTTTCATTTACTTCAAAGATCAGCTCTTGATTTTCACCAACGACACCAAATCTAGGAGCCTGTTTTAAAATTATCCTGCGATCCTTTTCATTCTCCTTGCCTGTCAGCAAAACGTGAACCGGGCCTTGAGAGTTTTTGTCTGCATCTTCAGGTACATCGTGAACCTGACCATCAGTGATAAAAAGGCTAGCGCCTAATTGTTCACGGGGTATGTCCTGCAGAGCAGTATCCAATGATTTGAACAGGGCACTTGAAACATCGCTTGTAGTGGAAATTTGATCTCGGACACGGATTTCTCGTAACTCATACCCTTCCAACTGATCAAATTGTTCACGAAGTGTGGCAACGGCATTTTCTGTTTCAACATCCCGGTCATTGAGTTTTTGACTGGTAGTCTGGTCGACGACCATGGGAATGATTGTTGGCAAAGCTGTTCGGTCCTCTTCCAGCAAGGAAGGATTGAAAAGCGAAAAGCAAAGCAGCAGTGCTGCAATCGAACGTATCCATGCCCCGCGTAAACCAAAGAAAAGCCCGAATAGGCATGCTATCGCGATAACAATACATAGCCCGGTACTAAGCCAAAGCGGCAATTCTGGATTAAAGGCAATCGTGAAATTTTCCATTTACTGCCCCAGTCTTTCAAGCAAAGCAGGCAAGTGTACCTGATCTGATTTGTAATTTCCGGTAAGCGCATACATCATCAAATTGACGCCAACACGATAGGCGTAATTACGTTGATTGGGATCTGGCGGAACTGTGGGGAGTAGCGGGCGGAAAAACGAATCAACTGCCCAGGCACCAGCAAAATCATTGCTGGTAATCAAAATGGAAGATACACCATCACCAACACTCACAACGCGATTTTCTTGATTTTGCGAGGCTTCTACCCAAAGATCTCCACCTGTATATCTGCCGGGAAAGGTATCCAGCAAGTAGAACGCTTTGGTTAGTACGTGGTTTGGCGGCACAGGTTCCAGAGCCGGAATATCAAGACTTGAAAGGATGAGTTGCAAGGTTTGTGCTGCTGGTGAATTTGATGAGCCACCCAATACGCCTGTAACCTGATCTTTCGTGTCGAATAACACACTGCCACCCTGTTTCATGAAGGCATCAATACGTGCCATCGTGGAGGCAGAAGGAACTTCAGCGCGGGGGTCTACCGGCCAATAAATCAAGGCGTAAAACGCAAGCTCATCCTGACTAATATCGACCCCGATTGGTTCGCCAGGCTCCAATGCAGTCCGGCTACCTATGAATTGTGTTAGACCGCGTAGGCCTGCTTCGCTGATATCATCTATTTCGGGTACACCGGTAATGACGTAGGCAAGCCTTGTTTCAAGTGCAGCTGAGAAATCTGTTTCCTGCGCGCTGACGCGATTGATATCGATCAACGTTAGCGAGACAATAGAGATCGTTGCCCACACAGCTGCTTGTTTTGTAAATTGAGCCGGGCGCCTTAAAGTGCCAAACATCCAAAGGATTGCAAGGCAATCGAGGATCAGCAGAAAAGCAGCAATAGCAAGTAACCAGGTTCTGAATTCAAACTGTTCGATTATCTGATAAGTGCGGATTTCAAGATTTTCGATAAACGATTGATCTGATAATTGGCTCAATTCAATATTGCCGTCAAACAGGTTAAGTGCCTGAAGGCCATCTTCATTACCGTAAAATCCGGGCGGATTATCTCGCGAAATCTCAATTTCAGAATTCGTACCAAGGACCAATGGCTTTGCCACTTCATCGGGTTGAACAAGTTCGCCATGCCCGTTGAGCAAAAGAAACGGAGGAAGACTGATTTGCTGAACAGCACCACCAGATTGTGTATTCGTTGCACCTGGTCCTGATTGGGAAAGATTTACGGTTCGACGCAGCATTTCAACAAATGTGCCGGAAAGGGGAAGGTTGGACCATTCCGCATCAGATCCAACGTGATAAAGTACCAAGTGGCCATTGCCGCGTTTTTCTGCGGTTACAAGCGGCGTTCCGTCTTCGAGCCGTGACCAAGTCTTATCATCCAGTGTTGAGGATTGAAGTGCTAGCAACTGTTTTTCTACCAAGACTTCGCGAGGTGCTTCCAACCCGTAGAATGGACTTCCGCGATCAAATGGGGCAAGTGGCTTAGGAGTTTCCCAAGACAATGCACCGCCAAGGTTTCTATCGCCAGGTCGAATTTCAACTGGAAGCAGGTCTCCCTGAGGCGAAGCGCCTAGACGTGGACCGGAAAACCGGACCAGCATGCCGCCACGGTTTATCCATTCGTTTAGCGCTGCCTCTGCTGCTTCAGACATCGTACCTACATCTGCCAGAATGATTACGGAAACGCCTTGATTGATAAGGTCGGGTACCGAGGATTCCACGTTTGCATTGTCCGAACGGCGGATATCCGAATAGGGTTCAAGAGCACGCGAAATATAATAAAGCGGAGATAAGAGTGGTTGCGCCTGATCAAACGTTTCTCCAGAAATTAGGCCAACTAGTCTACGCCGATTATTTTCATCCAATAACTTTACCGCCGCCGTGGACTTGTGTTGATCTATTATGATGCGAGTAAACTGATTGCGTAGTTCCACTGGTTGATCAAAAATGATTTCTGCCTGTTTTTCACCTTCGCTGAATTGGGTAATTGTTCGAGCCAGCGTCAGGCCCTTATCATCCAATGCTATGATTTCCAATGTTTGAGCCGAGGTATCATCAGCACGTAAAACGGTCCCGGTAAGTGCTTCAGGGTCGTTTTCTGTTGCCCCTATTGCAAGTATGCTTTGAAGTTCGGGAAGAAATAATTCCGTTGGTGTTGCAAGCTTGGAAAATGTATCAACCAGAGTTTCAGAACCGTCGCGGGCAAGACCATCAGATAGCCAGAAAACCTGTCCTGGTTTTATCGCTGCGGCATTGGTGGAAATTCTGTTCGCCGCAGCGGTGTGTGAAGAAGGTAGCGGATCTGGTTCTGCTGCTTCAAGCAAGGAACGGGCTTCCTTTGCTGTGACTGGAAGTCCACTCCATGTATCGCGTCCGGTAGTGCTTTCCAAAATAACTGAGCGACCTGTGGCCTCTGCCTCTCGGATAAGCGAAAGTGCGGTTTCCATGCGCGCATCCCAAGCATTGGCCGATGCCCAGCCGTCATCTACGATAATTAGAACTGGACCCTCACCCTTAAGACGCGTTTCTTCTGGGTTTAACACAGGGCCGGCCATTGCAAGGATGATACAGGCTGCAAGCAGAAGGCGCAGAAGCGTCAGCCACCATGGGCTATTTGAAGGGGTTTCTTCGTTTTGACGAAGTCGGGCAAGAATTCTTGTTGGAGGAAAAGTTTCTTCCTGCGGTCTTGGAGGGGTTAATCGCAAAAGCCACCAGATCACTGGAAGTGAGATCAGTCCTAACAAAATCCACGGATAGGCGAAGGCGATTGGAAGACTAAACATCGCGTCAAGCTCCCTTGCTCATATGGGTGTGCAGCGCAACCAGCGCTTCGGAGGCAAGGCGATCTGTATGATGGCGAATATAACTCCACCCGAGCATGTTTACGGTTTCACGCATTGCTGCACTGCGCGTACTAACTTCGCGTTCATACTCTGCTTTTAAAGTCTCCGCGTTTCCAACGGTAAATTTCTGTTTTGTTTCCGGGTCATGAAATTCTACCCTACCGGAATAGGGAAACACCTCTTCTACCGGATCAATAATCTGGACCACGTGGCCACGTGCACCTTGTTTATAAAGGCCGGAAAGATGTTCGCGGGTTTCTTCTATTGGATCAAGAAAATCGCTAAACAGAACCAGGTCGGAGTGGTCTCCGAGGTTATAATGCTCTGGAAAACTGGTTTGTGGTTGTCCAAGGATCAGCGCTTCGGCCAGTTTTTCAGCGGCTTTACGGCTTAAAATAGGGCGGGTTAATCCAATCCAACCAACCCGCTCTCCGCTGCGTGCAAGTAACTCTGCCATCGCAAATGCAAGTACCAGGGCGCGTGACTGTTTTGAAACTGTGGCAGGGTCTGATTTGAAAAGCATTGAAGGCGATTCATCTACCCATAACCATACTGTATGTGCAGCCTGCCATTCTTTATCCTGAACATAGATATGCGTGTCATCCCTTGCAGACCGTCGCCAGTCAATTCTGGACATGGTTTCTCCGGGCAAATATGGGCGGAATTGCCAGAAATTTTCTCCAATGCCGCGTTTTCGCCTGCCATGCCAGCCTGAAAATACCGAGTTGGCAACCCGCCGCGCTTCGACAAGCAGGTCGGGAATAAGTTCCGCGCGCGCACGCGCACGTTCCATTGTTTCCCGGCCGGTCTCTCGCGCTGCAATGGCGCCGATTGCTGGCATTAGTTCAAGCGCTCCTTAAGGGTGTTTATGCAGTCGCGAACTGAGATGTTTTCTGCCCGGGCAGAAAATGACACCTGCATTCTGTGTTGCAGAACAGGTTGTGCCAATGCGATTACATCATCCACAGACGGTGAAAGGCGCCCGTCAAGCAGGGCGCGTGCTCTTACGGTTAGCATTAGAGCCTGCGATGCTCTTGGTCCGGGTCCCCATGATATATAGTCTACAATTTCATGAGCTTTACTGTCTGGTCTTGCTGATCTGACCAGTTCCAAAATTGCTTCAACAACACTTTCACTCACGGGCAGTCGCCGGACCAATTCCTGAAGTTCAGACAGTCGTTTGGCGTCGGTTGCTTTCTTTGCAGCCGCTTCACGCGTGCCGGTCGTTTCAAACAAGATGCGTCGCTCTGATTCCAGATCAGGATAGTGCACATCAACCTGCATCAAAAACCGGTCAAGCTGGGCTTCAGGCAATGGATAGGTGCCTTCCTGCTCCAACGGGTTTTGCGTCGCGAGTACGTGAAACGGTGAGGGTAGATCATATCGCTGACCTGCGATTGTTACATGATACTCCTGCATTGCCTGCAATAACGCTGCCTGTGTGCGCGGACTTGCTCTGTTGATTTCATCAGCCATTAGGAGTTGTGCAAATATCGGGCCTTTCAGGAACTGAAAGGACCGTTGACCATTTTCGTCCTGGTGCAAAATTTCTGACCCGAGAATGTCCGACGGCATGAGATCAGGAGTAAACTGTATACGATTATCATCTAGGCCAAGAACGGTTCCAAGGGTTTCAACGAGCTTGGTTTTCGCAAGACCAGGCAATCCAACCAGCAAAGCATGACCACCGGAGAGAATAGAAATCAGTACGTTATCAACCACTGTTTCTTGTCCAAAGATTACATTACTGACCGCTTTTCGAATTTTTTGGACATCTTTGACTGCTTTTTCAGCCTTTTCAATTACGTCCTTTTCTTGTGAATGGTTCAATTTTTTGTCTATAGCGCTCATAAGCAGCTCCGAGAAAATAAGGATTACACAAAGTGATTCGAAAACTGGGAAACACTAAGACGATAACTATATCATGGTAGTTGGCTATTGTGTGACTTCAAGCGCAAGGATTAGCCATTGACTGTTGACAGATTAGTGATCAGTTCAAAAAGTAATATGCGGCAATTTGCTAACCGGGAGGAAATATGGCCGAAATTGAAAGCGATCCAATCGCCCAGGGATTAAACGGGCTTGAATCTCTTGTTTCCAGAGCTGGTGGAAAAGGAAAGGGGCTGCCCCCTGTCGAAAAGTGGCACCCTGAATATTGCGGCGATCTTGATATGGTGATCAAGGCGGATGGAACCTGGTTTTATATGGGCACGCCAATCGGTCGCAAACCACTTGTGAAATTGTTTTCTTCTGTTCTGCGCAAGGATGAGGATGGGAAAACATATCTTGTAACACCGGTTGAACGCATCGGAATAAAAGTAGAAGACGCTCATTTTATCGCTGTTGAAATGAACGCTCATACCCGTGATGGCGAACAAGTGCTCACGTTTCGCACCCATATGGATGATATTGTCGAAGCAGGTCCCGATCATCCCCTGCGTTTCGTAACGGTTTCAGAAAATGATGGGGTTAAACCTTATTTGTCGGTTCGCGGACGACTGGAAGCATTGTTGGCAAGGCCGGTTATGTATGAGCTAATTGCACTAGGTGAAGAAATTGAAGTGGATGGAAACCTGATGTTCGCCATACGTAGCAACGGCGTTACGTTCCCGATCATGCCCGCGGACGAACTTGCGCGATTGAGTAGCTAAAATGTTGGTTGAGGGACAGTCAGCATACAGTCTGGAATTTGTCCGTTCACGGGTTCAGTCATTGCGCCCGTTGCTCGACGATCGGCTTGATGGAGATTTTCACCTCAATGAAGACTTGCGCAAAGACATCGTAGAACATGCTAAGAAACCGGCTGCTGTCTTAATTGGCCTTGTTGAGCGTGAAGAAGAGGCGCATGTTCTTCTTACAAAACGTACAGAGGCGTTAAGAAGCCATTCCGGTCAGATCGCATTTCCCGGCGGGAAAATTGACGATGATGATGCGTCTCCGGAAGCAGCAGCCTTGCGTGAAGCGCAAGAGGAGATTGGCCTTGACCCAACAGAAGTTGATATTCTAGCGCGCTTGCCGGACTATCATTCAGGGTCTGGTTTCAAGATACACCCGGTGCTTGCTGCTGTTAAGCCAGATGCAGATTTTGAGATCAATCCGGGAGAGGTGGAATATATGTTTGATGTACCGCTTTCGTTTTTGATGAACCCTGCCAATCATCAAACCGCTTCCAAGTTTTTCAAAGGTGCTGAACGCCACTATTATGAAATGCCTTATGGTGAGCATTATATCTGGGGTGTAACAGCTGGGATAATTCGAGTTCTGTATGACAGGGTTTTTTCCCATGCAGCCACTTGATCACGTCAGAATAAAAGAAAACTTGTTGCAGAAGCCATCGCTCCAAAAGTTGTTTGATATTCTTACAGCAGACCATGGCGAGGCGATGGTTGCAGGTGGAGCAGTGCGGAACGCGCTGCTTGGCCAATCGATTAGTGATGTCGATATCTGCACTACGCTCCTGCCGGAAAAAGTGATTGAGCGACTGGGTAAGGCTGGAGAACGCGCTATTCCGACTGGAATTGAGCATGGTACGGTTACCGTTGTCATCGATGGAAATGCATTTCAAGTCACGACAATTCGTGAAGATGTGGAGACCGATGGGCGTCATGCAATTGTCCGGTTTGGCACAGACTGGGCCCGGGATGCGGAGCGACGCGACCTGACAATCAATGCGCTTTATTGTGACCGTCATGGTTACATATATGATCCGGTCGGTGGATTCGACGATATCAATGAAAAGCGGGTACGCTTTATCGGCGATGCAAGCACACGAATTGAAGAAGATGCATTGAGAATTTTACGGTTCTTTCGTTTCTTTGCGTTTTATGGCTTTGGCAGACCAGATACAGAGGGATTGAAAGCTTGCAGTGCCAAGCGCTGGCTTCTGGCAAAATTATCCGCAGAGCGTGTGTGGATGGAACTCAAGAAATTACTCTCTGCGCCTGACCCTGGTCGTACCTTGTTATGGATGCGTACAACCAATGTGCTGGCCGAAATTTTGCCGGAATCAGCCAAATGGGGAATTGATTCAATTCCCGGTCTCATACGTGCTGAGCAGGAACTTAATTGGCAGGTTGATCCGATGCTGCGATTAATGGCGATGATCCGGCCGCATCAAGAGACAGTCCAAATACTTGCAAAACGACTATCATTCTCCAATGCAGAACGCGACCGCCTTTTCGAGTGGTCCGCAAGCAGCCCTCCAAAGTCTGACATGACTGAGGCAGAATTGGATAAATGGCTATATCGCCAGTCGTTTCAGGGTGCCATCGATGCTATGCGGCTTGAAGTTGTTCATCTTCGAAATCGTGACCATGAAAAAGACGCAAACAGCATGGTTGATCTTCTCGCAATGGCCGAGAAATGGAAACAACCTGTTTTTCCAGTCAGAGGAAGCGATCTAACTGCCATCGGCATTGAATCAGGGCCTCAGTTAGGTGCTCTTTTGAAACAATTGGAAGAGGACTGGATTGAAGGCGGCTTTAAGTTAAACCGCGATGAACTAATTAACCGTTTGAAAAAGTAAGATTTTTGTTCCGGTGAAAAACTATCACCTGTAATCGGATCGATACAAATACCGGCTGCGAAGCAATGCCGCAATTTATGATGCTAATCAGGGGTATTCATTGGAGAATATCACTGCAAATTTAAGAATAAATTCTTATTTTGTTGTTTTTGAGGTATGGTGACTTCAAGAAAAATTTTGTGGTTCAAAGGGTAAAGGCCATATTATTTCAAAATCTTGTGGACATATGGGCGTTCATAACAAGGACCGAGGGCAGAAAATGAAACTTGTACCGATTATCATTTCTGGTGGAACTGGCTCGCGCTTGTGGCCGCTGTCGCGCGAGCAGCATCCGAAGCCTTTCATCGAGCTTCCGGACCGAACCACCCTAATTGGACGGACCTATCGTCGCTGTGCTTCCCTGCGCAATGTAGATAATATCATCACTGTGCTCAATGAACGGCACTATTTTCTCGCTCGCGATATCTATTCAAAAGAGGATATTGAGAGCGTAGACGATTTCTTTGTTCTTGAACCGGCTGGAAGAAATACCGCGCCTGCAATTGCTGCGGGTCTGTTAAACATCAAGCAGAGATTTGGTTCTGAATGTTTAGCGCTAATACTACCTGCTGATCATATGATTACTGACCAAAATGGGTTTGAATTTGCAATAGAACAGGCCCGCGTTTTGGCAGCCGATGGCATAGTGGTTACCTTTGGTATTGAGCCTGAATATCCCGAAACAGGATACGGCTATATTGAATGTGAGGGTGACAAGGTTATCAGATTTACGGAAAAACCTGACATTGAAACCGCACGGGCCTATTTGGAAAGCGGAAAACATCTATGGAATTCTGGAATGTTTTGCTTCCGCGTTGATGTAATGCTGGAGGCTTTGAACCGACATGTTCCCGATATCTTGGCCAGTGTCTCCCAAGCAATAGAAAACGGTAAAGTTGCAAACAAAGGCGGTGAAGCACTTGTGGAACTGGATGAAGGTTCATTTTCGCAGTCTCCATCAATATCAATTGATTACGCAATCATGGAAAAACTTTCGGACATGTCGTGTGTAAAGGCTGCATTCGGTTGGTCCGATATCGGTTCGTGGCAATCGCTTGGAAACCTGTTTGATCCAGACAATGATGGAAATCGCACTTTCGGAGATACAATCCTGATGGACAGTTCAAATTGTGTTGTAAAATCGGGCAAGCGGGTTGTCAGCCTGTTAGGCGTAGAAAACCTGGTTGTTGTTGACACTGATGATGCACTTCTGGTTGCCAGCAAAGCTAACAGCCAAAAGGTTGGTGCTGTTTTTGATGAGTTGAAAAGCCAGGAGCGCGAAGCCGCAATCCTGCCGCGCACAGTTCATCGACCTTGGGGAACGTATACGGTGTTGGAAGAAGGCGATTGCTTTAAAATCAAGCAGATTGTGGTCAAGCCAGGCGAACGACTTAGTTTGCAAGCACACAAACATCGCTCAGAACATTGGGTAGTGGTAAGCGGAACAGCCAAAGTTGTTAACGGGGAAGAGGAAATAACCCTGGAGACAAACCAATCAACTTATATTCCTTGTGGGCATAAACATCGACTGGAAAACCCCACCACACTGCCACTGATATTAATTGAAGTGCAGAGTGGAGACTATGTTGGCGAGGACGATATCATCCGCTTTGAAGACATTTACGGCAGAAGCTAAATCATCGCTTTGTCTTTGCCCCATTTACCTTATGGCCATTTAACTGCCGGTGGCATGGATGAGAGAATACTCTCGATGTTCCCACCAGTTTTCAAACCAAAAATTGTGCCTCTATCATAGAGTAGATTAAATTCCACATAGCGGCCGCGCCGGATCAATTGTTCTTCGCGCTGAGCCTCGTTCCAGGGCAGATTGAAATTTCGCATCACTAGAGCCGGATACACAACGTTAAACGCCCGCCCGATATCCTGAGCAAATAAAAAGTCAGCGTCCCATCCACCTGCTTCTTGATCTGACCGCAAATAGTCAAAGAAAATGCCGCCAATGCCACGCATTTCTTTGCGATGTTTCAAGTAAAAATACTCATCGCACCATTGCTTATATTCGTCATAATCTGCAACCGCATGGCGATCACAGGCGAACTTCATCGCGCGATGGAAAATCTTTGTGTCGTCATCTTCTTGGGTACGGCGTACATCAAGAACCGGCGTTAAATCTGCCCCGCCACCGAACCATTGGCTGGAAGTAACGACCATTCTAGTATTCATATGAACAGCTGGAACATTAGGATTATGCGGGTGCGCGATTAGTGATATTCCGGACGCCCAAAAACGCGGGTCTTTGTCTGCTCCAGGGATTTGCGCACGAAAGTCTTCTGGTAGTTCACCGTGAACGGTCGAAGTGTGTACCCCTACCTTCTCGAACACACGGCCATTCATCATCGACATTACGCCGCCGCCGCCTTCGCCTTCATCACGGAGCCATTCTTTTTTTGTAAAGCGGCCGCTTTCACGATCAGAGAACGGGCCTTCAAGTTGATCCTCGAGCCCTTCAAAACTGGCACAGATAATATCGCGCAGTTGCTCAAACCACGCTTTTGCCCTTGCTTTTTTTTCCTCCAGTTGATCCGGATGCCCCGGCGGTGGAGGACGATGACTGATTGTCAAAATTACACCTCGTATTTAGTCCCCGATATAAGATAATGAGTTTTTGTATTCCGGCAAGTGGTGTCAAAAACTTGACACATATGTAAACCATTCTCATTGTAAAGCTCTGTGGATCATCTCTATATCTGTTTTTCCACGGGACCAAATAAAAACCGAAAGATCGGTAATCAAAATGACCGACAGGAAGGCAAAATATTCAGTCTCGCAGGCGTTTCAGCAGGCTGAAGCTGTCAAACAGGTACGTGAGAAAAACAAGAACTGGGCTGAACGTCGTCAAGCCCTGCGCAAGACAAGTGCGCCTTCTGATGGGTGGCGCCGCGAAAGCCGTGTTCTTCCACGCGCCGAGGCAAGGCATTTTGCCAGACAGTTTTTAAAAAAATATCCCAAAGCTGCCTATTGGAGCGAAGTGGAAAGTTGGCGCGTGCTAGAGGGTGATATAATCGAATTTACAATGCGTCGATTGCATACATCGGATTGATTTAAAGGACTGGGAAGCTATTCGTTTGTCGCATAGCCTCACTCAACACAATTGCTCCTGAAATTGCCATGTTAAGAGATCGCACATCAGGTTGCATCGGGATTTTGATTGCTGCACCAACACTGTCATGAACATATTGAGGCGCGCCGGAACTTTCGCGGCCAAGCAAAAGCAAGTCGTCGCTTTCAAATTTGAATTCGGTGTAACGGGTTGAAGCTTTGGTGGTCAGAAGAACAAGTCGCCGATTACTCTTGTTGCGCCAGGCTTCAAATTGTTCCCACGTAAGGTGACGTTGCATCATGGCTTGATCCCGATAATCCATCTGGGCCCGACGGAAGGCTTTTTCATCCAAGCGAAAGCCTGCAGGCTCTATGATATGCACTTTTGTATTGAGGCAGGCACCGAGCCTTAAGAGCGTTCCGGTATTACCGGGAATGTCTGGTTGGAAAAGGACTAGTTCAGGCATTTGGCTGTGACTTACAGGCAACACTTTTGTTCATGGATACATAACGGTGTTGGATTGAATTGAAATTTGGCGAAAACGCGTACATAGTGATCGAATCCAGCCAAAGGAGGCGGAAATGCGCATTACATTCCAACATTGCATACCCTCCTACCCGGGTGAGATTAGGTAATAGGCCTAATCTCCTAAGGTATTATCAAGCCCTGCGCTTTCTATCTTAAAGTTCTTTTTGCGCATTGGCGAAATTAACATCATTTGCTGGAACTAACTCATGTACGCCTATTTCGAAAGTTTAATCAATCCGTATCCGGACGAAACCCCGACACGTCCGCCCAATAAATTGCTGCCATTTTTTTGGCACTACACAAAATCATCCTGGAAAGTTCTTCTAATTACAACGTTGCTTGTAGCACTTCTGTCAGCAGTTGAAGTGTCACTATTTGCCTTCCTTGGCAACATCGTAGACTGGCTCAGCAATTCGGACCGGGAAACGTTTCTTGATGATGAAGGTTATAAGCTTATCTCGATGATCGCAATTGCGTTGCTCCTTATTCCCTTGATCAGTCTGACACATTCCTTGTTTTTTCATCAGGGCGTTATGGGCAATTACGGTATGATCATGCGTTGGCAGATGCACCGATATTTGCTGCGTCAATCAATGGGATTCTTTGCGGACGAATTTGCGGGACGGGTTGCAACCAAAGTTATGCAAACATCCTTAGCAGTCCGCGATGCGACTATCTCGGTTCTGGATGTGATGGTATTCGTCGGTGTTTACTTTTTGGGTGCGATGATCCTTGTCGCCTCTTTCCATTGGTTGTTGGCCGTACCGTTTCTGGCGTGGATGATTATTTATGGGCTAATGCTTTGGTTTTTCCTGCCGCGTATGGAGAAGGTTTCGCAATTGCAGGCGGATGCGCGCTCTGAAATGACCGGGCGTATCGTTGATAGTTATACCAACATCACAACGGTCAAGCTTTTTGCGCATGCCGAGCGTGAAGAGACTTATGCGCGCGATGCGATGGACGGTTTTTTGAAAACTGTTTATCCGCAAATGCGGCTTTCAACTGAATTTGAAGTCTGTATGCAAGTGCTAAACGGAGCGCTTTTAAGTGCTGCCGGAGGAATTGGTATATGGCTCTGGCTTCACGAAATCACTGGTCCGGGTGCCGTTGCGGTAGCAATGGGTTTGGTTCTGCGGATGAATGGCATGGCCCACTGGGTGATGTGGGAACTGGCGCGTCTGTTTGAAGCCCTTGGTGTTGCCCGTGACGGGATGAATATGCTCTCAAAGGTTCAGGCCGTTCAAGACAAGCCGGACGCGCAGGTTTTAGATGCAAAAGACAAGCCTGTTTCTTTTGAAAATATCTGTTTTACCTATGGCGGTGAGGGTGTTGTGATGGACAATCTTTCCCTCAAAATTAAGCCAGGGGAAAAAATTGGTCTTGTGGGTCGGTCAGGTGCCGGCAAAACAACGCTCACGAACATCTTGCTACGCTTCTACGATATTGACAGCGGCTCAGTTACAATTGGCGCGTTAAATATAACGGATGTAACCCAGGATAGCTTGCGCAAGAATATTGGTATGGTTACGCAAGATACCTCCTTGTTGCATCGATCCATTCGCGAAAACATTGCTTATTCCAGGCCGGATTCTACCGATGAGCAGATCATCGATGCTGCACGCAAGGCAAACGCCTGGGAGTTCATAAATGAGCTGGTGGATAATGAGGGCAACTCAGGATTGGATGCGCAGGTAGGTGAACGGGGAGTGAAACTCTCTGGAGGCCAACGACAACGGATTGCGATTGCGCGAATTTTTTTGAAAGATGCGCCTGTCCTGGTCTTGGATGAAGCAACATCCGCGCTTGATTCAGAAGTTGAAGCTGCTATCCAAGAAAGCCTGTTTGACCTGATGGCAGGAAAGACCGTGATTGCGATTGCTCACCGCTTATCAACAATTGCGCAATTGGATCGCCTTGTTGTCATGGATCATGGGCAAATTGTTGAAACCGGCGATCATAACACGCTAGTGAAAGAAGGCGGCCTGTATGCAGATCTTTGGTCCCGTCAGTCTGGCGGATTTATAGCAACTGACAATACCTCGGAAGCGGCAGCTCAATAAGCATGAGATTAATCGAACGGGTGTTCAGGCGGTTTGAGGGATGGATTGATCCATTTAAGCCGCTTGAAGATTACGAACCGCCCAATCGATTAGTGGCGTATGTTTGGTTTTATGTGGCTCAGGCAAAATGGGCCTTCCTGGCGCTTCTGGTATTGGGTCTTCTGACAGCGCTTCTGGAAGCCTTGGTATTTTCATATGTCGGGCAGGTTGTTGATCTTCTGACCGGGTTTGAGTCCAGCGGTGAGAAAGCCAGGGGCTGGACCGGCCTTATGGAGCAATATGGCGGGTTATTGTTGTCTATGTTGGTGGTCGTAATTTTGTTACGATTGCTGGTGATTGCGCTTGATGCATTGGTCGAGGAGCAGACTATCGTACCAGGCTTTTTTATTCTGATGCGGTGGCAAAGCCATAAGCACATAATTGGGCAGTCGCTTTCTTTTTTCCAAAATGATCTTGCGGGCAGAATCAGCCAGAAAGTTTTTCAGTCTGGTATGGCGACTGGCGATATGATGATCTCGCTGCTGCAAATCATCTGGTTCATCACGGTTTATGCAGTAACGACCGCAGGTGTTTTATTTGCCCTTGATTGGCAACTTGGCGCAATTGTTGTTGCATGGATGTTGGCCTTTTATTTCGTCGCCAGGTATTTCATTCCACGTGTCAGGGAGCATGCAAAAATAACTGCAGATACTGGCTCAGGCATTTCCGGTCGTATGGTGGATGCATATGCAAACATCCAAACTGTCAAACTGCACGGAACAGAAAAAAGCGAAGAAGATGGGGTGCTGAATGCAACTCAGATCCATCGCAAAGAGATTTTTAAGTTTACGCGAATTTTGACGATGCTGCGGATTTCGGCAAATTTTGTCAGTGCCATGGCGATTTCGCTTATTGGGATTATGGTCATCGACCTTTGGCTTGCTGATCAAACATCGCTTGGTTCGGTTGCATTTGTATTGGCTATGAGCTTGCGTTTAAGGCTTCTGCTCAATCGCTTACTTGGTAACCTCAATGGGTTTTTCCGAAACGTCGGCGTGACTCAGAATACAATGGAACTGATTGCTCAGCCGCACGGAATTCGGGATGTGCCGGATGCGCTGGATTTTGAATTTCGTAATGGGGAAATTCGCATTGAAAATCTGACCTTTCATTATGATCGGCCCGAAGGCGCGCTGAATGACCTGTCGTTAAACATTAAGCCAGGCGAGAAAATTGGCATCGTTGGTTCATCGGGAAGCGGCAAAACCACACTTATCCACCTTCTGATGCGGTTTTTTGAACCCCAATCGGGCCGTATCTTAATCGATGGCCAGGATATCACAAAGGTTAAGCAGGACAGTCTGCGACAGTATTTTTCCTTTGTTCAGCAGGATGTGCAGATGTTTCATCGCACTGTTTATAAGAACATCGCCTATGGTATGCCGGATATCTCAAAGGCTAAGGTTGAAGCTGCTGCGAAACTTGCAAACGCGCATGAATTTATTCTCGAGTTAAAAGACAACAATGGGGCTACCGGATATGATAGTCAGATTGGCGAAAGAGGGGTGAAGCTTTCAGGTGGCCAACGCCAGCGTATTGCTATTGCCAGAGCTTTATTGCGTGAAGCACCGATTTTAATTCTGGATGAAGCAACCAGCCAACTGGATTCAAATACCGAGAAAGTCATTCAGGGGAATTTACTGGAGCAAATGGAAGGTAAAACCGTCATTGTTATTGCCCACAGGCTTTCAACAATCGCCAAGATGGATCGGTTGATTGTGCTCGATAACGGAAAAATAGTAGAATCTGGCTCGCATGATCAACTGATCAAAACAGATGGCTTATACAGTGCTTTTTGGAAAAAACAGGCTCTGCATTGATTTGCCTTGGTTCGCTGGCACTATATATACCATATATCATGACAGACGTTGTAAACCTGCAAGGAACTGCCGAGTGGATAAAATGTTTCTAAGGGGGGTGGGTAAGTGATGACTAGCCGATCTGATCTTGAGCGCATGATTTCTCAAACAGCGTTGGGCAATCATGCTGAATTCCAATATTTGTATAAGGCTACTTCTGCGAAACTTTTCGGGATTTGTTTTCGTATCTTAAATAATCAACATGAAGCAGAGGAAGCCTTGCAGGAAACCTATGTCAAAATCTGGCGATCGGCAGACCGGTTTGCCACAGGAAAAGCTAGTCCGATATCATGGCTTGCGGCGATTGCACGCAATACATCGATTGATAAATATCGTGCTAGAAAGCCTGAAACCGCCGGGATTGAAGAAGCTGAAGTGATCGCTGATGAAGCACCTTCACCGGAGGCAAACGTACTTCATTCGGATGATATGGGTCGATTGAGAGATTGTATGTTGGAATTGGATGATCGCCATGCGCTTGCAGTTCGCCAAGTCTATCTGAATGGTTGGACCTATATGGAAGCGGCCGATGCATTGCAGATTCCGCTTAATACAGCCAAAACCTGGATTAGACGCAGTTTGATTGGATTGCGTGAGTGCATGAACCGAAGAGCAGATAGCCATGAGTAAGAAATTGAAACCTACGAATGAGGATGGCTGGCTGGCTGCCGAATATGCTCTGGGTGTGCTGGATAGTAAGGCGCGTGCAGATGCCGCCCGGCGGATTGAGAAAGATCCACAATTTCGCCAGTCTGTTGAAGGCTGGAACGACCAATTATTGCCGCTGCTTGATGAGGTTGAAGAAAAGGTTCCTTCAAGTAGTGTTTGGAATAATATTGCCAATCAGACCGCTCCATCTCAATCTAGGCAGGGGGTTGTTGCATCGGGTTTGGGAGTGTGGAAACTTTTAACAGCATTGAGTTCAACGGCGGCAATCGCCTGTGTTGGCTTGCTTTTTTATGCTACCGGTGGTGATTTTACCGGCCAGGGTTCACGCATTTTGAAGCAGGAACTTGCCAGTGCTAATTCGCAGATTGCTTCCGGTGATGCCGAATTGACCGCAGCACGCGCATCGCTTGAAACAGTAGTCGCAGAACGTGATAGTTTATTGGGCCGTTTTGAAGAGCAAGCAGCAGCATTTGCACAAGCTGATGAGGCATTAGCTGGTGCCAGGGAGCAGGTTGCAAGTCTGATTACTCAACGTAACGAAGCAATGGAACTGGCTGACGTGCAAGGTGAGGCGCTTGAGGATATCCAAGTGCAGTTTGCAGAGGCTAAAGAAGCTTTAAAATCAGCAGAGATCAGGTATGTGCAATTACAAGACACGGTTTCCAAGGCGCGCCCGCTGGTAGCATCGCTTACGCAGTCTGGTGATCTTCCCTCGTTTGTTGCGCAGTATGATCCGCTAAAAAAAGCACTCTTCATTCGTACTGAACTTGCAGATGAAGATGAAAAAGTTCCAGAAATTTGGCTGATTCCTGCCCAGGGTGAGAAAAAAGGTGAAGTGCTTTCGCTTGGTACTATGAATGAAAAAGCACCGGATCAATTGTTGATTGAAGATGATTTCGTTCCGTTGATTGGAGAAGGTGGTACGCTTGCGATTACTATGGAGCCGGTTGGTGGAGCGCCGAATGGCGTTGCAACTGGGCCTATTATTGCACTTGGCAACTTCCAGTCGTTTTGATTGTCTACAGCTTGTCAATTTGCCGCATTTATATTTTTTGCGGCGAAGATATTGGTTTGAAAATTTTCCGGAAACCAACGCAGGCGTAGATGCGTTACTGACCTAAAGGTCATTTTCCGGATGATGGTCAGGGAGGAGAGATCGCTTAGGCGACTTTGACCTCATCCAGCCGCAGCAGCCTTTTTGTCTGCTGCGGCTTTTTTTTTCAAAAATATTTGTTTTTTCTGAAACCTTATTGGTTGGGTTCCGTTTCTTAATTAACCGATCGCGAAGGTTATTAAAAAAAATACATCCAACAGGAGAATCCAATGATTCATGTTAAATTCAAGCAAGCCATGCTCGGTGCTATTGCCGCAGCTGCATTCGCAACAGCACCTATAACTGCGTCAGCCAAAACTGTCGTTGATATCGCGGTTGGTTCTGAAGTTCACAAAACACTTGTGGCTGCTGTTACCGCAGCTGGTCTTGTCGATACGCTTTCAAGTGATGGGAAATTTACGGTTTTTGCACCGACAGATGCAGCCTTTGGAAAACTGCCAGAAGGCACCGTTGAAACACTTGTGGAGCCTGCCAACAAGGGATTGTTGACGAAAATTCTTACAGCTCACGTTGTAGCGGGAAATGTAACTGCTTCAGATTTGATTGCTAAAATTAATGCTCATGGCGGTGCTTATAATTTTTCAGCGATCAGTGGCGATGCCCTTACGGCAAAACTGAAGGGTAATCATGTCTATATCTTTGATGAAAGTGGCGGCGCCGCTTTGGTGACGACCGCCGATGTTGCTGCAGATAATGGCGTCGTACATATCGTCAACGATGTGCTCTTGCCAAAGTAATCTGACTGAAACACTGTATTTCCCCCGTACGTGTTCGGTGGTGAGAGATGAACCGGCTGCTTCTTATAAAGTGGCCGGTTTTTCTGTTTAATCGGTTCTTGTTCGTGCTAACCGTTCAATTCTTCAACCAGTAATTCCAGCTCAAGCCATTCTTCTTCTTTTTCAGAAATCAACTTTTCTCGCTTTTCCAGTTCATTGGCCCAAGCAGTGAACTTTTTTGGATCAGCCTCATATAGTCCAGGCTTTGCAAGAGCCTGTTGGAGCTTTTTAATCTCAAATTCCAGCCGCTCAATCTCTTCTGGCAGAGTTTTTAAGGCATGTTGTTGCTTGAAACTTAGTTTTGCTTCCTCCTGTCTTTCTTCAGCAGGCTCAGATTTACCGGACGTTTTTTTGGGCTTTCGTTTTTGAGGTGTTGCGTCTTCTTGATCGCCCAGGGCTTTGCCACGTTGCAGGAGCATATCTGAGTAGCCTCCAGCATATTGTCTCCATATTCCTTTGCCCTCACTGACCAGGACTGAAGTGCAAATACGATCAAGAAAATCACGGTCGTGACTGACAAGCAGGACGGTGCCGGGATAGTCGGCTAAAAATTCCTGCAACAATTCAAGGGTCTCTAGGTCAAGATCATTGGTCGGTTCATCAAGCACCAGAAAATTGGATGGCGTTCTCAGTCCTCTTGCCAAAGTCAATCGCGCCCGCTCTCCCCCAGAAAGTGCATGGATTGGGGTACGGGCCTGTTCAGGTAAAAACAGAAAGTCCTGCATGTATGAATAGACGTATTTAGTTTCCTCTCCGATCACAACGCTATCGCCTCGACCATCAGTGAGCGCATCTTTCAATGTCCATTCCGGATTTAGACTTTCGCGTTTTTGATCAATAAGAAGGGTGTCGAGATTAACGCCACGTTTTACCTTTCCGCTGTCCGGTGCCAGATCACCTTTTATCATGCGTACAAGTGTTGTCTTTCCAGATCCGTTTGGTCCTACAATGCCCAAGCGTTCTCCTCTGGAGATTGTCAGGGACAAGTCTTTTACAATCGCTGTATCTTGATAAGACTTTGAAATCGAAAATAATTTGGTGACGAGTTTCCCAGAATTTTCTGATTCTGCCATGGTCAGGGTTATGTCACCCATGGCTTTGCGCTGACTTGCCTTGTCTTGACGCAGATCAGAAAGTTCTCGAACCCTGCGCATATTTCGCTTTCGCCTCCCAGAAACACCATGCGTAATCCAATGCTCTTCGCGGACAATTTTCCGGTTGAGCTTGTGCCTGTCGATTTCTTCCTGCTCTAAAACCGTATCACGCCAATCTTCGAAGGCGCCGAAACCTTTGTTGAGCTGTTTTGATTTGCCGCGATCCATCCACACCGTTTGGCGAGAGAGGTTTTCAAGAAAACGGCGATCATGGCTTATCATTACTACGGTACTATCAAGTAGCCTTAGCTGATTTTCCAGCCATTCAATTGCAGGAAGATCCAGATGGTTGGTTGGTTCATCCAAAAGTAACACGTCAGGTTTTGTTGCTAAGGCCCGGGCTATCGCGGCTCGACGAATCTCACCGCCAGATAAATTTTGCGTTGGAGATGCGCCATCCAGCAATAGATCGGTTATCAACAGGCCTGCTTGATGCGGATCATCCTGGGGACCAAGTCCGGCCTGCACATATTCCTCAATGGTTTTGTGTCCCTGGATGTCTGGTTCCTGGGGTAGATAATGGATTTTTGTGCCGGGTTGCGTAAAAGTCTCACCGTTATCGGTTTCGACCAAGCCGGCTGCTATCCGCATTAATGTTGATTTTCCCGAACCATTTCGTCCAACCAGGCATATTCGGTCACCTGGATACAGCGTCAGGCTTGCTCCAGTTAGCAGCGGCGTGCCACCAAAGGTAAGGTTTATATCTTTCAGGTACAGAATAGGGGTTGCCATTGGAATGACACATAACGGCGGGAGCGATTGCTTTCAACCATCGTTTTCGATGAAAAATATCGTGAAAATTCCGCGACAATCTGGCATTTCTGCGTTGTTTCACTGGACACCAAGGGCATTGGAGCTTAGAACCGCGAAAATTGCTTTTTCACCCTGCGGGGTGCTAGATTAACCTAAAAGTGTCCGCTTGGAATCTGGAAAGGATCTTTTGATGGCTGCAAGTAAAAAAGCAGGTGAGCCGGAACCAACCCGTCGCGACTTTCTCTACATCGCGACTGGTGCAATGGGTGCGGCTGCAGTAGGCGGGGTGGTCTGGCCACTTGTGCGCCAGATGGCACCTGATGCATCTACGCGTGCTCTTGCTTCAATTGATGTGGACGTGTCTGCAATTGAACCGGGCCAGGCTATTACGGTTAAATGGCGTGGAAAACCGATCTTTATTCGCAATCGTACGGATAAAGAGGTTGAAGACGCCAACAGTGTTGAAATTACTGAATTGCCTGATCCAGTTGCTCGTAATCAGAACGCTATTGATGCGGCACCTGCTACCGACCTTAACCGTTCGGCAGGTGAAGGTAAGGAAAACTGGATAGTTATGGTTGGCTCTTGTACGCACCTTGGTTGTGTACCGGTAGGGTTATCTGGTGAATTTGGCGGGTGGTTCTGCCCATGCCATGGTTCGC
Source organism: Pseudomonadota bacterium (assembly GCA_039814425.1). Lineage (GTDB taxonomy): Bacteria > Pseudomonadota > Alphaproteobacteria > Rhizobiales > Rhizobiaceae > JAALLB01. The sequence goes on from JBCCBE010000006.1 coordinate 31,380, forward strand.
ATTACGATACAGCCGGTAGAATTCGCAAAGGCCCAGCGCCTGAAAACCTTCTCGTCCCACCGTTTGAATTCGTTTCAGACGACACGATAAAAATCGGCTAAGGAGTTACATACAATGAGTGGTGGACATTCAGAATATAATCCCGGCAATGGTGCGATGAAGTGGCTCGATGAACGCCTTCCATTGCCACGCCTCGTTTACGATAGTTTTATAGCCTTTCCAGTGCCTCGCAACTTAAATGGTTGGTACACATTTGGTGCAATTTTGATGGTTATGCTGGTTGTTCAGATCATCACAGGCGTTGTGCTTGCAATGCATTATGCAGCCTCTACAGCACTTGCATTTTCAAGCGTGGAACACATCATGCGTGACGTAAACTACGGCTGGCTGATGCGTCGGGTACACGCAAATGGTGCTTCAATGTTTTTCGTGGCGGTCTATATCCACATATTCCGTGGGATGTTCTACGGTTCATATAAAGCACCCCGTGAAGTTCTATGGATACTGGGCGTATTGATTCTACTACTTATGATGGCGACCGCCTTTATGGGTTATGTGCTTCCGTGGGGGCAGATGAGTTTCTGGGGTGCTACTGTTATCACCGGTTTCTTCTCGGCTATCCCGTTTGTTGGTGAAGGTGTCCAGCAGTGGCTGCTTGGTGGATTTGCGGTGGATAATGCCACGCTAAATCGCTTCTTCTCACTACACTACCTGCTGCCATTTATGATCGCTGGTGTGGTTATTCTGCACATTTGGGCATTGCATGTTACCGGGCAGACGAACCCCACGGGTGTTGAAGTCAAGAACATGCGAAAAGAAACAATTCCATTTACGCCTTATGCGACCATAAAAGATGCGTTGGCCGTTGTATTGTTTGCAATTCTCTTCATGTATTTTGTGTTCTATCTACCCGATTATCTAGGACATGCAGACAATTACATCGAGGCTGATCCGCTTAAGACACCAGCTCATATTGTTCCTGAATGGTACTTCCTACCGTTCTACGCGATCCTTCGTGCGGTCACTTTCAACATCGGCATTCCGTTTACCGATATTGTACTGATCGATTCGAAGCTTGGTGGTGTTATTGCCATGTTTGGTTCAATTGCAATCCTGCTGTTCTTGCCTTGGCTTGATAGTTCAAGAGTGCGCTCGGGTGCTTACAGACCTTTGTTCAAGCAGTTCTTCTGGGCATTTGTTGTTACCTGTATCGTGCTTGGATATCTGGGTTCCCGTCCTGCTGAAGGAATTTATGTGGTATTGAGTCAGATATTTACTGCCTACTATTTTGCGCATTTCATCATTATTCTTCCATTGCTCGGTCGAGTTGAAAAGCCGAATAAAGTGCCACCAAGTATCGCTGATGCGGTGTTGGGAGAGAAAGCCAAATCTGGCGCTGCTGCCGCGCAGCCAGCTAAATCCAAATCTGGCGCTGCTGCCGCGCAGCCAGCTGAATAAGGAAAGTCCGGAGTTATAATGATGAAGAATGTATTTCTGAAAATTGCCGGACTTTGCGTTGCAGGCGTAATGCTTTTCGGAGCTAGTCAGGCTTACGCAGCATCTGGTTATCCGATTAACAAACCGCGTGAAATTGACTGGAGTTTTGCAGGACCTTTTGGTTCCTGGGATCTGGGACAGTTACAACGGGGCTTTAAAGTCTACCAAAATGTCTGTGCTTCATGCCATGGTCTAAAACGGATTTCGTTCCGTAACCTTATCGAACTTGGGTTTACGGAAGCGCAGGCCAAAGCAATCGCTTCTGAGTACGAAGTAACGGATGGGCCGAATGAAGATGGCGAGATGTTTGATCGTGCCGCTAGTTTAACAGATAAATTTCCCGGCCCGTATGCAAACGTTAAAGAAGCGGCAGTTGCAAACAACGGTGCTGTTCCACCTGACTTTTCTCTACTGGCAAAAGCACGTGCACCTGAGCGCGGTTTCCCTACCTTTGTGTTCGATATTTTTACAATGTATGCGGAAAATGGCCCGGACTATATTTACTCACTTTTGACTGGTTACACAGACGAGTTGCCTGAAAAGTATGAGATTAGTGAAGGTACTCATTACAATCCTTATTTCATTGCAGGTCCTGCACTTGCCATGGCGCAGCCTTTGTGGGGCGATGATGTTGAGTATGATGATGGAACCGAAGCAACAATCGATCAGCAGTCAAAAGATGTATCAGCATTCATGATGTGGGCTGCTGAGCCGACGCTTGTTCAGCGTAAGCAGATGGGGTTCACCGTTATGGCTTTTCTGATTATCTTTGCTGGCTTGCTTTATATGACCAAGAAGAAGGTAATGCAGGATTTGAAATCCGCTTAACGAACATTGTTCTTAATTACATAGAAGGCCTTGCCAAATCGCGAGGCCTTTTTTGTTGGTGAGGCCTGGGGGAATTTGAATGGAACATTCGCTGCGCGCACAATTGGAAATGGCAATCCGCTCAATACCGGATTATCCCCATGAAGGCATTATGTTTAGGGATATAACAACCCTGTTGGGAGACCCTTCGGCATTCAGGCGTTCTGTTGATGAACTCGTACACCCCTACAGTGGTTCACGAATCAAACATGTAGCTGGAGTGGAAGCACGCGGATTTATTCTTGGCGGTGCAATGGCACATCAACTTTCCTGCGGCTTTGTGCCGATTCGTAAAGTTGGTAAGCTACCGCATAAAACGGTCTCGGTTTCCTATGCCCTTGAATATGGCGAAGATACAATTGAAATGCATGCTGATGCGATTGAGAAAGGTGACAGAGTGCTTCTTGTTGATGATCTCATCGCAACTGGTGGTACTGCAGAGGCTGCGGTGAAACTTCTCACCCAATTGGGAGCTGACATCGTAGCTGCGTGTTTTGTAATCGATCTTCCAGAACTGGGCGGGCGTGAAAAACTCCGTGAACTAGGCGTGCCGGTTCGCGCACTTGTTGAGTTCGAAGGTAAGTAATCCGCCGTCCAAACTAACCCATCCTGTCGCATTTAGCACTTTTCATTCTGTATTCGCTTTCGCATTCTTGTTGAAAAGGGGTGTGTTATGAATGTTGGATTTATTGGCCTTGGCAATGTTGGGGGAAAGCTTGCAGGCAGCCTTTTGCGCAACGGGAAAGACGTAACTGTTCGGGATTTGGACCGTAAGGTTGCACAACAGTTTATAGATCAGGGAGCAAAATGGGCTGATAGCCCAAAAGCAATGATCGAAGCCTGTGATCTTGTTATAACCTGTCTGCCAAGTCCTGCCGCCTGTGCAGCTGTTATGGAAGCTGAAGACGGCATCCTTGCTGGAATTGGGCCCGGTAAAATCTGGGCAGAGATGTCCACCACCGACGAGGAGGAAGTAAAGCGTCTGGCAGCCCTGGTAGAGGCAAAGGGGGGAGAGGCGATTGAATGCCCTGTTTCTGGCGGCTGCCACCGGGCGGCTACGGGTAACATTTCAATTTTTGCGGGGTGCAAGCGGGAAACCTTTGAAAAGATGTTGCCGCTGCTAACGACGCTTGGGCGCCGGGTTCTGCACACTGGTGAAATCGGGACAGCGTCGATGCTTAAGGTGATGACGAACTACCTTGCTACCGCTAATCTGTTGACCGTCTGTGAGGCAATGGTCACGATGAAAGCAGCCGGCATGGACCTTTCAACGACTTATGAGGCAATTACGATTTCTTCTGGTACTTCATTTGTGGCCGAAACAGAAGGTCAAGTCATCTTAAACGGAAGCCGGGATATTTCATTCACGATGGATCTGGTAAAAAAAGACATTGGCCTGTTTCATGCTCTAGCCGAAAAACATGACATTCCGCTGGAAATTTCTCCTTTAATGGTTGAACTGTTTGATGACGGAATTGAGAAATACGGCCCGCGTGAGCTTTCACCCAATATAATCCGGCGGTTGGAAGACAAGACCGGACTTTCAATTCTAGCTGAGGGATTCCCGGAAGAAATGCAGGATGATGAGCCAGAAGAACCAGGTTATGAAGTCATACCAAGAGGACATTGATCTTATGCCTTCACCGACTGACTATATCGATTTAGAACGCTATCCCATCAACGATGTCGGTTCTGTAAACCACGTCAAAATGATCAGTGATATTCGCTCCGCACTCTCGCATGACGGTTGTGCGGTACTCAAGGGGTTCGTGAAATCGGAAATGATTCCGTCTTTGGTCGAAGAAGCAGATCACGTTGCACCGTTTGCTCACAATTCGAAGAACAGAACCAATCCGTATTTTACACAGGATGATAAAGCGCTTGACTACGACCATCCAAGACGCCGGTTTTATGACCGGTCGAATGCGTTCATCCCCGCAGACAATTTTGGTGCGAAATCTGGACTGCGGGCCATATATGAATGGCCAGCTTTCTTTGAGTTTGTTCGCGAAGCACTGGATGAACCGGAAGAGCGGTTTCATCGGTATGCTGATCCTTTAGCAGATGTGATTGTCAATATGGCCGATCAAGGCAACGGTTTCCCCTGGCATTTCGACACCAATAATTACACCGTGACGTTGGCAATCCAGAATGCAGATGCGGGTGGAGATTTTGAATATGCCGCGAACATACGCAAAGGGAGCGAGAATTTTGAGGCGGTACGTGACGTCCTTGATGAGACTTCAAATCGGGTAACCGTGCTTACGCTGGAACCGGGCGACTTGCAAATTTTCAAAGGCCGCTATTCCCTGCACCGGGTAGCGCCGCTACAAGGCTCAACGCCGCGTTATGTTGCAATCTTCTCCTACGTAGAAGAACCGGGCATGGTTGGCGCGCCTGAGCGCACCAAGCAACTCTATGGGAAGGTCCTGCCTATCCATCTGGAACGGGCTGGGCTGCGGGCAGATGCTTATATCGATTGAGCAGGCTTGTCAGTTGACCAGAATAAAAGCTCAATAGTTGGGCATTCAATGAGATATTAAGTGTGCTGAATTTCCAGGATCAGACGTTAAACTTGAACAGCATTACATCGCCGTCCTGCACCAGATATTCCTTACCTTCATCACGGGCCTTACCGGATTCTTTCGCTGCAACTTCCCCGCCGAAGGATACGTAATCATCATAGGCTATCGTTTGGGCGCGGATGAACCCTTTTTCAAAGTCGGTGTGAATAACCCCTGCGGCCTGTGGGGCCTTTGAGCCACCACGAACAGTCCAGGCACGGGTTTCCTTTGGTCCAGCTGTAAAGAAGGTGATCAGTTCTAAAAGACGGTAGCCTGCAGAAATCAATCGGTCCAGACCTGACTCATTCAGCCCGTTCATTTCCAAAAATTCGGGTTGATCTTCTTCAGGCAATTGTGCGATTTCTTCCTCTATCGCAGCCGAGATGACAACAACTTGCGCTTCCTCAATGGTTGCGCGTTCTTCCACAGCCTTCGTGTGTGCATTTCCATCGGCTGCGTCAGCTTCGCTTACATTGCAGACGTAAAGCACCGGCTTGGAGGTTAGCAAATTGAGACCCTTTAGTGTTTTGAGATCTTCTGCTGCAATGTCCTTGAGCAAAAGCCTGGCGGGGTTTCCCTCTTGCAATAGTTTTACTGCTGCTTCCATCATCGGAAGTACAGTCATGGCTTCTTTGTCTTTGCCGGTTGCCTTCTTACGAGTTTGATCAAGGCGCTTTTCAAGGCTTTCAAGATCCGAAAGCATTAACTCGGTTTCGATAGTATCAGCATCTTCAATCGGATTGATGCGCCCATCCACATGGGTAATATCATCGTCCTCAAAACAGCGCAGCACATGAACGATTGCATCCACCTCGCGAATATTTGCAAGAAATTGGTTGCCAAGCCCTTCGCCCTTGGAAGCGCCCTTAACAAGGCCCGCAATATCAACAAATGAAATCCGGGTCGGAATTACCTCTTTTGATTTTGCGATTTCTGAAATTGCACTCAGGCGTTTGTCCGGCACATTCACTTCGCCAGTATTAGGCTCAATTGTGCAGAACGGATAATTTGCCGCCTGTGCAGCTGCAGTTTTTGTGAGCGCATTAAACAGGGTGGACTTGCCAACATTTGGCAGACCTACGATTCCACACTTAAATCCCATGAGTGTCTTTCTGCTTGTTCTTTGTAAATGAAGATAGAATGCCCAGAATGAGTTCAGAACCGATCCAGGCCAAGCCTGCCTTATACATCATTTCCAGGGTTTCAAAATAGGGAATGGGTGTGCGAACAAAGTTACTTCCCAGAAAATCAGAATTGTAAAGGATGATGACCATTACAAAAAGCAACAAGGCAAAGCGTGTGATCGTTTGCAGACGGACGATGATATTCAATTTTCCGACCGCTGGAAAAACCAGACGGTCAAACAAGAAATAGGAGCCAAAAAAGACCAGCGCCAGCAAAATCGCACGATCAACATTGTCCATTATTTGTCTCCTCCGAAAAGCTTTTTCAGCATATCAGCCATCGGTCCTGATTTTGGTAATTCCCGTGGTTTCGGTTTGCCGCGTGCTTGATGGATATGAGACTGACCTTTAGCAGTCTTATTCACTTTTTTTTTGTAAGTAGTTTGCTTCGTATTGCCGGTTGCAAGGGCGATCTTGTTCATAAAACCTGCATCATCAGATTTTGCCAAGAGGGGAGCATGCTCGGCAATTGCTTCAAAAAGTGGGTCGAGCCAATCCTTGTCTGATTTTGCAAAATCTCCAAGCACGTAGTTGATGACCTTTTCCTTTGAACCGGGATGATCGATCCCAAGACGCATTCTGCGGTATTCTTTGCCACAATGCGCGTCAATGGACTTGATACCATTATGTCCTCCAGAGCCGCCGCCCGTCTTAATGCGCAGTTTTCCAGAGGCTAGATCTAGTTCATCGTAAAGGATGACTAAATCTGACAGGGGAACTTTGTAAAATCGCATTATCTCCCCGATAGCGCGACCGGACTCATTCATGAATGTCTGCGGTTTTACAATTACGGCTTTTTCGCCGGCTAATGTGCCTTGCGATATTTCAGCCTGATGTTTGGATTTCCAAGGGCCAAACGAATGACGGCGAACGATTTCGTCCGCCGCCATAAATCCGATATTGTGACGGTTTGCAGCATATTTGGTGCCTGGATTTCCAAGGCCTGCAATAATGAGCATTGCCGCTGCTCCGCCTGTTGTTGAGAAATACCTTCAGTTGAAGTTTATTCCTCTTCCTTCTTCTCATTAATAATTTCAGTCTCAGGAGCTTCTGGTGCGCCTACGTCTTCGTCTTCTTCCTCACCATCAGATTTCAGACCTGCTGGTGCTGCAATCGTAGCGATTGTGAAGTCGCGGTCGGTAATGGTTGGCTCAACCCCTTCAGGAAGTGAAACCGTCGAAATATTAATCGAGTCACCAAGATCAAACGGCGTAAGATCAATTGTGAAGTTATCCGGAATATCGTTGGCTGGGCAGTTCACCTCAACCGCATGGCGAACAATGTTCAGAACACCGCCGCGAACCAGGCCTTCGCAATCCTCTTCATTCGCGAACTGAACAGGAATTTCGACGGTCACGATAGTATTTCGTGACACGCGTAGAAAATCTACATGCTCAATGAAATCACGTACCGGATGCAATTGGTAATCTTTTGCCAGAACGCGGTGGTCCTCACCATTGATCTTAATCGTTGCAATCGTGGTCATGAAGCTACCGCTTTGGAGCTTCATTGAAAGCTCTTTATAGGGCAGTGCAATCGAAACGGGGTCTTTTTTATCACCGTAAATCACGGCAGGAACCATACTGTTGCGACGCAATTCACGGGCGGCCCCCTTGCCTGTCCGTTCGCGCAACTGGCCCTCGAGAACGTATGTATCGCTCATAATTGAAGCCTTTCGCTAAAAGTGTTGTGGCTTCCGGTCAAAAAACCGGAATTGCTGTAAAGTCCGAATGACGGAAAACAACAACCCGTATTGCCTCCAAGGGTGTCTGTACGGGCAAGGCGCTTATAAGCGAGGTTTGGTGTAAGTGCAAGAGACAGTTAAATGGAATTTGTACCCAGGGTTATCAGCAAGCTTATGGGATCAGTTGATGCTTCGAAGCTCAATTTCCGCAATCCCTGCAGCAATATTGAATCCCACTTGCGTACCAACGCTTAAAGGCTGGAGTGCAAAGGTTTGACTTGACCCACCAACCAGTACATTAGCCCCAAGGCCAACTGCGAAACTTGCTGACGCTGATGCGCCAAAATAATCACCTGCCAAAAATCCAGGTCCTAATTGCGCATTGGTTGGAGCAACCACCAACCAGGTTAAATAGGCCTGTTCTGTAGTTCCGATATCCAACCCGTATTTGCTGATAACACCAAAGTAATTTTGCTCAGGCTTCGTATCATCAAGAGGATAAAAAACGCAGCTGATATCTTTTGTAGAACCAATAATGAAACCGGAACCTTCGTCTACAAAACATTCCAGATTGCCAAGTTCGATGCGCTCTTGCGCCTGCACCAAAGATGAAAGGCTCGCTAGCCCCAGGGTCAAGCTGAGGATGGCAGTTTTAACAATATTCATAGGATTTCCCGCTTCAAATGGTTCAAAAGCTATAGACAATACGAATATGGCAATATTCCGAACCCAGCCGCCATGCGCTAGTCAAACAGGCTGGAAACGGATTTTTCCAATGCGATGCGTTGTACGGCTTCACCCATCAATTCTGAAATGGATACCACCCGGATGTTATGGGCAGCCTGAACGGCAGAAGAAGGATCGATCGAATCGGTTATCACCAATTCTTTTAGTTTTGATGATGTTATCCGAGCAACCGCGCCGCCGGATAATACTCCATGCGTAATATAAGCATTGACGCTAGTCGCACCCATTTCCAACAACGCCTCGGCCGCATTGCACAATGTGCCACCTGAATCAATGATGTCATCAACCAGGATACAGTCTTTGCCTTTTACATCCCCAATCACGTTCATGACTTCAGATTCGCCAGGTTTGTCACGCCGTTTGTCTACGATTGCGAGCATGCAATCGAGGCGTTTGGCAAGTGCACGGGCACGAACCACGCCACCGACATCTGGTGAAACCACAATCAGATTCTCCAAATCCTGATTTTCGCGCACATCACGTGCCAATACAGGAATTGCGAACAAGTTATCTGCTGGGATATCAAAAAAGCCCTGAATTTGAGCTGCGTGTAGATCAAGGGTTAAGACCCGGTCAGCACCAGCTTCCGTAATCAAATTTGCTACCAGTTTTGCAGAAATTGGTGCGCGTGGGCCTGGTTTTCTATCCTGTCGTGCATATCCGAAATAGGGTAAAACAGCGGTAATGCGCCGGGCAGAGGACCGTCGCAATGCGTCCGTCATGATGAGTAATTCCATCAAGTGATCGTTTGCGGGGTAGGACGTCGATTGAAGAACAAAGCAATCTTCGCCCCGAACGTTCTCCAGTATCTCAACGAAAATTTCCTGATCTGCAAAACGCCGAACGTTGGCTTTACCCAAAGGGATATCAAGGTATTTCGTAATGTGCCCGGCAAGAATTTCGTTAGAGTTTCCAGCAAAAAGCTTCATTAAACACAGAGCTGGTTTCCCAGCCTCCCAAACCAATAGCAGTCTTCTTAAGCGAGAGGTTTCAAGCAATCAATGGTTTCGAGTAAAATTCACTCAACAAGTTGGGGATTTAGGTTAATCCCGCCTATCATGCTCCAACCTCAAGATCAGCTCTTTGCATCGATCCAGGTTTTCAACCGTGCCGCTGTTGTATCTGCAACGCGATTGAGTTCGGTATTTGTAATTGCCAGCCATGGATTGGTCTTGGAAGCCGCTGATCGTTCCTGTCCATTGATGCGATGGACGCGTTTTCCGGAACCGTCAATCACATCCCAGATATAAATAAGAAGCGTACCGGAACCGTCATTAAGCGCAGAAAAATAACCCTTTACCTGATAGGCTGCGCCGGTTTGATTGGATGGGATTAAAGCCAATCCGCGGCTTTCTGCAGAGCTTTTCAATGATTTTGAAAGAGAGGCCACCGCTGATTGGGGTGCGCCTTGCGGTGTGAGAAATGTCAGCGCGTTTTTTGTGTCCAGCGCTGCAACCTGTACCGGTTCTGTGATTAATTGCTGCTCGGTTACGTTTTCTGCTGCTGAAGGTGCTTGTTCAGCCGCTAATGCATCAGAACTCAACAAATTTTTGGTGCCGTCGGTTGAAGTTCCTGGGTTCTCAGCGGTCGCTGTGGTTGACAGCTGTGTTGGGGTCAGCGATTCATTTACAGGTGTATTCGTACATGCAGCCACGCAGCCCAAAAGCAGGCTGATCAACCCTACACGGATAGAATTCGGGATATTCAACAATATCTGCTCCGTTCCTGGCCTGGTGCAATCGTTTTAGCGTGAAATAAGGCCAATATCGTGGCGGGAAAGCGATTGAGGACCCGTATCACTCGTGACGTAACTTTGACCTAATGTCATAGCGGTTTCACTATCACTGTCAAATAGGATCATGTGGACGAAAATTACCATGGCAGGGTCAATTTTTGTTTCGTTGCCCGCGTAAATCATCGGCATATCCATCCAACACGGAGTGAAACTAGCGCCCATTGAATAACCGCAAGCGTTTAACCTGTGTCGTGACAGCCCCAGAGCATCAAAGGTTTTCGCATGCGCATCGAACATATCTGAAAACTGATTACCCACTTTCATCGCCTCTTCGACAGCAAGTAATGCTTCTTTTGCTGCTTCGTAGAGTTCAAGGTGCCGACTGCTGGGTTCGCCAATGATAATCGTACGCATCATCGCTGCATGGTAGTGGCGCCAGGCACCGGACCACTCGATGGTCAACTGATCTTGTTTGCTTAATGTTCTGCGTCCTGATTTATACCGACACAAAAGGGCATCGCGTCCCGAACCAATGATAAATTCGTTGCCTGCATAGTCGCCACCGGCTTTGAATATAGCTGAGTGCATGGCAGCGAGAATATCACCTTCGCTGGTGCCTGCCTTTACAAGCGGAAGAGCTGCATCCAGTGCCAGATCAGACAATTCTCCTGCCTTACGGACAAATTCGATTTCCGCTGGTGATTTTACGGCTCGCAAATTAGTCACAAGCATCGATGCGTCGATGGGTTTGGCAAAGCTATCAAGCTTGTTTTTGAGCGAAAGGCCATGCAGTCCTGTTAAGCCTTGGGTGTCGTATTCAACGCCAATTTGCGCTCCCACCATGTCCATATCCTCAAGCACTTTCATGAGGTTGCTTACCGGGTCAATACCCCCGCGATCGGTCCATATGATGATGTTTTCGATTGTGGAAGTGTGCCGCGCCTGACGCAAATCGGGAGATCTGGTTAAAAGTGCCATTTCACCATCAGACTTTACGACAAGTCCCTGGAAAAAAGCATAGCCGAATGTATCGTAACCGGTAAGCCAATACATGCTCTCCTGGGCAAACAGAAGCACGCAATCTAGCTTTTCGGTAGCCATAGCCGCTTTCAGCTTTTCAAGGCGATCTGAATATTCCTGCTCGGTAAAATGCAATGCCATTGGTTTTAATCCTTAAGGGAAATAACTGAAATCTGCCGGCCGTAATCTGCTTCAGTCCTGTGGGTTTTCCGTCGATAGGAGAAAAACTGAGCCTCATTTTCATAGGTACAGTCTCCGGTCCAATGCGCACTCACACCGTTCGAATTTAACCGATCAACAATGTAGGCTGGAAGATCAAACATTGCATGATTTTCATTTTCAGACGGTTGCAGATAGTCAGCGTTGTTGTTGTTGAATTCGATTAGGCGTTCTACAAATTCGGGACCGACTTCATAGTTTTTTGCACTGATTGTCGGACCGAGAACTGCGGTGATGTTTTCGCGCTTTGCTCCTAGCATTTCCATTTTTTCTATTGTGTTTTCAAGCACACCGCCTGTTGCCCCTTTCCAGCCCGCATGAGCTGCACCAGCGACTTGGTTTTCTGGATCCAGAAACAATACCGGTCCGCAATCCGCCGTCAAAACCCCAATTGCAACCCCCGGCGTATTTGTAACAAGGGCATCAGCTTGCGGGCGTTGATTTTCTTTCCAGGGTGTTGAAACAATAACTGCCTCTGGCGAGTGTATCTGGAAAGGTGAGAATAAATAATCTTCGGAAACGCCCATTGCATTTGCAACCCGCTTGCGGTTTTCCATTACAACTTCTCGTGTATCATCCGATCCGATTCCTACATTAAGGCCAGCATAAATGCCGGTTGATACTCCACCCTCACGGGTGAAGAAACCATGGTGTACATGATCATGATTCAAGCGTTCTGAGCGAATAGGCTTGGGCACATTCATCTGTTTCATTCCGTGTTTCGTCTATACTGTTCAGCCTATTGGCCTTGATTTCAAGCCTTTGCATCAAACGGAGCGAGTTTTTCTAAGGTTGAAAAGGCAAATACCTTGAAAAGATTGCCCATTTGTTTGGGCCCGGCAAGGCGTTCAACATCCGACTGGATTTGATTTTGAGTTTCCGAATTTGCACCGCGTCCCAAATGACCGGCTCTTTCTAAAAGGCCAAGGCTGATTAAAAAATCTGCTTGGGTTACGAGTGGATGCGCTGTGCATTCGTTCGCGATAGCAATCGCGGTCAAGGGTTCAAAATCCACATGCGAAGTAAGGTCGTCTTTTCCTGGAGCTTCTAAAGGACTTACAAATTTATGTTCTCGTAGTGCTTGAAATGTGTCGCCAAAGCCGGCTTTGGCATGCCCATAATCGATGAATAGTGCCGCACCTCCATGGCCAGCAATGATTTCGGCCGTATTGGAAACAAAGGCTTCACGGGTTGGCGCAATCTCAAAGATACTGCCTTCTGGTTCGTCCTGGTGGCCTGATGCAAGGCTTGATGCTTCAATCGTATTATTGCTTAGGACAAATGTAAGATCGCCTGCTTCATTAAGACCGACGACCCGCTCATGCCATTTGTCTTTGACTTTGACGTATTGGTGAAAAGGAAGAACATCGAGAAATTCGTTTGCAATTAATATTGTTGGCGCTGGAGGTATGTTTCGGAGACTTGAATGCCAGGAAATTCCAGGTTCGCCTGTAAGCTTTTCTTTCTGAACTTCTCGCAAGGCATCGCTGGTTTCCACCAAATGCACCTGCACAGCTTTGGAAAACTCTGGTGAAGTTTTTACAGCGCGTAGCAGATCCTGCATCAAGGTGCCGCGACCGGGACCCAGTTCCACTAGGTTAAAAGGCGTTGGGCTATCCATTGCCTGCCAAGTAAGAATTGCCCAAATGCCAATCAGTTCTCCGAAAATCTGGCTTACTTCCGGTGCTGTGGTAAAATCACCTGCGCTGCCAATTACCGTTTCAGATTTGTAATAACCATCTTTGTTGTCTGCCATGCTCCAGTGCATAAATTCAGATAACGGCAATGGTCCGCTCACAGTGATGTGTCGGGTAATTCGGTCCTTGAGGGTTTCAGGCATCAGACAAGATTCGGCGCTTTGACGTAGTTATTCCCCAAACACCGATAAGCAAAACAGGAATTGACAGGATCATGCCCATGGTAATCCAGCTTGTACCCAGAAGATAACCAAGCTGGGCATCGGGAAGGCGAAAAAACTCCACCAGTATTCGGCTGATAGCGTAGCCAACCAGAAATGTGCCGCCAATAAAACCAGGATATCTTAATTTATGAAATTTCCAGACCAGGATGGCTAGGATTGCGAAAACAACTACGCCTTCCAGGACACCTTCATAAAGCTGGCTGGGGTGACGGGGAAGGGCCAGCGGGTCAGCTGGAAATATAACCGCCCAGGCTACGTCAGTCGGGCTTCCATAGAGTTCGGAATTGATAAAATTGGCACCACGAACAAGGAATATTCCCAAGCCGCAACTTGCTGCAATTACATCGAACAGGCTGAATGGGCTAAACCCACGGTGTCTTGCATAAAAGATCATCGCCAGCGTGATCCCTGCAAGCCCGCCATGAAAACTCATACCACCTTCCCAAACCGCAAAAATTGCTAAGGGATTTTCCAGATAGGTAGCCAGATCATAAAACAGTATATAACCGATGCGGCCTCCTAAAATTATGCCGCCAACTGCCCAGACCAGAAAGTCATCAATATCAAGGTCATTTAAAGGTGAAAGGGTCGGTTGCCACAGTGAATTCGTTGTGACCAGCTTCTTTGCATACCACCAGCCAAATAATATTCCGACAATATATCCAATCCCATACCAATGTACCTGAAATGGGCCGATCGCGATTAGTACCGGATCAATTTGTGGGTGTTGGAGGGCAGATTGGATGTAAAGCATGATGTAATATGTCTCTCAAAAGCGTCAATTGCACGCCTTGCCGGTTTTGTCACCTGTCAATATGGTTGAATCGTGCGCTGCAGGTGTCTACATCTCAAAAGAATGTGATTTAATGAAATTGGAGTGCGGTAGCATGACACAAGGTCCCAACCGTCTATTTGACGAATTTGCCAGGCTTATGACCGACGCGGCTGGCGCTGCACAGGGAATGAAGCGAGAAGCAGAAACCGCTTTCCGGGTACAAGCTGAGCGCTTCTTAAGTGATATGGACCTGGTGAAGCGTGAGGAATTTGAGGCTGCAAAGGAAATGGCAGTTCTTGCGCGCGATGATGCGGATGCGCTTAAAGCACAAATTGCGGCACTGGAAGACAGATTGCAGTCGCTTGAGGGTAAGAAAAGCTCGAAATGAGCGGTATTTTGCTTGCTGGTTCAGTGGAATAAAATTTTTTTCCAGCAGTGCATAAGTTTCCAAAAACTTAGCGTTTTGAATCTCTTATCACCGAGTTTGAATCTTTTGATTCAAGGCTTCTCCACAGCCGGACAAAAAACCCGGCGCACAAGGTCTGGAAATGGCCTCTTGGATCAATACACTGAAATTACAGGATGATTCGCGGCGGACCTGACACATGCCGGATCCCATTTTGATGCTTGGGGTTTGTATGTGCCATATGCGTTTTCCGAGTTTCCAAAATGGCTTCGAATTCTCCTTGCATAACTTAGTGAACGGAGAACCGCGTGCTTGCTGCAGTGGAAATTGAACGGGAAATTCATCCAGTTGATCTGATTGAAAGTATTGCCACGCAACACAAGTGGGAATTCGAACGTTCAAGCGAGGATGAAATCAGCCTCAGCGTTGGTGGTAATTGGACGGAGTACAACGTCTCCCTGTCATGGATGGAAGATTTTGAAGCGCTCCATTTGGCCTGTGCTTTCAACGTTAAAGTTCCGGAAAGCCGAGTTGTAGAAGTGACCAGACTTTTGTCACTGATCAATGAGCAATTATTGATAGGGCATTTTGATATTTGGGCTTCTGAGGGAACCGTGATGTTTCGTCAGACATTGATGCTCAATGGCGGTGCGGTGCCTACTGGGGAGCAGGTGGAATGTCTGCTTCTAAGCGCGCTTGAAGCATGTGAGCGCTATTATCAGGCATTTCAGTTTGTTATCTGGGCGGGGAATACTGCAGAAAATGCTATAGACTGTGCCTTGTTTGAAACGAGTGGTTCTGCATAAAGTGATCTGAAAAAAATCAGGTGCTTTAAAATGGATTTTACAGTTGTTCTTGTGGGTGTTGGAAACATGGGTGGCGCCATGTTGCGCGGCTGGCTCGCAAATGGTCTCGTACCGGAAAATATCACGGTTATTGACCCAGGCCCGTCAGAAGTGATGCAGACTTTTTTAAATAAGGCCGGTGTCAAACATTCTCCCGATGAAAAAAATATACCTTCACC
The DNA here is from genome assembly GCA_039814425.1 of Pseudomonadota bacterium. GTDB lineage: Bacteria > Pseudomonadota > Alphaproteobacteria > Rhizobiales > Rhizobiaceae > JAALLB01. The sequence goes on from JBCCBE010000006.1 coordinate 47,023, forward strand.
GGATGTTTTGATCCTGGCAGTGAAGCCGCAAATGATGGAAACGGTTTTGCCAACTTTGGGTGGGCTTGCAGGTCCTGATACCGTGGTGGTTTCCGTTGCAGCGGGCACTACAATTTTGGGTATCAAATCGCATTTGAAAAATGCCACTATTGTTCGCTCTATGCCCAATACGCCTTCACTTGTAAATCGCGGTATGACTGTTGCCTGTCCTGAAGCGGGAGTTAGTGATTTACAGCGCGATCAAGTTGAAAAATTATTATCTGCAATTGGCAAGTTCGCCTGGGTAGAGGAAGAGCCGCTTATTGATGCAGTAACGGCAGTATCCGGCAGTGGGCCTGCTTATGTTTTTCATCTTGCTGAATGCATGGCACAAGCTGGTATTGCTGCTGGCTTGCCAGAAGATCTCGCGATGATGCTTGCACGCGAGACAGTAGCAGGGGCAGGTGAGTTGTTATTTCAGTCTGATGAAGAGCCCGCTCAACTGAGAATCAATGTAACATCACCCAATGGAACAACAGCGGCAGCGCTTGATGTGCTGATGGATGACGCTGCATTGAGAAAACTGGTCGAAGCAGCTGTACGCGCTGCCAAGAGACGATCTGAGGAATTGGCGCAATGAGTGAAAAACCAGATCAAATTACGATCGATGATTTTTTAAAAGTGGATATCCGGATTGGAAAAATCATTGAGGTTGATGAGTTTCCGGAGGCAAGAAAACCTGCCTGGAAATTGAGAATAGATTTTGGCGAAGAGATTGGCATCAAAAAGAGTTCGGCTCAAATCGTTGCGAATTATTCCTTGGATGAATTACTCGAAAAACAGGTGATGGCAGTTGTCAATTTCCCACCACGCCAGATTGGCCCGTTTATGTCAGAAGTTTTGACCCTTGGATTTATGGATAGTCAGGGAAATATAGTATTGGCCAGCCCGGATAAATCAGTGCCTATCGGTGGGCGATTGCACTAGTGATGATCAGACAGGCAGGGTGATCAATACCCTTAGCCCGCCTAACGGACTTTCCTGAAGCGTGATATCGCCACCATGATTACGAGCGATGTCACGCGCGATTGAAAGACCAAGTCCTGTTCCTGAAGAATCAAGGTTTCGGGCTTCATCCATCCTGAAAAAGGGTTTGAATACATCCTCTCTATGAGCTTCCGGGATGCCAGGTCCGTCATCATCAAAGGTAAAATCAATATGATCACTTTCAGTATCTACCTTGATGTGGAGCGTGTCTGCGTAGCGAAAAGCGTTGGAGACAATGTTTCCAATGAGCCGTGAAAATGCATTGAGGTGAGTTTCGAAAACGGCTTGAACTGGACAGTCGATTTTCAGTGTTTTTTCTCGGAGTGAAGCTTCAGTTTCGTACTTGCTTAGGATTTCGTGTACGTCAACTTCTGATAGTTGTTCATCACTCTGGCTTTTTGCATAGTCCAAATAGCCTTGCAGCATTTTTTGCATGTCATCGACATCAGCTTGCAATTCCTCAATTTCGTCGGTCTGCTTAAACAATGCCAGCTGTAACCGAAACCGGGTGAGAATTGTTCGAAGGTCATGGCTGACACCATTTAGCATGGTCGTACGCTGCTCGATTTGACGCTCGATGCGTTCCCGCATTTTCATAAAGGCCAAGCCAGCTTGCCGAACTTCAAGTGCGCCGCGAATGCGAAACCCTGGCGGTAGATCATGCCCTTTACCGAAACTGTCAACCGCATTGGAAAGCTGTTGAATAGGTCTGATTTGATTTCGTAAAAAGAGCACCGCGATGGCTAGCAAGACAAGGGATGTGCCGACCATCCATATAAGAAAAATGTGCGAATTTGAGGCGTAAGCCTGATTGCGACGAACAAAAATCCGCAGAACATTGTCAGGCTCTTCAAGCCTGATACGAATTTCCAGAATGTCTGAATCACCAACTGTATCAATCCAGAAGGGACGGGCGATTTGATCGGTGATTTCTATTCGAAGTGTGTCATCAAGCAGCGAAAAAAATGGCTTACCAACAGCAGGTGGAAAGGGATCCGGTGGTAAAATCGAAATATTCAGATCCAGTTTATCACGCGCCAGAGTAGTTATCTGCTCATAGTCAGGATCCTGCGGATAGTTCTCGATAATATCGATAACAGCAGAAATATCTGCAGTAACAGCGCGGGAGAGGCGTTGCGTAACAGTTTGCCAGTGCCTTTCCATGAAGACAAACGCAATCACCGATTGTAGCAAAACCATCGGTGCAATGATGATGATCAAAGAGCGCCCATAAAGGCCTTTGGGCAGTTTTCGAAAAATAAGACGGAGTCCAACCTGCAGCGGGTTTCGATAGCGCCGCTTCCGGCCATCGATTTCCTGGTTTTCCGCTTCCTGGATGGTCACGCTCAATTAATCCGTATTGGCCCTAAGTCAACGTAACTTTACAGGAGGTTAGACTGCTAGTCTACGCAAAGGCGATAGCCGATGCCCCGAACGGTTTGAAGCCATTTTGGATTAGCCGGGTCTTGCTCAACTTTCCGGCGCAGACGGTTTATCTGAACGTCAATTTTCCGTTCGCCAATGGTTGTGTCATCACCAAGTAATTCATGTCGTGCAACTGTTGCACCTGGTTGACTGGCAAAGATGCCCATAATCTCTTTTTCGCGGTCGGTTAGTCTGACAGCCTTTCCTTCAAGGGTTAGCTCCTGGCGTGAAACCGAATATTCGAAATCTCCAAAGTTCAATTTCTCAAATGCTGGTTGCTCAGGCTTGACGGTCCGCTTCAAAATACTGTTCACCCGAAGGAGTAATTCACGCGGATCAAAGGGTTTGGTCAGATAGTCATCTGCACCCGCCTGTAATCCTTCGATACGGTTTTCCACGTCTGCTAGGGCCGTGAGCATCAAAATCGGCGCTATTTCTTCTTTGGCTAGAGATTCGGTGAGGCTGATACCGCTTTCTCCGGGCATCATAACGTCCACAACTATCAGATCAAACTCAAGGCTTTTGATACTGCGACGTGCTTCGGCTGCGTCTTTTGCGTTTGTTACCCGATATCCGTTTTCGGCCAGATACCGTGTTAAAAGTTTGCGGAGCCGTGAATCATCATCGACAACCAGAATATGCGGTGCATCATCCTCAGGTGCTGCTATACCAGCAAGGTCCTCAGTCATGCCATATCCCCTCAATTGTTCTGATGATGAATCTACTACTGAATTTGTCAAAACCGTGTTCAAGGTGTTGTTCCAATCATAGCACGGAGGAATCCGATAATTTTTTCACGTTCAGCGTCGTCAAATTGCATCAATGCGCGCTCGAAACGTTTGGATTGCGGAGCAGAAAGTTCAAGTATCAGTTCTCGACCTTGTATCGTTGGGAACAAAAGCCGCTTACGACGGTCTCTTTCTCCCTCAGTCTGAATAACATATCCGGCCTGAACAAGTTGCTTTAATACCCGGCCCAGGCTTTGCTTCGTAATCCGAAGGATTTCGAGCAGCTCAGCTACTGTTAGTCCTGGTGAGCGATTTACGAAATATAAAACCCGGTGATGTGCTCGGCCAAAGCCATGTACATCCAAAATTCGATCTGGGTCCGAAACGAAATCCCGATAGGCAAAAAACAGCAATTCGATATTCTCGATTTGAGAAATTTCGGCAGCGGCGATCGGCTCGGTGATAATTTCATTCGCATTTTGCATTTTATCACTATGACACATTGCAAAAAATATGTCAGCACTATTGACATATTTTTTGTCAAACTTTACCGTCAATTATTCACCTTGGAGGATAGAAAATTGGCAGGCGTATCTTACGACCAAATGAGTGGTCATATCTGGTTCAATGGCGAGTTTGTTGAGTGGGAAGATGCAAAAATCCACGTGCTCACACACGGTTTGCATTATGCAAGCAGTGTGTTTGAAGGTGAGCGCGCTTATTCAGGTGAAATTTTCAAACTTCATGAACATACGGAGCGTCTGTTTTACTCAGCTGAAGTCCTTGGTTTCGAAATTCCGTACACGAAAGAAGAAATCAATCAGGCATGTCGCGACTGTGTCGAAAAACAGGGATTGCAGGATGCTTATGTTCGCCCTGTTGCCTGGCGTGGCAGCGAGATGATGGGAGTTTCGGCGCAGGATAATAAAATCAATGTGGCGATTGCCGTTTGGGAGTGGCCAAGTTATTTCGCGCCTGAAGAACGTATAAAAGGCATTCGCCTTGATCGTGCGCATTATAAACGCCCAGATCCGGCAACAATCCCGTGTTTTGCAAAAGCCGCCGGTCTTTACATGATCTGCACCCTTTCAAAACATGCAGCTGAAGCAAAAGGTTATGCGGATGCTTTGATGCTTGACTGGCGTGGTCATGTTGCTGAAGCAACAGGAGCAAATGTTTTCTTCACTAAAAATGGTGTTATCCATACGCCAACACCAGATTGTTTTTTGAATGGGATTACCCGACAAACCGTGGTTGATTTAGCTAAGGACAGGCAAATTGAGGTTATTGAGCGGACAATCATGCCAGAAGAAATGGCTGACTTTGAAGAATGCTTTTTAACCGGCACAGCGGCTGAAGTAACACCTGTTTCTGAGATTGGTGAATACAATTTCAAACCGGGTGCGATTTCTATGGCTTTGATGGAAGGTTATGATGAGGCTGTGCGGGCTCATGTATCCCAATAAAACGTTACAAATCGTGTAAAAATCCTTTGCACCAAATGATAAAATGCTTACTAAGCGTAATATTTTGCGTTAAAGTGGTCTGAGAAATGCAATGGTTATTGATATCATCTGCGGTTTCAAAGACCAACACTAGGAAAAATGACCGGTATAATCGGTTAAATCAGGGAAAGAACTATGGAAGCTATTCTACCACTTATTATTCAGGCAATTTCGGGCATGGTTGGAGGCGGCATTGCCGGCACAATCTTGAAACAAGCTGCTATGTCACTCCTGCCTAAACTTCTGGCAGGTGGGCTTGGCGGTATCGCAGGTGGGTCAGCACTCGGTGGAATTATCGGCGGAGCTCTTGGTGGCGGTGACGGAGGAACAGCTGCTGCAGGAATGGATATCGGTTCAATCCTCGGTTCAATCGGCGGTGGTGTTGCTGGCGGCGGTGTTTTGACAGGTCTTGCTGGTGCTCTACTTGGCAATCGCTCTTAATAAGCGGCCAAAATCCTAAATACAAAGGCGATCAATTTTGGTCGCCTTTTTTTGTTTGGAGCTAGAAAGATGCTAAAAATTGGTATCATCCCGGTTACGCCGTTCGAACAAAACTGCACACTGATTTGGTCGGAAGAAACCCAAAAAGGAGTGGTTATTGATCCTGGTGGCGACATTCCAAAAATTTCAAGTGCCATCTCGGAAACAGGCATTGAAGTCCAGAACATCTTGCTGACCCATGGTCATTTGGATCACGTAGGCGGCGCTATGGCACTAGCCAAGCAGTTGGATGTCAAGATTGTTGGCCCGCATATTGACGACAAACCAATTTGTGACAGCGTTGAGGAAGTAGCAGAAAAATATGGCCTTGGCGGCAGCTTTGAAAACGTGTCTCCTGATCAATGGTTATCTGAAGGAGACACAGTTGATATTGGTGGAATGAACTTCGAAGTATTGCATTGTCCCGGTCATGCGCCTGGCCATATAGTTTTTTACTCAAAAGAATTGAAGTTTGCCCATGTCGGCGATGTTGTATTTAGCGGTTCGGTTGGCAGAACAGACCTCCCGGGGGGTGATCATGAAACGCTCATTCGTTCGATCAAAGAAAAGCTTCTACCGCTTGGTGATGACGTTTCGTTTATTTGCGGACATGGCCCAGGCAGCACGCTTGGGCATGAGCGCGAAACCAATCCTTTTTTGCAATAACGTAAAAATTTACGAGCGTGCTGAGCAGCCTGCGTAGCGCAAGTTTTCGATTTGGCTAATGCGGTGATGGATACGGTCAATAAAGTGTTCGCACTGGGCCCGTGTTTCGAAACAGGTCCGGATTTGGAAATTTCTAAATCCCGAAGTGTTGTCGCCTCCACCGCCATCGCCAAGAATACCTCGTGCAACTGCTGTATAACCACTATCACCCATGCTTTTACAAATGCGGAAGCCTTCGCCATTGATCTTTGCAACTGCTGCTGCAGGATAGTTTGGACTAACTGCGTGAGCAGATAGCGTAGCTCCCGACATGCTAACAGCGGCAATAAAACTGGCTGCAACAAGTTTTGAGGTTGTGCGCATTTGAGAGCTCCTTAATAATTTTTGGTACCCAGAAAGTTTGATATACAGGATACAGGACATTTTTATACGGCAATAGCCTTTCAAAGTGTGCATAATATCACACTTAAATCATGATGGCGTAACGTCAAATCAATTCCGGCTTGATTTGTTTATGCGCCTTCCAATGGATCAGGCAACATTTCAAGGTGTAGCGGCCCACGGGGATCCCAGGGATGTGCTTCGGCTACTTCCTCGTTTAATTCTACCCCAAGGCCTGGTTCCGTGGACGGGATTACGTAACCGTTTTCCCACTGGATAGGTTTTTTAAGCAAATCGCCGTGAAAGCCATCCCATTTTTTGATTGATTCAAGAACCAGAAAATTTGGACTACACGCGGATAGTTGGGCATTCGCAGCGCCAACAATCGGACCACAATAACAATGTGGTGCAATATGCGCATGATACGTTTCTGCCATGGATGCAATCTTCTTACCGTCCAGAAGCCCGCCTGATCTGCCCAGATCAAGTTGCAGGATGGAAGCTGCACCCTGTTGTAAGATACGGGCAAACTCGTAGCGGGTGCAAAGCCGTTCACCGGTTGCAACGGGTATCGATGTTTTGCGTGCCACTTCTCCCATCACTTCAGGCATATCCGGTGGCACGGGTTCCTCAAACCAAAGTGGGTCATAGGGTTCGATTGCCTTTGCCAGGCGCACAGCGCCGGCGGTTGAAAACTGACCATGGGATCCGAATAAAATATCAGCGCGGGTGCCAACTGCTTCGCGAACTGCTGCACACATTCTCGCCGACAAGTCGATATCGATGAGGCGCGGCATATGTCCATCAAAGGCGGTATACGGACCGGCCGGGTCAAACTTAACAGCCGTGAAACCTTGTTCTACGGCTTTAACAGCTGCATCGGCAGCAAGATCGGGATCGTTATAGACGTTCTTTTGTTCTTCACCGCGATCGGCGGGATAGACGCTTTCATCATCAGGTGGATAAAGATAGGTGTAGCTGCGCAGTTCATCATGCACCTGTCCGCCAAGAAGTTCATAAACCGGTTTGTCAGTTTCTTTGCCAACGATATCCCAGCAGGCCATTTCTAGCGCAGAAACACAGCCCATCATGGTAACGTCCGGGCGCTGGGAAAATCCGGAGGAATATGCCCGTCGCCAAAAACGCTCAATATGGAACGGGTTTTTCCCTTCAAGATAGCGGCGGAAGACATCTTCAATGCAGCTAACCATTACATCAGGACTAAAGGTGGCAGCATAACACTCGCCGTAGCCAACCACATTGCTGTCCGTTGTAAGTTTTACGAATATGAAATAGCGACCCCCAGTATGTGGTGGCGGATTACCAACTACAAAGGTCTTCAGGTCAGTGACTTTCATTTTCGCGATTCCGTTATTGCCTAGATTACGCAACCTTCATTCATGCGTGCACCATGTCAATATGAAATCGAAACTGAAGGATACCTTCGTATAAGATGGATAGCTTGTCGTTACTAGCTTGAAGAGGGACGGTTTGAGGTTGGGTTCACATCAAATGAACCCATCGGCGGACACATAAGCCCTCCAAAACGTTTCTTGCGAAGATGCAGTGGAAGTTTTTCTGGAGTAACAGCGTTCGGAAGATCATCGATTTGCTTATCGGTATCTTGCATATTTGAACGAATCTGGTTCGGCTGATTTGACTGCGTCATGTTACGGGCTCCCTGTAAATTAACTAACCGGTAATTATGACAGAATGATGATTTACAGCTTAGATGCATTTTCTTGTTGACTAACGCCAAATCGTTCGCACATCACTTTATTAAAACAAGTGAATGAAATCATGCGCGATTACCTTAAAGCTACCATTGACCATCCCCGATTTGAGCAGACGATCATGACGTTGATCGTTATTAATGCGATTGTTCTTGGGTTGGAAACCAGTAAATGGGCAATGGAGCATTTCGGAACAATTCTACGGGCGCTGGATAAGATTATTCTGGCAATCTTTGTTGTTGAAATTCTGGCACGTCTATTGGTCAATTTTACCGGATTTTGGCGAGACCCGTGGCGTATATTTGATTTTACGGTCGTTGCAATTGCTCTAATTCCTGCAACGGGACCGCTATCGGTTTTGCGCGCTTTCAGAGTTTTACGCGTCTTACGGCTTATCTCCACAATTGAAGCAATGCGACGCGTGGTGTCTGGTCTTATCAATGCGCTGCCTGGCATGGGAGCGATCATTTTTCTATTGGGAATTGTATTTTACGTTTTCGCGGTCATCTCCACTAAACTGTTTGCTGATAGTTTCCCTGAGTGGTTTGGCACTTTGTCTGCATCTGCTTATACGCTGTTTCAGATTATGACCCTGGAAAGCTGGTCTATGGGGATCGTCCGTCCGGTTATGGCTGAATACCCGTTTGCGTGGATGCTGTTTGTGCCGTTTATTATTTTAACAGCGTTTACGGTACTCAATTTGTTTATTGGTGTCATTGTAGATGCGATGCAATCTGAACATGAAGCAGAGGCAAAAGCAGAACGTGACGCAGTATTCAGCGAAACAGAGCTAATTCTCGAAGAAGTGCGGGCGCTTAGGAAAGAGGTTGCAGAATTGAAAAGGTAACGCTTTAGCCTGCCTCAATCAAACACGATTACGTTTTTCACGGCTTTACCGCTACGAACCCCATCTAAGGCTTCATTGACGTCTTCGAGCTTGAATCTTCCTGAGATTAGTGGGTCAAGTTGATATTCCCCCTTAGCATAAAGGGAGATAATCTCTGGAATATCTTCAGCAATAATGCTGTTGCCCATTTTCGTTCCGATGATTTTCTGTCCCCAAGCTGCCATGGTTCCTGGATCATAGTCTCCACGCGTATCACTTGAAGGCATGCCGACTATTACAACGGTTCCATTTTTGGTAATGTAATTCTGTGCTGAATCAATTGCTGCTTTAACGCCAACCGTAACGAATACGCAATCCGCACCGCGCCCATCAGTAATTGCCATGATCTGCTCTACAGCGTCTTTATCTGTCGGATTAATTCCATGGGTGGCTCCAAGTTTTTTAGCCATCTGAAGTTTGTCAGTTTCCAGGTCCATTGCAATTATTTTAGCTGCGCCGGCAAGTTTTGCACCTTGTACCGAGTTTAATCCAACCCCACCACAGCCGATGATGATCGCAGTTTGCCCCTGACGTAGGTTTGAGGCATGGCGCACAGCGCCATAGCCAGTGATTACACCACAAGCAATAAGGCAAGCGACATCGAACGGCATTGTCTCAGGAGCTTTTTGCAACTGGCTGTGGTGAACAACCACCTCTTCTGCAAATGCACCACAATTCATTGCCTGATGGATTTCATTGCCGCGATTGTTGGTGATTGGTGCTGATGTGTTTAACGGAAAGTCTGTCTCGCATAAAACTTCCACACCATCATGGCAGTAGTGACAGTCACTACAATGGCGAACAAGTGTCACTATTACGTGGTCTCCTGGGACAAATTCAGGTACGTTATCGCCTACCGTTTGAACAATCCCGGCACCTTCATGACCATAGACAGCCGGCAAAGTACCGCCCCAAATTCCATCTGCAAAGGAAACATCTGAATGGCAAATTGAGCAGGCTTTAAGCTTTACGCGAACTTCGCCTGCATTTGGTTCAGACAAGGTTACTTCTTCGATTGTCAAAGGTTTGCCAAATTCCCGACATATTGCAGCTTTCATATCCGTTACTCCAAACTAAAATAACTGAAATGGGACATTACAGAATGATCTGCTGGTACCATGCCATAGCGCGACAAAGGGCGCCGCCATTGCTACACAAAAAGGCCTAATGCTTGTCTGCATACGATTAAGTTCTACATTTATATAAATATTCCAAGGCAAATCTCAGGAGAATGCCCATGTCTATCATCCCACAAGTTACCCGTCGTTCATTTCTTGCTACAAGTGCTGCTGCTGGTGCGCTTTCCTCAGTGCCTGCAAGTGTCCATGCTGCTGCAGATATGATGGGTGCAAGTCAGCAGATTTTTTCGCGCTTTAAACTTGGTTCTTTTGAGGTAACGACTTTGCTCGATGGTGAGCGGCAGGCGGGAAACCCACAACAAATTTTTGGTATGAACGTTGATGCGGAAGAATTTTCTGACGTTTCTCGTGCAAATATGATTCCGTCAGACAAGACGCAGTTTTACTTCACACCAACTGTCGTGAATACTGGAAAAGAGCTGGTCCTGTTTGATACTGGACTTGGAGAAAGCGGAAACCTGCGTGGGGCACTTGATGCAGCCGGTTACAAGCCAGAACAGATCGATGTTGTCGTTATTACGCATATGCATCCCGATCACATTGGCGGCTTGATGATAGATGGCAAAGAGACCTTTCCGAACGCCCGTTATGTGGCACCAAGTGCAGAATATGATTTTTGGAAAAAACAAAGTGGGCAGGGCCGTATTGGTGAATTGTTCGCTGCAAAAGTGGAGCCACTATCTGAAAAAACCTCGTTTATTAAAGATGCTGACAGTCCGGTTTCTGGAATTACAGCGGTTTCCTGCCATGGACATACGCCGGGACATACTGCCTTCATGATTGAAGATGGTGGTAAATCTGTCTTGTTGTTTGCTGACTTGGCGAACCATTATGTCTGGTCACTGGCTTACCCGGACTGGGAAGTGAAGTTTGATATGGATAAAGCGGAAGCAGCGAAATCACGCAGGAAAATTCTTGGTATGCTTGCCTCAGACGGAATCCCTTGCGTTGGATACCATATGCCTTTTCCTGCAGTAGGTTATGTGCAATCTGCCGATAATGGGTTCAAATATATTCCAGCCAGCTACCAGCTTAAACTATAGCAGCTTTATAGGACTGCCGAACGTAAATGGCAGATCATGCAAGTTTGACTTTAAAACCCGGTCTATCGGCCGGGTTTTCCTTTACTTCACCTTCTTGAAGCCATGACACGAATTCACCTGTTTTCCAATTTTCCTGCGGAAAACTCTGTATCCGACTGCCGATTAGAATATGTTATTAGATACGCTTGGCTTCGAACAGAAACAAATTTCTATTTAGTGCTGGAACACGCCGAATCGAAGAAAGTGAAGCGTTTGCTTGTGTACGCTTTTGTTACCTGGGAAGAACGTGTGAGAGGTATTAATAATAATGTGATCTCGCATCCCGGCAATTTTGGTACTTTCAACCGAGACTTTGCCATCATCAACACCAGGTATTATAGCTGATGAAATGGGGTCTATGCTTGAATTTCCAGCTATCACACCAAGTTCATAATCCACTTCGCCAAGCAGATCATCGATACCATTATCCTGCGTTGTCAATTGTTTGCCGGCGGGGCCAAAAACCTCTCCAAACAACCAATTGTCTCTAAGTAAATCTGCAACTTCACTGCCCTTATTGGGGGATGCAAGTTGGACCACCCGGCCAAGGTTATCGGGGCGGTATTTGTTCAAAATTGCCCGGGTGATAATCCCACCCATCGAATAGCCGACAAAGTGGATAGGTTTTGAAGGATCGATGGTTTTTCTGATATCCTCGGCAACCATAGCAGTGAGTTGCTCAATAGGATGTTCAGTCGATTGATATTTTAGATTAAATACAGTGTAGCCGTTTTTCTTCAGGAACGCTTCCAGATCGGATAGATGCGCCGGCGAGCGAGCAATACCATGCAAGAGTACAACCTGCTCTGGCGCCGAACCTGCGTGTGAGGCATTTGCGGTCAACAAGGTGCCAATAATTCCAAGGCTAGTCAGAATTGCTTTCAGCTGTTTAATCATAGTCATTGGCTTAGTACGATTTTTCCGTTTGATGAAACAAAAAAATGCGCAATCAAGTCAAATCCGTGAAATAATCTGATTGAAAATACGGTCTTGAACAGATTTGTCGTTAGCCGCCGCAGTGTGTCCCTTATTGATCTTGAAATAGTCATGAGATGAACTGCTTTCAAAAAAAGAAGGATGAAAATCTACCCGCTCCAGAATAGCATGGAATTCGTCTAGGTGATTGATATTACCATATGCCTCGGCTCCAAATTCTCCAAGCGTCATATCGATGAGCCCTAGATAATTAACGCCGATTTTGGGGTACATGGATTTTGCACCGAATAGCCAATCACGACAGCCATTGGAATGACCGGCACCAACGACCTTACCAAGCCTGCCAGTATGATGATCATTAAGAACAGCGTCGAAGAATTTTTTCTCACTTGTACCATCTGATGATACCCGCATGATTTTCACTTCTGCGCGGCCAAAATAATGGATTGCAAGCCTTTTTTGTAAAGACCGCGCCCATTTCGTCCATACCAAACCTAATCCGGGCAGGGATGAACCTAACCCCGTGATCAGGCCAATGTAATGCTGTTGTTCCGGTTGCAACAGATCTTGTTCAAACTCTGGCTCAAAGCACGGTGATCCATTATCGGAACCAAATAGCGGCATGGTCACTTGCCGATCTTTGATAGGATTTCTGCAATCGAATTGACGGATGGCTTATGCATCCATTTATCAATTTTACCTAGTGCACCCCAGCCTGTTAAAAGAGCGGCCAAAGGTGTGAGAATACTCTGCGTCGAGGCCGCACCAGTTGTCGCTGTTGCGTCTGCAACGCCGGAGACTGCGGATATGACGGGTGCAAATTGCGGCAAGAACACAGATGCAATTAAGGCAATTACCCCGAATACCGTTTTCCTGCCATTAAGTGCTTTACCAACGGTGTCTCCCAGGGCAGCGTTGACTGGCGTTAGGCCGCTTGCCCGACGGATTACGCCTGCTTTTTCAAGTGCCCCAAGTACATGCTCGAGTTTAGAAACACTCTGCGAATCTAACCCCAAGGAATTGAGCAATATGCGGTACTCAGATGGTTGAAGACCGGAAAGAATATCACCTAGTCTATTGTCTGTTCCAAGCGAACCTTCTACCCGGTGCGGCCTTTCATGATCGGCGTCAATGCCCGATTCTTCATATCTAACCTTATCAGAATAAATTCTATCAATCACGGTTTGATCCTCCCTGATGTCTTCAGGCTGAACCTCAGCAACCAGGAGTCCCATCCCGGCACCTTTTTCTGCCTGTGCTTTCGTTAGCGCGCTGAGAAACCCTTCCGCATAGCCTGCAATGCGGGAAGCTTTTTCCTGAATATTCACTGTGTAACGGGCACCTACAAAGTCCTGACGGGTCGTGTTTACATAATGGGCTAATCCATGACCTCTGCCATTGAAATCACCATCCATCATGCCAAACAGCAAAATTCTAAGTGCAATCAGGGGTTCAAGTGCTCGATCAGGATATTTGACCAGATCAATGCCTATCTTTTCAGATTGTCGCTCATAATTCGATTTGTGCGTAAGCTGCACATACCCTCGGCCGTAATAGGCATGGCCGTAGGGAGTTCTGGATCTTGCATAGCTCCGATTGCGAAGGATACGCCTTGCTTCCGCATCATTCTTTGCAAAGCCTTCCCGAACCGGCTTCATATTATAGCCAACTTCATGACGAACGGTTGCCAGAATATAGGCCAGCTGATTAATAGGATTATCTGGGTAATTTTCGAGCCAGTAGCGAATGATAGCCGTCATGTTATCGACACTTGTTTGAGATAATGCACCTCCAAATAAACCGCTTCTAACGCTATCAAAGAAAATTTTGGGTAGACCTTCTTCTACCCTATGTGCGGGTTCGGGACTGGAATCTACAGGCGAACCAGATGGCCTTGGTTGAGGAACCGGGATTTCCGGCATGTTTTCATCAATACCGTCCACGGTTGACCAGTCCACACCTACTTCAAGTTCTTCGGGTGTTACTTCAACCTGAAAATGCATGGAGTCTTTTAGAGTATTCCAATTACCACCCCAGCCAAATATGCGTTTTCCTTTCGTGGTGGAGATGGCCAAAGCGGCTTGCACCATTTCCTCCTTCATATCGGTATCGGCTTTTCCAAGCCGAACTTCATCTGCCCGCGCATCTTGTGTTGCCTTGCTAGAATATTTTGGCTTTCGGCTGCCCGCATGATCAAGGTAAGGATTGGTTTTCCAATTGATATCAAGCGCTATCCCATAGGAGTGTAGACTTTTCTTGCCGCCGGATTTTATTTCCCGACAATTATAACTATCTGTGTCTCCGGTCCTGATATTATAACCAAAACTCAGAAGAACGCTTTCAAGCGCTTTCCAGGCATCAATGGTTTCAGGTGCAACTAATATTGAGTCCGGACCAAAACTTATCCGAACCATTTTTTCACGCTTGCAAGCATAGGAATCCCATGATTGGCGCATTTTATCAGAAATACTAGCCATAAATTAATCCTCCAGCCGCAATTAAA
>JBCCBE010000036.1:0-29130 GCA_039814425.1 Pseudomonadota bacterium
GGGAGGAAAGTAAACTCGAAATCCATGATTATTGAAATAACGAACCATCCAGCAAGGGTTCCGGCCAAAACAGCAAAAATCGCAGTTGCTAATCCTAATATTAGATATTCAAGTATAAAGGTTTTCATTAATGTGTTTCGGGTTGCGCCAAGCGTTTTCAGAATGACTGAATCCTGCGTGCGCTCACGGTTACCTGCAGCCAAGGCGCCTGCCAAAACCAATACAGACGATAAAAGTGCTACTAGTGCTGCCGCCCGGATTGCTGTGGAAAGCTGACCGATCAGCCGATTTACTGTGTCCAGTGCATCACGAATACGTACAGCGGTTACCGCTGGAAAGGCTTTCGCCAAAGCTTTTAAAAGCCGCGCATCGGATGTATCAGGATTTGTTGCTGTCGTTGTGAGTGTTGCCAAATGGGCGTGTGGGGCGCCAGCAAAGGTGTTTGGTGAAAACACAAACACGAAATTGATCCCTAGGGTTTCCCACTGCACTTCACGCAAGGAGGCAATGGTCGCAGAAATGTTTCGTCCTAGTACATTTATTACCACCTCTTCACCAACGGACAGATTTAGCTCAAAGGCTTCTTCTGCACTTACGGAAACAAGTGGTGTACCGCTGTAATCCTCTGGCCACCATTGACCATCTGACAGGGTAGAGTTTTCTGGTAGTCTTTTGGCATAAGTAATGCCCCGGTCGCCCTGTAATACCCATTCACCACCGTTTGGGGTTTCATAATTTTCAGCCAGGATGCCGCGCAATGAAACCACCCGGCCGCGCAGCATTGGAACAGATATGATCTTGCCGCCCGGTGAAAGTTCTTCAAGTTTCCCGCGAAATGGCTCTATCTCATTATTTTGAATATCCACGAAGAAAAAGTCAGGTGCGTCTTCGGGAAGATTATTGCCGATCTGGCTACGCAAATTGCCATCAATGGTTGCCAGCGACACCAGCAGCGCAAGTCCCAGGCCCAAAGACAGAATGACCGATGGAGTTAGCGAACCTGGGCGATGAATATTGCCAATTGCCATTCTAAGCGGGGTTGAGCGAACTGCTGGAGATTTTTTTGCAAGCCATTGAATTATGAAAGCTACTACGCGCAGCAACACAAAAGAGGCCGCCGTTGCGGCTACAAATACACTGGCAATGTAACGATTGTCCGAGAAGCTAATCGCAGCTGTTACCAATGTTATCACTAATATGGTCAGTACCAATAAATAGCCCCAGCGCGGCAATCGTCCGCTCTTTGAATAACTGCTTGAGCGAAACAGTTCGGTTGGCTGCACTTCGCGTGCCAGTGATAGGGGCCAGATTGCAAAAATCAGGGTCGTCAAAATGCCAAACAATATTGCGGGCAATAATGCTTCAGGAAAAAATAGTGCTCCCGAAGACACTGGAAGAATAGTTCCGAGTGCACCGCGGGCTGCATACGGCATAAGTGTTGCCAGAACCAGGCCAAGAATAATACCGATCGTTGCCATGATCAGGATTTGAGAAAGGTATAGATTGAAGACAAATCTTCCTGTTGCGCCAACGCTTTTTAAGGATGCAATTGAACCGCGTTTGGATTCCAGAAAAGACCGCGTAGCATTTGCCACGCCGACACCGCCAACGATCAGAGAGGTTAGACCTACCAGAGTCAGAAACTGGGAAAACCGATCTACACTTCTGCTTAAGGCGGGTGCTGCATTTTCACTGGAACGAACGCGCCAGCCAACATCAGCAAAGCGCTCTTTGGCTTCCTGTGTTATTCGGGCGATAGCTTCAGGTGAGGGGTCAGAAAGCTTTATCTTGTAATGATACCGCAGCAGTGAACCTGGTTGAATAAGGCCAGTTTGCTCAATTCCCTGCAAAGACATAATGAGTTTTGGTCCAAAGCCAACATTATCGCCAACCTTGTCTGGCTCATTTTCTATCGCGGCTTTGACCTTAAATTCCACGCCGCCTATTTCGAGCCAGTCGCCCCTGGAAATGCCAAGGCGCTCAAACAGAAGGGGTTCGACAAAAATCTCATCTGCCTGCAATTCACCGGACTGCCCATCAGAGAGCAGAAACTCACCGTAATTTGGGTAAACTGCGTCGATTGCTTTAAGTTCAACGAGGGTTTGATCACTGCCATCTGGCAATCTTGCCATTGCACGCATGGTGATCATTTTTGTGATTTGACCCTGCGACTGGATGAATTCCAATTGTTCTTCATTTGCTTCCCGTTGAACCAGGGAAAAGGATATGTCTCCGCCTAAGATAGCCTGTCCCTGCGAAGTTATGCCCGACTTGATTGATTGGGCAACGGAATTTACCCCGCCGATAGCAGCAACCCCAAGTGCTATACAGCCTAGAAAAATATAAAACCCTGCAAGGCCGGCACGCAATTCACGCAGGGCAAATCGGATTGCCAGGGACAGGTTTGCTTGACTGGATTGTTGGGACATCTCAGGCATTAGCCTCTATCAGTCCGGAGCGAACTGGCACGGTTCGGTCACATCGCTTTGCAAGGGTAGGGTCATGGGTTACCAGGCAGAGTGTTAAGCCTTTTTCCTTTTGACGGGTAAACAATAGATCGGCAATCTGACGACCGGTTTCGCCATCAAGATTACCGGTTGGCTCATCTGCAACCAGAACAGTTGGGTTCGGCGCAAGAGCGCGGGCAAGTGCCACGCGTTGTTGTTCACCGCCGGACAATTGGCCGGGGTAGTGATTAAGGCGTTCGCCAAGTCCAACAGCCTGAAGTTCATCCTTTGCAGTTTCGAAAGCACCCGGTTTACCCGCGAGTTCAAGCGGTACCGCCACATTTTCAAGCGCAGTCATGTTCGGTAGGAGATGGAATGACTGAAAAACAATGCCGATATGCTGACCCCGGAAGGTAGCCAGAGCATCTTCACTCATTTCGGTAAGGCCAACGCCATTGATTTTCACGACACCAGAATCGCATCGCTCTAACCCGGCAATTACCATAAGCAGGGTTGATTTACCTGAACCTGACGGGCCAACTATGCCGGTAGATGTTCCAAGTGGAATATCAAGGTCGAGGCCCTTTAGGACATGAACCTTTGAAGCCCCTTCACCTAGAGTTAAATGAACATCTCTTAGTAAGATTGCGGGGGGAGGGGATTGTTTCACGATGAAGTAGGTTCCATGTAATATGTATTAGATTGGATATGGTGCGTTTACGTGAAATACAAGATGATTAAACATTACAAAGCGTTCATTTTCGGAGTGTTCTTTTTCTTTTTATCGAGCAATGCCTACGCTGCCTGCGTGAATAAGAAATTGGTTATCTTGGGTGACAGTCTGGTTGCGGGCTATGGACTTGCGCCCGGCGAAGCTTACCCTGAGCAACTTGGAAAAGTCCTCGGCGAAAAAGGAATAGAAATTGAAATTATCAATGCAGGAGTATCGGGTGACACTTCGTCCGGCGGATTAGCCCGGCTTGACTGGTCGGTTGGTGAAGCTGATGCTGTCATTTTGGAACTGGGCGCGAATGATGCGCTACGGGGCATTCCGGTTGAGATCACCAAGAAAAACCTGGAGAACATAATAGTCCGCCTGAAATCGCAGGAAAAGGCGATTATGCTGGTAGGAATGATGGCACCGCCGAACATGGGAAAGATCTATGGTGATGGATTTAACTCTATTTTTCCAGAACTTGTAGCGAAGCACGATATCGCGTTTTATCCGTTTTTCCTTGATGGCGTTGCAGCTGATCCAGAACTCAACCAGGCGGATGGTATCCATCCGACCAAACAGGGTATCGCGATAATGGTGGAAAGAAGCCTGCCGGTGGTTACGCAATGGCTGAATGGGGTTTGCAAGTAGGGCTCGTTAGGTGCCTGTTTAGCGAACGACTAAGCGTAAGGAGAAAACATGCCTAGACTTTTTACAGCTCTGGAAATTCCTTCTTCTATCGCTCTGCAAGTTGCAATGTTACAAAATGGATTGCCGGGTGCACGTTGGATTGATCGCGAAAACCTCCATATCACAATACGTTTTATGGGTGATGTGGAGCCACTTGTTGCTCGTGAAATTGCCTATGAGTTGGAGCAGTTCAAAACAAAACCGTTTTCGCTTGAGTTGGGTAACCTGGATGTATTTGGACATTCCAAACCACATTCTCTTTATGCGTCGGTTAAAAATTCCCAATCCCTTTTTGAGTTGCAGGCCTCACAAGAGCGGTTATGTCAACGGCTAGGACTGGAAGCAGATTCCAGAAAATTCACACCACATTTAACGATAGCGCGCGTCCGAGGTATCAAGGCAATAAAGATCGCGCGTTATTTGTCTGTTCATGGATACTTCAAGCCGCCAGTTTTTGACGTATCACGTTTTATGCTTTTATCATCGCGATCATCAACAGGTGGCGGACCGTATCGTTTGGAAGAAAGCTACCAATTTTCACAACAGGAAACAGCAAATGTCTGAGAAATTCACCACGTCTGCGATTAATCAGGCCCTTGAAGAACTGGAAGGATGGACGCTGGTTGCCAATCGTGAAGCGATCACCAGAAAATTTGAATTTAAAAACTTCAATGAGGCATTTGGTTTTATGAGCCGGGTGGCGATGCTAGCAGAAAAAATGGATCATCATCCAGAATGGTTTAACGTTTACAAGACAGTTGATGTCACGCTTGCAACCCATGATGCTGACGGCGTAACTGAATTGGATATTAAGCTTGCCAAAGCGATGAACCGATTTGCGCTGACTTGAATTTGAATTTCCCACTTCCCATATTTTCCGTAAGGGAAGCGTTGTATGAAAAAAGTAGAAATTGATGAAATTTTAATGCCGGGTGAAGCGGCATGGGATGAACACGATGAAGCACGGGTACGCACTGATTTCTGGAAAAAACTGAAGAAAACAGCGGCGAGAATACCGTTTTCTGAAGATTTAGTAGCTGCATATTATTGCGCGCTTGATCCGGATTCGCCGACAAAAGTCCGCGCAACCCTATTCGCAGCACTTGGGTATTTTATTTTGCCGCTTGATTCTATTCCTGATTTTCTGATTGGATTTGGATTAACAGATGATATTGCGGTTCTTACAACCGCTTTCACAATGGTCAGAAGCCACATTACGGACGCACACCGGATTGCTGCTAAGGCTTTTATTGACGATGAAAGCACGGCTGAACCTGAATAGAAACAGAAGCTATTGATTTACCGTGATGCTTTGGCTTTCATTCTTTTTCAATACCGTTTAGACGCTTGTATTACTTGCAACAAAGATACTATCGAAAATGCGCGGATATTTTGGAATTGGGGTTGAGGGTATCTCTAAACCGATGAATTTTGGCAATCTTGCCAGATCAGCGCATGGGTTTGGCGCAAGCTTTATTTTCACGGTTGCTCCGGCGCGGGCGATTGGCAATCCGGATTCTGATACGACCAAATCGCAGGATCATATGCCATGGTATTCCTATAAAACCGTTGACGAAATGCGGCTGCCGGATGACTGCAGGTTAATTGGTATTGAATTAACAACGGATGCGATTGAACTTCCGAGTTTTCGTCATCCTGCGCGCGCAGCCTATGTTTTGGGACCGGAGGGTGGTTCGCTTTCACCTTCCATGATCGAAAAATGCGAGTTTACAGTCAAAATTCCAATGGACTTTTGCATCAATGTGGCAATGGCTGGGGCAATTGTAATGTATGATCGAATGCATTCGCTTGGCCGATTTGCCGAACGACCGATTGCTGCTGGTGGTCCCGTAGAACCAAAAAAACCTCATGTGCATGGAAAAAAACAGTATTCCGGCGGCGTACGATTGCCCTGAAATAAATCCAGCAATCGTAATTTGGCGGAATTCGTGCCTTTCTTATTGATTAATGAAGCAGATTTTACACTGGTTGTCAGAATCCTGCCTTGATTTTGTATCATCTGGCAATAATGTGTGAACCCATGAGGTAAGGAATTGGTCTGAAACGGCGAGTTGCGGGTTTTAAGTATTTACTAACTATTGTTTACGCATATTAAACGAATGTGCGCGCACCCAAATTTGGACATGCCCAATTTGTCTTGCTTAAGGCACGGAATTAACGAGCGAGTAAAATGATATGAACATGAAGAAACTTATTGGCACCTGTTTTATTAGCGCAACAATTGCCGCCAGCTCCGTTACAGTTTCGTTTGCGCAAGCGCCCACACGCATCAAACAACATAGTGCTTGGGGTGCGTATACCCATACCGGTAGTAAGGGTAAGGTTTGTTATGTTCTTTCTGTTCCAACACAAAAAGAACCGTCAGACCGTGATCACGGAGACGTATTCTTTATGGTGGCAAAACATCCAGGCCAGAATGTGAACCTGGAGCCTCAGTTTACGGTCGGCTACCCGTTTGCCGAAAATTCCAAGGTTACGCTTAATATCGATGGAAAAGCATTTGCTATGTTTACCAAAGGCAGTAATGCCTGGATGGAAAACCCTGCGGAAGAGCCAACTGTTGTTGCTGCAATGCGTGCTGGGAGCAAAATGTCTATTTCTGGTCAATCCCGCCGTGGAACCAAGACCAATTATGCCTACTCGCTTTCCGGTGTGACTGCTTCTCTCAAAGAGATTGATAGCTGCACGTAAGTTCGTTTGGACTGGTGTAGTCTAAAAGTTATATTGCTCTTTCCTCGTGATTTTATTGCAAAGCCGTGATAGGTCGGCGTTATGGCCGTTCATCTTGACATATCCAATCCGGCAACGCGGCAGGAATTCACCCGCCTGATGCCTAATGCTGTTGACCTGCCATCGCTTGTCGGCATGAGCAGAGACGAGATGCGTAGTGCTTTGTCTGCTTATAAAATACCTGAAAAACAGCTCAATATGCGCGTTAGCCAAATATGGCATTGGCTTTATATTCGCGGGGTTTCTGATTTTGCAGATATGAAAAATCTTTCAAAAGATTTTCGCAGCATGCTGGTTGAAAATTTTGAAATAAAACGGCCGGCGATTGTCGAGGAGCAAATTTCCGACGACGGTACACGCAAATGGCTGCTTCAGTTTCCATCACGCGGTGCGGGAAAGCCGGTAGAAGTAGAAACCGTCTATATTCCCGAAGAGGGGCGCGGTACGCTTTGCATTTCTTCCCAGGTTGGTTGCACATTGACGTGTACGTTTTGCCATACCGGCACACAGAAATTAGTTCGTAATCTAACTGCTGAAGAAATTCTCTCGCAATTGCTTGTTGCACGCGATAGGCTTGGCGATTTCCCTGATAAGGATACTCCGGCAGGAGCCATCGTGCCTGCGGAAGGCCGCAAGGTTTCTAACATCGTAATGATGGGTATGGGCGAGCCGCTTTATAATTTTCAAAATGTGAAAAAGGCTCTGTTGATCGCTTCGGATGGTGATGGTCTATCGCTTTCCAAGCGCCGGATCACGCTTTCAACGTCTGGTGTTGCGCCATTTATTCAAAAAACAGGTGAAGACATTGGTTGCATGCTGGCAATCTCGCTGCATGCAGTTAATGATGATTTGCGCGATGAATTGGTGCCTATAAACAAGAAATATCCATTGAAAGAGTTGTTGGATGCCTGTCGTGCTTATCCTGGTCTTTCAAACGCCAAGCGCATTACTTTCGAATATGTCATGTTAAAGGGTGTGAATGACAGTCTTCAGGATGCCAAGGAACTGGTTACGCTGCTGAAGGGTATTCCGGCAAAGATCAATCTTATTCCATTTAACCCGTGGCCTGGATCTGTCTATGAATGTTCTGACTGGGCTGAGATCGAAAAATTTGCTGATTTTATCAACGCCAATGGCTACGCGTCACCGATCCGCACGCCGCGCGGGCGTGATATTCTCGCAGCATGTGGCCAGTTGAAATCAGAATCTGAACGCCTTAAAAAAACCGAACGCCTTGCGCTGGAAGCCATGATGATTGCCGGACATGGAGAATAGTCAGCGAACAGAAGACTATTGATTACCTAATGATCGTTCTCTCAGCCCTTGGTCGTCTTCTCGTTATTTGCCTCGCTTTGCTCGTGGCTATGCTGGCCGGTTCGCTGTTTATTGGGTTTGGGCTAATATCCGGCATGTTCCCGGAATTGCTTGCTTCTGATGGGTCTTCTTTTTTCAATGACCCGGATGCTGATTTTGCAATTCTGACGGTTTTGACAATTGGAGCAGGGTTTGTTGCAAGCATTCAATTAGCCGGCCTGGCACTATTGCCGGTTACTATCGCAATTGCCATTACCGAGTTGATGCGCTGGCAGGGTATGACAGTGCATCTGGTTCTGGGTGGGCTGTGTGGATTGTTTACAATCCTGTCAGTTTTTTCGTTGCCAACCGGCCAAGTGCCGAGTCAGGGAACAATCATGGTATCTTTGGCAACGGGATTTGTCAGTGCGTTTTTCTACTGGCTGATTGCCGGGCGCAATGCGGGAAACTGGCTGGAAGAGAAAGCTGATGCCTAACCGCGTTCGGTGAACAAAATCCGGATTGCAAATGCCGAAAAGACACTGGCGAAAATCCAGTCAATTGCCCGCGTGATTTTGGGGTTCTGTTTCAATGTGCTTGAAACCTGATCGACAGCGTAAATTAGGAAAAACGAACAGATGCAGGCAAGTGTTATGAAATACCCTCCGAGGAAAATAATTTTTGTAGCTGCATTGGCATCAGTTGGTGACACAAATTGCGGCAGGAACGTAATGAAAAACAGGATGATCTTTGGATTGAGCAGGTTTATGCCAATCCCCGTCATCCAGTTGCTCATCAAACTTATCGATTTGGTTTCTTCCTTTTCCAACGTAAACGCCGATCCTTGTCGGATTGCCTGAACCGCAAGCCATAACAGATAAAGCGCGCCAACCACCTTCAATACCAGAAATGCGGTAGGGGATGCTTGGATCAGAGCGGAAATACCAAAAGCAGCCAACAGTGTATGAACGATGATCCCAGTTGAAGCACCAAGCATAGCTGCCATACCTGCCGCCCGTCCCTGTGTAATCGCGCGTCCAAGAAAAAGGGTCATATCTGGCCCGGGTGTAATTGTAAGAATGAACGCAGCGATAGTGAACGCCGACAAAATCGGAAGTGAGGGAATGAAGTCCAAATAATTTCTCCTGAAATCTGATCTTGATCAAACCGTCTTTATGACTAAATTGCCAGAAAATTCTCCGATAGCAATCTGTTTCCTGATTGATTGCGTTTACTCCAGAAGGTTATTCAATGAGCATCTCAAAGAACAAAGTTAAAAAGGTCGTCCTTGCCTATTCTGGAGGGCTTGATACTTCGATTATTCTAAAATGGCTTCAGACAGAGCTGGAAGCGGAAGTTGTTACTTTTACTGCTGATCTTGGTCAGGGTGAAGAGCTGGAGCCGGCGCGCAAAAAAGCCGAGATGCTTGGTATCAAGGAAATCTACATTGATGATTTGCGGGAAGAATTTGTGTCCGATTTTGTCTTTCCGATGTTTCGCGCAAATGCAGTCTATGAAGGGATTTATCTGTTAGGCACGTCCATCGCCCGCCCGTTGATCTCTAAGCGTTTGGTAGAAATTGCCCGTGAAACCGGCGCCGATGCAGTGGCCCATGGCGCCACTGGCAAGGGCAATGATCAGGTGCGATTTGAACTATCTGCCTATGCGCTTGACCCGAACATCAAAGTGATTGCGCCATGGCGTGATTGGTCCTTCAAGTCACGGACTGATCTTGTCGAGTTTGCCGAGAAGCATCAAATTCCTGTGCCAAAAGATAAGCATGGTGAGGCGCCGTTCTCAGTCGATGCGAACCTGTTGCACTCTTCTTCCGAGGGAAAGGTTCTGGAAGATCCGGCCGTTGCTGCAGAAGAATACGTGTACCAGCGGACCATCTCACCGATGTCTGCACCAGATAAAGCAACCGAGATTGAGATTGAGTTTGAAAAGGGTGATGCGATTGGCCTCAACGGTAAAAAGATCAGCCCGGCAACCCTTCTGACAGAGCTTAACAAGTTAGGCCATGACAATGGCATTGGTCGGTTGGATTTGGTTGAAAACCGGTTTGTTGGTATGAAGTCACGCGGTGTTTATGAGACCCCTGGAGGTACGATCTTGCTGGCAGCACACCGCGCAATAGAATCAATCACGCTTGATCGGGGTGCTGCACATCTTAAGGATGAACTGATGCCGCGCTATGCGGAGTTGATTTATAACGGGTTCTGGTTTTCTCCGGAGCGCGAAATGCTGCAGGCGGCAATTGATCTTTCGCAAGCGCATGTGGAAGGCAAGGTTCGACTTCAGCTTTACAAGGGAAACATAATGGTTAGCGGTCGCGAAAGTGACAAGTCGCTTTATTCAGAAGAGCTGGTTACCTTTGAAGATGATCAGGGTGCATATGATCAAAAGGACGCGCATGGCTTTATCCGACTAAACGCATTACGCCTGCGCACTCTTGCTGCACGCGATAAGCGTTAGGTACTAAACATAGGAAAGCGCTATCCCGCCTAATGCACATAGGATTAGTACGGAAACTATATTCCATTTTAGCCGCAGGATCAGAACTGCGGATAAAAGTGCAAGGGCAAACGCGCGCCATTCAAGCGTCAGCCAATCTGGAAGCAGAAATTGAGCAGGCCCGAGCGTCTGGGTATTTAGCGTTTTAAACAATACGTTTAGCGCAAACCAGATCGAGAGATTGAGTATTACACCAACAATAGCAGCAGTAATTCCGGATAGGGCTGCTGCAAGTTTGCTGTTTGCTGAAAGCCGGTCGATAAACGGTGCGCCTGCAAAAATCCATAAAAAGCAGGGTATAAAGGTTACCCATAAGGTTGTTATTGCACCTGCCAGTCCAAGCCAAAACCCGCCAGCTTTTTCAGCAGCAAGGAACCCGACAAATTCGGTCACTAGTATAAGCGGGCCGGGGGTTGTCTCAGCAAGACCCAGACCATCGACCATTTCATTTGGCGCAAGCCAGCCTTTTGCCTGCACCACATCCTGAGCCATATAGGCGAGAACAGCATAGGCACCACCGAAGGTAACGACTGCAAGTTTTGAGAAAAACAACGCAATCTGAAACAGGATTTCATCCGCGTTGGAAACCCATAAGAGAGCAATTGGCATCCACCAGATCAACAGCCAGACAAGCACGGTACGCACTAGGGAAGTTGGGCTTGCGCTGTTATTAATTGTTTCAAGCTCCGCTTCTTGTCGAAGCCACAATGTCCCGACAAGTGCAGCTGCCAATACGATAAGTGGATAAGGAATTGCAAAAAAGAAAATACCAATAAAAGCCAACAGTGCGATTGCATAGGAAATAGATCCCTTCAACGCACGTTTGGAGACTTTTAGCAGGGCTTCCAAAACGATGATTAAAACGGCGGCTTTGATGCCTAGAAAGGCAGCTTCTACCAGCGGGACACCCCCAAAAATGGTGTAGAGGCTTGCTAGAAGGAGAATTACCAAGGCTCCGGGCAGAACAAAAAGGCCACCAGCGATTAAACCGCCAATGGTGCCGTGCATGCGCCAGCCGGCATAAGTCGCCAATTGCATGGCCTCTGGTCCGGGAAGTAGCATGCAGAAATTAAGTGCATTTAGGAATTGTTTTTCGCTGAGCCAGTTTTTTTCCTGGACAACGACCTTGTGCATCAAGGCGATTTGGGCGGCGGGCCCACCAAACGAAAGAATGCCGATTCGCGCCCATTGCCGGGTTGATTCGATGACGGAAGGCGAAATTTGGTTCATTAGAATAGTTTACGCCACAATTTGTTTGAAGTTCATGAAAAAGCGTTTTCTTACCCGATATCCGTGAGAATTCCCAATGCAAATGGCTGGTACCTAATCAAGCTCGGTAAAAATTACTGAAGTATGCAGTTTTTGCTTGTTGGTTAATAAAAAGTAAATATTATTAGATCCATGTCTACTTTAATCGCCGAGACCAGACGGGCTAGCCCGATCGATGCAATCAGCATCTCAGATGTACATTCTTATTCCTGGCAACATGCTTATGCCGGAGTGATACCGCATGGTGCGCTTGCGCGTATGATCAACCGGCGCGGCGTCAAATGGTGGGAGACCGCTATTAAGCGTTCCACGATCATTTTGGTGATTGAGATTGGCAATGAAATTGCTGGTTATGCGACGCTGGGACCAAACCGGGTTTCGACCTTTCCTCAGCAAGGTGAGATTTACGAGATATACCTTAAGCCAGAATACCAGGGTATCGGTCTTGGTACGAAACTTTTTGGCGATGCGCGTAAGGAATTGCAGCGCCGCGGCTACAAAGGGCTGGCGGTCTGGGTTTTGAGTGAAAATGAGAATGCGATTTCATTCTATCAAAATGCAGGCGGCAAAAAGATTGCAACCGGCTCTGAGCATTTTGATAATCAGAAGCTGGAAAAACTTGCTTTTTCCTGGGATTGAATTTTTCCGAAAATTGAAACGGTCATTGACTCTTCACGATTTGAAGATATACCAGCCGCAGTTTTAACAAACAGGTTAGATTGATGCTTCGCGAAATCGCTGCATTTTCTGTAAATAATGTTTGTGCTGCCGATATGGCTGGCATGCATTTTGCTGTTTTTACGACAAAAGCCACCAAGACAACCAAGACCGCTAAGGTCTAACGCTCGCCGCTTTGTCCCAAATGCACTCTCGCAGGACTAGCGGGATGGGCGTTAAGATCAGGGCGAGAGTGGGAAAAGGTTAAATATCATGGGATATAATATCGCAATTGTAGGCGCGACTGGAAATGTTGGTCGCGAGATGCTCGACATTTTGCACGAACGCGGATTTCCGGCTGACAAAATTGTGCCGCTTGCCTCGCGCAGAAGCTTGGGCAAAGAAGTTTCCTTTGGCGATGAAACTTTAGTTATCAAGGCGCTCGATACGTTTGATTTTTCCGACATTGATATCGTCTTGATGTCTGCAGGTGGTTCTATTTCAACGGAATGGTCACCGAAGATTGCCGCACAGGGTTGTGTTGTGATCGATAACTCTTCTGCATGGCGTTATGATGCAGAGGTGCCGCTCATCGTGCCGGAAGTCAATGCAGATGACATTGATATGTTCCGCAAGAAAAATATTATTGCAAACCCGAATTGCTCAACTGCGCAATTGGTTGTTGCTCTAAAGCCATTGCATGATCGTGCCACCATAAAGCGGATAGTTGTCTCGACTTACCAGTCTGTGTCGGGAGCCGGTAAAGAGGGAATGGACGAACTCTTTAATCAGACTAAAGCGGTCTTTGTTGCCGACCCGATTGAGAACGAGAAGTTCCCGAAGCGGATCGCGTTTAATCTTATTCCTCATATCGATGTGTTCATGGAAGATGGATACACGAAAGAGGAGTGGAAGGTTCTTGCTGAGACAAAGAAGATGCTTGATAAAAAAATCAAGGTCACCTGCACAGCTGTGCGCGTGCCAGTATTTGTCGGCCATAGTGAATCGGTAAATATCGAGTTTGAAAACGAGCTTACAGCGCAAGAAGCACGCGATATTCTACGTGAGGCACCAGGCTGTCTTGTGGTCGATAACCCTCAAGAGGAAACCTATATCACACCGTATGAATGTGCCGGTGAAGATGCGACTTATATCTCTCGTATCCGTGAGGATGCAACGGTAGAAAACGGCCTCAATATCTGGGTCGTATCAGATAACCTGCGTAAGGGGGCTGCTCTTAATACGGTCCAGATTGCTGAGTTGCTGGTCAACCGTGGATTGCTGGAAAACCGCGACGCTGCATAAGGTTTAAAAAAATGGTCGACCTGATATTGCGAATATTAAAGTCGACCATTGCACTGCCCGTCTGGGTAATCTTATGGATATTTCTTTTTTTGATTCCGGCAAATTTTTCCGGTTTCTTTCTTCTCAACTATGAAACCGGATTTTGGGTCGCATTACTTGGCGCGGGCGCAATCTTTTTTAATACGTTTATTCTGTTTCTCAACGGCGGTTTTTCTAAGGTGCTCGCCATTCCGCACCTGATCTTATGGATACCGCTTCAGATCATTCTTACCTTGCGCTATTTCAAAGCTCCTGACTTGAGCAACTTTGAGCAGACTTACATTCTCATTGTGCTTATTATCAATGGAATCTCAATCCTGTTTGATATTTATGACACGCGTGAGTGGATGCGCGGTAACCGCGATGTAGCAGGCTTTCCTGGCGAAAAGGTGCGGTTTTAAGCACGATACAAGGTTTTAGTTCAATGTTTAGTGCCTGATACTGCTGCCGACGGCTGACACGAATAGCAGCGATAAAATCCAGCCTGAGGCGATCAAAAACCATTCGTACAAACGCACCCACCAACCACCCTTGTCGCGTGTACCATCGGTATAAACGACACGAGGTGCCCAATCATCTTCCATGCGGAGATTAACGACCGGTAGCGCAACATCCATTGTATAAACCAAGGAGTTAAATTCAGAATATTCAGAAGGCATAGCGGAAGCGCAATTTTCATCTGGAAAATAGACCCAGTTTTCCGCACACCATGCAGGAATAGAACCGCCGGCTCGGGCTTCTTTGTAAATCAAGGGATGGGTTGGGGTAATAATACCTTGCTTTGCTGCCCAGTGATTGATCCCGGTGCCAATTGCTACGAATAATACTAACCACAAAATCGCATTGCCGGGTCTGTAGCCATAGGCGACCAAAGGTCCCCAAAGTAACATGCGGAAAGCGATCTGGAGCCAATGAAAGGCATAGCGCAACGTGCCGGTTAGTCCGGGCTGGATGCGTTCATGTTGACGCATGAACCGGGTTTGTAATTTCTGCTTTTGAATTCGCACATCCCGGGCTTCTTCTTCATAACCCATTGAATTGAGAACGCCTGCCAATTGTTCCCAGGGACGTGGTTTAAACCGTTTGCCTAAATGTTCATCCGGCTGCTGTTCCAGCCATTCGATCCAATAGTCTGACCGACAATTATCCGGTATATTGGCAAAGGTGCCGTAATCAAAATTATCAATGCGGGTATGGAAGGTGACTTCTTTTTGTTGTTTGTTTTCCAGGTCCCTATCAGCTGACTGTTGGTCTGGATTATAGTCTGCATAATCGGGGCGCTTACGCATCCAGCTATTTCGACCGGTGTTTATCGTTGCACATTTAGCGCCTGAAAGATCAACTTCACCGTGGACATATTTAAAACCGCGCCACATCAGCGTGCCGCTGATACTTGAATTTCGCAATTGCAGGGCAGGTGAACCTGAAAGTACGGCATCTTCTGTCAACAGACTGCCGCCAATCTCTGTTCCTGTTAAACCAATAGTGCCCTTTGCATTGATATTCGACAGATTGACATCGCCTACAATCACTGCTCGGTTTGCAAGGATTGCGTTATCGGTACTAGGGAACTTTCCGTTTGAACAATTAAAGTTACCCTTTACGTGCGCCGCGCGAAGGTAGGCTGCATCTGAAATCGAAAAGTCTTTTGTGATCTCAAAATTACCGCCTACGACACAATTATCGGCATTCAGTTTTCCCAGAACATGGCCATTGGAAAGCGTTACATTGCCTGTGATTTTGGAATTATTCAGTTCAACATCACTGAGTGATTTAAAGTCTTCACGCAGGTCTACAGAGCCGTTGACGATAGCGTCATCGCAACTCAAAGAATTCACTTCTGATCCATTCAGACTTATTGAATTAATAAAAGACTTAGACAATCCTACATGGCCGTCGACTTTGCATTTATACAATTCCAGAACAAGCTTTGTTTGCAGACCGAACAAATCCAACCAAGGCATATTATCAGGACAACTAATAAACGCCTTTTCTAAGATAATACCTTTGGTATCTATCGGTGATTTGGCGCACCCTCCCAATATCATGTATCTGACAAACCCGGCCCGGATGGTATTTTGCTTGGTAGCTTCCTGTGGGCGTTGGTCAGAATCTGGATCAATATCGCAGATAACACCTAAAGCTGCACACGCGCGTAATTTTTCCTCAGCAGGTAAAAGCGGCAGAAAATCTTCAAGCTTGCGCCCTTTGAGTGTCAATGCTTTGGCTGGATTTGATTTTCGGAGGTTGGATTTTTTTTCGACCATAAATGGCTAAATCTCGGTTATATCGATTGATGCAGTTGGCTTGATTAAACTGGCCGCATCGCTTTCCAGTGTCAATTCATCACTGCCACGCTGTTTAGAATGTTGCAGGATCTCGAATACGGATGCGCTGGTGAATTTGAGGTTTTCATTGTCCGCCATACCCGCAAGTTTATGCCCCAGAAACGTTGCCGCTGTCAGATCTCCCGGCCCGTTTGGCGGGTCCTCGATGATCGGATGCATTGCCAGATAATGAGATTCTGAGTTCCTGAAATAATTTCCTGTAGTATTGGCCTGGTTCGTCATAGCAGATGTAACCAGAACACTTTCAGCGCCAAGTCTTTCAGCTGCGTCAATCATGTCTGTTTGGTATTTAATTTTTTGACCACCTGTTAGCCATTCCAGTTCATAGCGATTCGGAGTAGCAGTATCACAGGTTGGAATGAATTCATCTCGGATAGCCTCTGCTGTTTCCTGGGCAACATAAAGGCCGCTCTCATCGCCAATCACCGGATCGCAGACATGCAGAACTTCCGGGTTTCCTCGCTTGAGGCTTTGAACCAGGGTTTTAATAGCATGGATCTGATCTGCATTTGCCATATAGCCTGTAAGAATTGCCTGTACTTCTTCTATCCACGGTGCATTGGCAATGTCCTCAATGAAATTATCAAACGCCTGCTGATCGGGAACGATCCGTGTTGCCGGTCCGTGGCCTGGATGCCACGGTAGGGTGATTGTCGGTATTGCCCAGACGGGGAACCCCAATGTTTCAAGCGCGAAGACGGCTGCCCGGTTTCCCACAGAGCCACGCGCAACATGAGAAGAAATGACAATGATCGAAGGTTTACGCATCAGAGATAGAACTCAGTTCAAAAGATAAGTATTGAACAGATAAGCAACGAGAACGACAAAGAAAATCAGACCTAATCCCCGGCCAATTCGTGTTCCCCAGATTTCGGCCCATTTTTCCTGATCCGCATCGTTTGCATTAACATGGTTTTTAACGCGTTCGGCGACCCGGCGCATGGAGGAAGTGCCAACAGTTTCGGAATCCTGAGCTACGCGCTCCAAAATGCGTTTGGCTTCCTTTTCGTTTTCATCAGGCTTTGTCATTATACTTCTCAGTAATAATCGGAATATCAACTCTGGCAAACCAAAGCGAAGACTGCAATAGTGTTTGCAGTATCGGGCAAAGGAGGGGAAGCTGGATGTCTGTGCAGGCCAAAGACCAAGAAATAAAAGCAAGCCGTAAAGGCATCTGGGGTTGGATGTTTTTTGACTGGGCAGCCCAGCCGTTTCATACCTTGATCCTGACGTTTATTTTTGCACCATACTTTGCATCCAGTGTTGCTTCGAGTGCTGTAGAGGGACAGGCGCAATGGGGATATGCCGCTGCAATCGCCGGCACATTAATCGCTGTTCTAGCTCCTGTTCTTGGCTCCATAGCTGATGCGACGGGCCCACGAAAACCATGGATATTTGCGTTTTCTTCGCTCGCTGTCCTAGGTTCTTTTGCACTGTGGTGGGGGTTGCCTCATTCAAGCGGTGAAGCGTCTGTTTTCTTTGTACTGCTCGCGTTCGTTATTGCGATGATCGGGTTTGAATTTTCGGCTGTATTTAACAATGCGATGATGCCTGATCTGGTGCCGCGGGAAAAACTGGGTAGGCTATCAGGAAATGCCTGGGCGCTTGGTTATGTTGCCGGATTGCTCACTCTTATCGTTGTCCTTACATCCATGGCGACAAATGATGCGGGCAAAACACTGATAGGAATCGAGCCGATATTGGGTATCGATCCATCTTTGAAAGAAGGTGAAAGGGCAACCGGACCTTTGACCGCGATTTGGTTCCTGATTTTTGTCATTCCGCTTTTTCTGTTCACGCCAGATTTAGGAAGACGGGAAAAAGTAACTGGCGCATTGCGCAAAGGTATTACAGATTTGGCGGGTACGATTAGAAACCTGCCGAACAATCGATCCTTGTTTGCATACCTTGGCTCTTCGATGATTTATCGTGATGCACTCAATGGGCTTTACACTTTCGGCGGAATTTATGCCGTTGGTGTACTTGGGTGGTCGATTGTTCAGGTTGGTGTATTTGGGATACTCGCTAATCTCACAGGGATTATCGGTGCGTTGATCGGTGGGCGACTGGATGACCGGCTAGGACCGAAATTTGTTGTGTCATGCAGTGTTGTACTGCTGGCAATCGCCAGCTTGGTTGTGATCACTACTGATCCTACGCATGCGTTTTTTATTCCAGTTGGTGCGGGATCATCCATCCCTGATATTGTGTTTTATGTATGCGGTGGCTTGATTGGTGCCTGCGGTGGCGCGTTGCAGGCTGCGTCGCGCACATTGATGGCGGACCAGGCTGAGCCTGGGAGGATGACCGAAGCGTTTGGACTATATGCTCTCTCCGGGCGCGCGACAGCGTTTCTTGCACCTTTGCTGATTGCTGTATTTACTGATCTGAGTGGTAGTCAGCGCATCGGCGTTGTTCCGATTGTATTATTGTTTGTCGTCTCGCTGATGCTGCTGCCAATGGTCAAACAAAAAACGCGCTAGTGCCTGAAATGACGCGTCCCGGTAAAGACCATTGCAATGCCAGCTTCGTCTGCTGCAGCGATGACTTCTTCATCGCGCATGGAGCCACCGGGCTGGATAACGCTGGTGGCACCTGCCTTTATCGCTGATAGTAAGCCATCAGCGAACGGAAAAAACGCGTCTGAGGCTACGGTACTTCCAATCGTCAGTGGTTTTTTCAGGCCTGCGTTTTCAGCCGCATCCTGAGCTTTTCCCGCAGCGATACGTGATGAGTCTACCCGGCTCATTTGTCCTGCACCTATTCCCACCGTCGCCATATCCTTTACATAAACAATGGCGTTGGATTTTACGTGTTTTGCAACCTTGAAGGCAAACTTCATATCATTGAGTTGCGCCAGCGTCGGCTGCACTTTGGTAACGATCTGTAATTCAAGATCATCTGCCACCCGATTATCGCGATCCTGAATGAGTAGTCCGCCTGCCACAGATTTTAGACTTGTGCCGGAGGCGCGTGGATCAGGTAAACTACCGGTCACCAGCAATCGAAGGTTTTTCTTTTCAGCGATAATTTTACGGGCTGCCGCATCAGCATCAGGTGCAATAATGACTTCGGTGAAAATTTCCACAATGGCTTGGGCGGATGCAGCATCGAGCGGTTGGTTAAGTGCTATTATACCACCAAAGGCAGATACCGGATCGCAGGCGAAAGCCTTCCGATAGGCCGCGCCTATGGTATCATCGCGGGCAACGCCGCAAGGGTTTGCATGTTTTATGATTGCAACAGCCGGTCCGTCTTCTGGTGGGAATTCTGCAACCAGTTCAAAAGCTGCATCTGTATCATTGATATTATTATAGGAAAGTTGCTTTCCCTGAATTTGCGTAGCGGTTGCAACACCGGGGCGCGTTTCGCTGGTATGATAAAATCCAGCTTTCTGATGCGGGTTTTCGCCATAGCGCATTTCAGCAGACAATATAGCGGAAAAATTGCGCTGGTCTGAAAGGTTTTCATCCACTTGGTCGGTAAACCAGTTTGAAATTGCAGCATCATAACTGGCTGTTTTGGAAAAGGCTTTGTGAGCAAGTGATTTTCGCAGCGAAAGGCCGGTGTGATTGTCTTTGTTTTGTAATTCGCTGATAATTGTCGAATAATCGCCCGGGTCAGTAACAATGGTCACGAATGCGTGGTTCTTCGCAGCTGCCCGGATCATAGCTGGACCGCCAATATCGATGTTTTCAACACAGGTTTGATAATTCGCATCACCCGCAATCGTGTTTTCAAACGGATAAAGATTAATCACGGCCATATCGATCGGCTCGATGTTTTGCTCGGTCATTGCCTGGTGATGTTCGTCACTCGTACGAATTGCCAGCAAACCGCCATGCACGCCAGGGTGAAGGGTTTTTACTCTACCGTCCATGATTTCCGGAAATCCGGTAATTTCTGAAACATCGGTTACCGGCACACCCGCCTCAGCAAGTGCACTGGCCGTGCCGCCAGTAGAGATGATCCGAATATTACGTTCAGCAAGTTGAGCGGCAAATTCAAGTATGCCGGTTTTGTCAGATACGGAAATAAGGACTGTTTTGATTTCGGTTAAATCCGGAACCTCGTAGTTTTTAGATAAGGAAACCATTTATTGTCTCGATTAGGAAAGTTTTTGCAACATCCAGTGAATGTCGTGAGTTTCAAGGGCGCTTAATTTTAGGGTGATTTGCTGCGAGTGCCGCGGCCCGGAAAGGTTGGCAAAGTAAATACTTTCTTCCAATGTCGGTTCAACTTCTGGGCAATAAAATTGCCATTGCTGACCCGATCGGGTTTCTATTACAAGCGCATTTTCCTGGGTCGACTTCATAACCCTAATATCAGGATGTAGGTGAAAGTGTATGGTTACCTGGTCTTTGGTTGTATACCTCAATTCACCTTTGTCCGGCCCGGTAAACCAATCATTGCCAACGATCAGATCGCCTTCGTCCGACATTGCTATTTTTCGTTCGTGCCTTGCGCCGAATTCTCGAACATAACCCTGGTGTGAAGCGGTCACTGTATGTTCTGATTCTGTCTCGTGACGGGTTTTTTCCGACTTTAAATTTGCGCTGAATATCTGGTTGCCCAATAGAGAATTATTTGTTCCGGGATATTCAAACTTACATTGGGATGTTTCACTGAAAACTGCAGTGGAATGTGCCGCGGTAGTGCGCCACAATGCCTGACTTCCATGATTGGCAACCACAGGGGTTCCCGCATTTACAATAAGGCATTCGTTTTCGCTTGAGAGTTCGAATGACAAACACCCGGCATGCGCCAATGTTGATAGTTCTCCACGTGGCGGGCGATCACAATCCATTATCAGGATTGAACTCCGCATCTGAATTCTTTCATAACCGCTATTTGAACCATTAACCGGTTCCGTTTTATCTACGTCATTATATCGAAATAATGTGGCGAGCAGATCGCTTTCAGTGATGCCACTACCATTGAAGCGAGCTAAATTCCCGTCACCCATTCGGAAGAAGCGCAATGCAAAATACAACCGTTCAATTGCGTATCCCAATTCGCTCGGTGGTTCCATACTCAGACTAATGAAACTTTCACGAAGCGGTAGTAGCAAGGCCAAAATCTCGATTATAAACTGGGGGTCACGGCTGATATGGCCACCGTCCTCTGGGAATTGTTCCTTAAGCTCTTCTTCAAGGCAGCTGCTAGCGAAGTTCAGAATTTCAGTCTGGCCAGACAAACAAATGGATGCGTAGGTTAACGCTATATATGCCAAAAGCCTTGGTCGTCCCGCAGGCGAATTTGCACTGTACCGTTTCAAATATCGCAGTTGCATTCCAATACAACGCATAAATTCCTGATGGAACTCACTGTCTGTTTCATGGAGAATGAGAATGGAATGGTTAAGCCACGAGATCAGTCGTTTCGAGGTGATTTCCAAGCCCCATACGATATTTGAAGACTGATTGTCACTATGAGTGGTCCAATCAGATATCATCGCTCGGGCATGGCTTGCCGAAAGGGATGAACCATCGGCGGACAAATGCCGTAACCAACTGAATTCATGAAGGGCTTTTTGCCAGTTTGTATCTTCCGATTTCGCCAGAAACGGAGATATATTTCCCAGTTCTACCAAATGGCCCCCGAGTGCATAACGGCCACGATAATATTCCGCTGCGATCGAAGGATCAGCCGTATGAAGATCCTTTGGGGCAATGACCAGATGCTCGGGGATAAATATGCTATGACCGGTAAATGCAGTCAGGCTTGTCCAAACAGCTTTCTTTGCACGGCGATAAGCGCGTGCAAATGAAATGGTCATGGACTGAATACTATCCTGGGCTGCCAATTCTTTAACCTTCCCCGGAGGACCAAAGTAAAGTATTTTCTACCCGAAGGTAAGTGAGAAATCGACTCAACAAAAGAACCTGCAGGCCCTGTGGATGATTTTAAGCCTGCTTGATAAACCGACAGGCAAAAAAACCATCCATTCCATGAAACTCGGGGTCTTCCGGTGTTGAAAAATCAAACGGCAGGCTTCTGAATGCGCCCTGTCCATTTATAAGCGCGCTGAAAGCCGACGTTTCTGTCGGCTGTAATTTATCCAATGTAAGATCGGGAAAGGCCTTGATTGCGCGTGCTAAGAGATCTTCACCTTCCTGCTTGAACATAGAGCAGTTGGAAAAAACCAGGACGCCACCCGGTTTCAAAAATGAGCGAGCCTTGCTAAGCAATCTAAACTGCAGTTCTGCAAGTTCAGCAATTTCTGATTGGCTGCGGGTCCATAACACGTCTGGATGACGGCGAATGGTGCCTGTGGAAGAGCAGGGTGCATCCAGCAGAACCGCATCATAGAGCGTGTCTGGTTCAAACTCCAAGATATCTGCTGCAAGACATTCAGCTTCGAATTTCAATCGTGAGAGATTGGCTTTAAGGCGTTGCAGACGATTTGAAGATATATCCAGCGCGGTAACTTTGTATCCTGCATTTAGAAGTTGCGCCGTTTTTCCCCCAGGTGCTGCGCATAGTTCAAGGACGTGGCTCGCTTCAGGCAGTTCAATCAGCTTTGCCGGCAGGGAAGCTGCAACGTCCTGCACCCACCATTCTCCCGCTTCATAGCCAGCCAAGGAACGCACTGATTTTGTTGTTCGAAGACGTATGCTGCCATTGGGAAGCACTATTCCATCAAGCAGTTCAGCCCAATGATCTGATCTGTCTTTTACAGTCACATCGACTTTTGGCTGGGAGGACAAGATACGCGAGATTTGTTGGGTCTTTTTGCGTCCGAAATCTTTTCGCAATTGTTTTTCAAACCAAATTGGGAATAGCGGTACTGCATCAATTGTTTCTTTAAGGGTTTCCTCTTCGCGCACGGCCCGACGTAAAACTGCATTGGCAAAATCCTTAAACCGGGTCGTGCGCTTGTCATGTTTAATGGCAGAAACAGCCAGATTAACCGCAGCACTTTCAGGTACGTCCATATATAGAATTTGCGCCAGGGCCACGTGCAGGGAATGAATAAGGAAACGTGCTTTTTTAGGCAGTGGCCGATTAGAAGTTAATTTGATGGCTTCCTCAATTGGCCGATGGTGGCGCAGCGCAGTCATAACGATTGCGCGCGCGAGGTTACAATCGCTCTCCGAAAGTGCCAGAAATATATCCAGACCATGCTCCCGGTCACAGAGCGCATCAATATTTCGACCGTCATCAAGGACGCGGGTCAATAACGTTGTCGCTACCAGGCGAGATTGGAGGCCAGGAGTTTTGCTGTTCTTTCCCGATGAAGATGCTGGTTTGCTTTCATCCTGATATTTCAGGATCACGAGCCGCGCCCCCAGGGCTGATCAGAATTGGATGATTGGTCGGGTTTGGAAGGTGGTTCTTTCTGCATTTTACCGGAACCTGACTGCCCCCAGGGGCCGTCCGTCTGCGGTGTTTTTCCTGGCTTGGAAACCGGACGCTCCTCCTCGGATTTGGAGATTTCAGGCTGTTCTTCTACGTAAGACCACTCATCAGCAAGATTGAGCAATGCATCAATACGGTTCTGCGTGTCCGGGTGGGTGGAAAACAGATTGTCCCGTTTATACTGACCGAGTGGATTGATAATGAACATGTGTGCTGTTGCCGGATTGCGCTCAGCAGCATTGTTTGGAATTTTACCAGCCTGCATTGCAATCTTTTCTAACGCACTTGCAAGCCACTCCGGACGGCCGCAGATCTCTGCACCGCGGCGATCTGCTGCGTATTCCCTTGTTCTGCTTATCGCCATCTGAACGATACTTGCTGCAAAGGGTGCAAAAAACATAGCGACGATTGATCCGATGATACCGACGCCACCGCGCTCACGATTGCCTCCGAAGAACATGGCAAAATTTGCCAACATCGATATCGCACCGGCAAGTGTAGCGGTAATTGTCATAATCAACGTATCACGATTTTGAATATGGGCCAGTTCATGGGCCATGACGCCGGCAACTTCTTCCATTGACATGGATTCCAAAAGCCCGGTACTAGCGGCAACAACTGCATTTTCCGGATTACGGCCAGTAGCAAAAGCATTGGGCTGTGGTGTGTTTATAATATAAACCGCAGGCATGGGCAGATCCGCTGCTTCAGCTAGCCTGCGAACGATTTCAAAAAATTCAGGCGCATTGCGTTCATCGGCCTCAACAGCATTATGCATCCGCAGCACCATTTTATCAGACTTCCAATAGCTGAAGAAATTCATCACTGTTGCAATAACTAACGCAATTAGCATGCCGCTTTGGCCCCCCAGCATATAGCCCAGGCCCATGAAAAGAGCAGTCATGAAGGCAAGCAGCATGCCGGTACGAACAATATTCATATTGGTTTTCCGATATTTGTAGATATGCTATATAATTTATACCCTATATGATGGGAAGAAATCAGCTTTGCTTCA
This sequence comes from Pseudomonadota bacterium, assembly GCA_039814425.1. GTDB lineage: Bacteria > Pseudomonadota > Alphaproteobacteria > Rhizobiales > Rhizobiaceae > JAALLB01. Next base: position 24,406 of record JBCCBE010000036.1, read on the forward strand.
AGCAAAACTTAGTGTTGTATCGTGTTTTTCAATCTTTCAATGAATGGATTTCAATGAATTCCAAGCCCGCAAATGACAATCGTTCTGATCTTCCTGAAGCTGCAAAAAGAGCATTGGAGGAAGCTGAAGTTCGTCGAAAGGCGGCGGAAAGCAAACCTATTGCGGACCAGCCTAAGGAACTTAACGGACGCAAGGGCCCTGATCCGGTGCGGTTTGGTGATTGGGAAAAAGACGGAATTATCAGCGATTTTTAGCAGAGCAAGAAATTCTTTTGCCGGTAAATCCAGTATAAAATACTATATTATTCAATAGCTTAGTAGCCATGCAATTGATGCATAGCTGTCATGCTTTCGAAGGGCTGGAAAATTCATCTTAAGAGTTTATATCAACATCAACGGCATGAAAATGTTGGTTTGTCCGGAACACACTCCTCCTCCCGTGGTCCTGACGAAAAGGGTTGACCTCCCCCCTCCATACGTCAACCCAGTTATATAATGCTCGCCAGATCCTCCTCCCCTGGCGAGCATTTTTTCTTTTAGCAGCAAGTGATCATTTGCGATCGTCACACTCAATATTCAAAACCCAAGCTGCGCTGCAAGGATCTTTAACCAGTATATCTGGCCGGATCAGAAAAATCAGACACTCCCAAAAAGAAAGGGCCGCCCAGTTCAAAGGCAGCCCCCGCGATTTTTACTTCCGGTAAAATCCTTAAATTGTGACACTTACCTTGCTTGAAGGTCGCTCCAACGCAAAGCCCCTGCCTCCGGATTTCTCCAGAAATCTAAAACCACTTGACATCAGATCACCTCCTTTCGATTCGTTGAACACACTTAAATGCTATGCGAATTAAAATTCTGGTCAACTGCGAAAGTCCAAAAAACCGTTATCCCGTACCTTTTGACGCGGTCTAACCTTTCTTGTTTTGACGGTTTACAATTAGGTCATCTACAACTGATGGATCTGCCAGGGTTGAAGTGTCTCCAAGATTTGAGAAATCATCTTCCGCGATCTTTCGAAGAATACGCCGCATAATTTTACCTGAGCGGGTCTTTGGAAGACCTGGAGCCCACTGTATTTGATCTGGAGAGGCAACCGGTCCGATTTCTTTTCTCACGTGATTGCGCAACTCAACGCGTAATTCATCTGTTGCTTCAATATCCGCCATAAGAGTCACATAGCAGTAAATGCCCTGGCCTTTAATGTCATGCGGGAAGCCAACCACGGCAGATTCCGAAACAGCTTCGTGGGAAACAAGTGCTGATTCAACTTCAGCGGTTCCCATTCTGTGGCCGGAAACGTTGATAACATCATCAACACGACCGGTAATCCAATAGTAGCCGTCTTCGTCGCGGCGACAGCCATCGCCTGTAAAATATTTTCCCTTATAGGAAGAAAAATAAGTTTGAACGAACCTTTCGTGGTCACCATAAACGGTACGCATCTGCCCGGGCCAAGAGTCCGTGATACAAAGATTGCCATCCGTTGCACCTTCTAACGGCTTGCCTTCGTTATCTACCAGTTGGGGTTGCACACCAAAAAACGGTAGAGTGGCCGAGCCGGGTTTTAATTTTGTTGCGCCAGGAAGAGGTGTAATCATGTGACCACCGGTTTCCGTTTGCCACCATGTATCAACGATCGGGCAACGTTCTTCACCTACAATATGATAATACCATTCCCAGGCTTCCGGGTTGATCGGTTCACCAACGGTACCCAATATCCGCAATGACTTGCGCGACGTTTTGGTTACAGGATCATTACCACCCTGCATCAGGGCCCGTATGGCCGTTGGTGCAGTATAGAACTGATTGACCTGATGCTTGTCACACACTTCCCAGAAACGGGAATTGGTCGGGTAATTTGGCACCCCTTCAAACATCACAGTGATTGCGCCATTGGCCAGCGGCCCATAGACAATATATGAGTGTCCTGTCACCCAGCCAACGTCGGCTGTACACCAATAAATGTCACCCTCCTGATAATCAAAAACATATTGATGGGTGATAGATGCCCACAGCAGATATCCTCCCGTTGTGTGCAGGACGCCTTTTGGCTTGCCGGTAGAGCCCGATGTGTAAAGAATAAAGAGCGGGTCTTCCGCATTCATCTCTTCCGGCGGGCAATTAGCCGAAGCATCATCTGTTGCCTCATGATACCAAACATCGCGATCATCGACCCAATTGATGTCATTGCCAGTACGTTTGACAACAAGGACCTTGCGTACTTTTTGCCCGTCTTTTGCTGCGATTTCACAAGCAGCATCTGTATTTACTTTAAGCGGGATAATACGACCGCCGCGAATGCCTTCGTCTGCTGTGATTACAAAATCTGACTGGCAGTCCGTAATCCGCCCGGCCAGCGCATCAGGAGAAAAGCCACCGAAAACAATAGAATGGACCGCGCCAATACGAGCACAAGCAAGCATGGCGTAAGCAGCTTCTGGGACCATGGGCATGTAAAGAGTAACCCGGTCACCCTTTTTAACGCCCTCAGATTTCATTACATTGGCGAGCTTACAGACTTTTTCGTATAATTCGCGATAAGTAATTGTCGCGTCGTCGGTAGGTTCATCGCCTTCCCAAATGATGGCAGTTTGGTTGCCACGCGTTTCCAAATGCCTGTCTACGCAATTGGCACATACGTTGAGCGTGCCATCTTCAAACCATTTGATTGAAACATCCGGATATTCAAAAGTCGTATTTTTGACTTTGGTGAATTGCTTCATCCAGTCCAGGCGTTTGGCGTGTTCACCCCAAAACTTATCTGGGGGTCTTTTACAGAGACATTTACGCTCTACGATAACCGATGGGGACTAAGAAATCGGTTTAATAATATATCTAAGTGCATCATAAAGAACGATGAGAATTGTCTTGAGTTGAGCAATCGTAACACTAGAACCACTTATCGCACGCTTTCTGAACAATTCCAGATCGACGTGGGATATTGACAGGACTTGCTCTTTCGCTTCACTATATTGAAACGGATTACCTTGTGTTAGATGAGTCGGTGTGCGGATCGAACCTTCCGAGCTTCTACACGTTGAAGACTCCATCTCCAAGGGACGGTTTACACAGCAGACCAACCAAAGACAGGTACTGTTTACCCCATAAGGCCCCATTGACCTCCACGAATAAACTCTCTAAGGTATAAAATCCCACCAATCATATCCCCATCTTCAAATCTGAGCAAGAATACACCCAAAACCTGATATAGACTAGCATATTCCATCTCCTTACATATCGTAAATAACTCCTCTCTTTCCTATAATAACTAAAAGAATATTTCAAGTATCACTTTCCTACAATAAGTATAGTTTTCTCCATTGCAGAGACTTTTATTGTATCCAATCATCCAAGCGTTGACAGTTGTGTTGATGTCATTTAAAAGGACTTGCTGTTAAGTGCTACGAGACGTACTTGAAAAAAACTAAGGCAATACTTAAAGAATTTAATTCGGATTGATGAGAACTCAGGTAGAACTCGAGAGATCGCATGGGGTTCAATTCTGTCTTGGTTACGACACAAAAACTAGGAGGGGGATATCGTCGGAAGGTCTTCGAGGCCGTTCGCGGGAAGGCGTCTTGCCCGGAGGCGTTGTGCCTGAGAGCGGAGGCGTCTCGTCTGGGCTTCCGTGGTGAAAAAAGTCCCCGAGGGGATGGCGACGGGAAGATGCCCGATCCGGTGAAGGGTCCGGTGCGAGGGATGGAGCGGGCGTGGAGAGATACAGGTGAAGGGGTGCGGCGACGCGCGAGCGGATGACGGGGGGACCGGCGGTCCATGAGATTCCAAAATTTCATGGCGCTTCTACGCGGTGTCGTCGTCGTAGAATCTATCCTTGTCACCGACAGCACCGTCGTTACGGTCACGATTGGCCTCGGCACCGAACGACCAGTTGATGTTGAATTGACGATTACGGACGACTTGGCTAGATGTGGCGTACGGATCATCCAATTTCTCAAAGACTGTAGTACGGAAGTAGTAAAACTTGATATCTCCGTAGTCGGCGTCTCCGTTATAGCAAGAGTTCTCGGAACGGTAACAGCGCACTGCAAGCTTGAAACGTGGACCGAAGTTAACATCTGATAGATCAAAGTCTCTGGATCCCCATGGGTTGAAGGAGACATCCGGAGGCACGAATGGACCACTGTTGAAGTCGAACTTGGTACCGAACATCGTAAGGGGAGGTCCAATGGTACGAACAGATGAGTACGTTTGATCACGAGATGATGCAATATCGAATCGCGCGCAAATCTTTGTGTTTCTATCTGGTTGCGGACTAAGAACAGCTTCTAACGTGAGGAAACCACCATAAAACCATAAATCAAGGACTTGCCCAAACTCAGCAGAGCCCTCTTCCGGGTTGTTACCCTCGTGAGGACGAAGGATACCGTGCTTCTGTCTGGTTCTGGTGTCCATTAAGAGGACACGATTGATGGAGCATCCATCCACTTGCCGCATGTCACCCTCATCATCGGATTGAGGCGGGATGTAAATATGCCGGAAGGCGTCGACATCGAAGGGATCGGGTATGATGGGGTCGTCCCGGGTGAAACGACTGACCGGGTTCACCTTCAGAGACATGGTCGCTTCAAAGAATGTGGGCTTGTTCCCGACTTCATCCTGCACCTCGAATTGCGCACTCCCATCGTACGAGAAGATGATGGGTGGCCGAAGCAGGATCGGATCTACCGTGAATGCGGAATCGTCACTCTCAATAACGTTAACGTAC
>JBCCBE010000134.1:0-5762 GCA_039814425.1 Pseudomonadota bacterium
GTAAGGAAACGACAATGGCTGAAAAATCTGACCGTCTTAAGAACATGAGCGAAGAAGAGCTTAACGCTCGGCATGCCGAGAAAATGAAAAAGAAGAAGGCTGCTCGAGACAAAATTATTGCGACTAAGACTGTTGAAAAAGGCCTGACGATTGTTCACACTGGTAAGGGAAAGGGCAAGTCAACCGCAGCGTTCGGGATGGTATTTCGCGCCCTGGGCAACAGCATGCGGGTTGGTGTGGTTCAATTCGTCAAAGGCAAATGGGGAACTGGCGAAAGAATAGTTCTTGAGAAATTTGATGATCAAGTAGAAATGGCCACCATGGGGGAGGGCTTTACCTGGGAAACCCAGGATCGTCAGCGCGACATTGAAGCAGCAGGTCAGGCCTGGGAAAAAGCAAAGGCCATGATCATGGACGAAAACATCGACATGGTTTTATGTGATGAGCTTAATATTGTTCTTCGGTATGATTATCTTAATGTGGCTGATATCATAGAAACGCTGAAACAAAAGCCGGAAATGAAGCACGTCATTATTACCGGTCGTAATGCCAAGGATGAACTGATCGAATTTGCCGATCTTGTAACCGAGATGGAAATGATCAAGCATCCGTTCCGCTCAGGTGTAAAAGCTCAGGTTGGTATTGAGTTTTAATTCGTACCTGTTCGGTTACTTAAATCAAGTTCCAACCAATGCTCGATTTTCTTGGTCAGTTTTTCCGGGGAAACGGGTTTGGACAGGTAGTCGTCCATTCCGGCACCAATGCATGTTTCGCGATCGCCTTTTAAGGCATGTGCTGTAACACCGATGATCGGTGTTCTGGCTAGGTTTGCGCTTTCCTCGTAAGAACGAATTAAGCCGGTTGCTTGTTTACCGTTCATAACCGGCATGGATACATCCATCAGCACCAGGCTGGGATTGAAGCTTTTAAATTCAGAAACTGCAAGTCTGCCGTTTTCTACAATCTTGTAGCTGAGTTTTAGTGATTCCAGAATTTGTGTGAAAACGATCTGATTAACTTCATTATCTTCAGCAACCAGAACATCCAGACTTTGGCAATCGGCGGGTGCGTCTCTTTTCAATTGTTCAGATGTTGAAGGGATTGCTGGCGGATCAGTATTCATCGAGCCGTGGGGCTTTTGTTCATCAGTTTTGGTATTTTCTTCTGCCAGCCTGTGATCTGCAATGACTTGTAGAATGGTTTCAAGCAACAGGGAAGAGCGTGCAGGTTTTGTCAAACTGGCGTTGACGCCAGCTTCTTTCAATTGCCGATTTGCTTCGCCGCTGTCTACGGATGTTAACACCAAGACAGGAATGGTTTCTGTAAGGGGGTCGCTGCGCAGGTGTCTTAATACCTCGTCGCCGGCCATTTCTGGCATCTGATAGTCAAGTATGATCAGATCAAGTGCCACGTTGTTTCTCTTGGCTGCGTTTGCGATTGCAATGCCTTGTCTTCCCGATGAGGCCGCAGCACTTTCAAATCCCCAGGAACTCAACTGTTCGTTCAAAATAGCACGGTTGACCTTGTTGTCATCAATTACAAGAACCGCTGAACCAGTAATGTCGCTTGGGATAAAAGAGGTCTTTGGCGTTGTTTGCTTCACAATCGGAAGTTCAATATCGAACCAAAAGGTCGAGCCAACACCAAATTCGCTTTCCACTTCAATTTTACCCCCCATTAGTTCTATCAATGAGGATGCTATTGAAAGTCCTAATCCGGTACCTTCATGTTTGCGCGTAGCTGAGTTGTCCACCTGACTAAACTTTTGGAAAACGACAGCAGATTTCTCCTTGGGAATACCAATACCGGTATCTTCAATTGAGACGCGAAGTTTCACTGTGTTTTGTTCTGAAACACTGCCATTGACGTTTACGAACACGTGCCCTTTTTCAGTGAACTTTACCGCATTACCCACCAGGTTTGTGACGATTTGGCGAATTCTGCCTACATCGCCAGAAACGATCTCGGGCAAATCAGGATAGGTTCTAACAATCAGTTCCAAGTCTTTTTCTCGAGCCCGTGTAGATATCAGAGTTGCGACATCCTCTATTGCTTCGGCAAGGTTGAACGGTGCTGGATCAAGTTCCATTTTGCCGGCATTGATTTTGGAGAAATCAAGAATATCATTTATGATTGTCAACAATGAAGCGCCTGATTTAACAATCACATCGGTAAACATCTTCTGTTTTGGATCCAAATCTGTGGATGACAGAAGTTCGGCCATACCCATCACGCCGTTCATTGGAGTGCGTATCTCGTGGCTCATATTGGCGAGAAACTCAGACTTGGCGCGTTCGGCTGATTCCGCTGCGTCAATTGCTTTTTCCAATTGCATTTGCTTGTCGATTATCTCGCTAACGTCGCGACCGGAACCCAAATATCCGTCAAATTCACCTTCGTGATTAAGAACCGGTGTACCGCTGATCGATAACCAGATGGTCTTTCCTTCTGGTAATTGGCGTGAATGAACGAAATCACGAAATGATTCATGTCTATCCAAAATTTCCAGGTGCTCTTGGTATACCTGTTTTGTGATGCCAGGTGGCCGGGAACCACGACGTGTTTTGCCGAGCAGATCTTTTGGCTTTACACCGGTTACGCTTTCAAACGTGTTGGAAAAGAAACTGAATTTCAGGTTCTTGTCCATTTCCCAGAACCAATCGGAGTTGGTTTCTGCAAATTTTTTAAAGCGCTTCTGGTTCGTGCGGTTTTGACGTAATGCAGATTCAAGTTTTTCTTTGGAATCCGTTACCAGCTGACTTTGCTGCTTTAACTCAGATTCAACCTTCTTTTGATCTGAAATATCATAGTAAGAAACCAGCCGACGACCGTTACTCAAGTTTGTGACAGAGTAAACCAGGTGCACACCGTCAGCCCGGATAAAATCTCGAGGTTTTACATTGCCTTTGCTGATCTCCTTGAGGCGCATTGCGATGTATTCTTCCCAATGCTCATCGGCAACATTGTAAATTCCATTGTCGCGATTGATGTCAACAAGCTGGCGAAAGGGGATGCCAATATTCAGATCTTCTACTGACGTATTCCATATTGTATGGAATGCTTTGTTTATCAGTTCCACATTCATATTGCGGTCAACCACCACAATTGCCATGTCGAGCGAGTTTATTGTCGCTATTAGATCCCTGTCCTGGTCTTTAAAGGCCTCTTCTTGCATAGATATCACTGGTTTCCGTCAGTTACATGATTTTCGATGATTCTTTCACCACTAAAAACGTTATTCGAAAGTCTATGCTCGTGGTTAAAAAAGCCCTAATGTGTCGTAAGGTAATCAGGAAAACCGGTGTTTCGGGGGAGTTGGCATGATTTTAGTGGATCAAATCCGCGATTGGCTTGAGAAAGACAAGTCTGTAAAGCGGGTCGCAGAAGATTTGGAGTTAACCAGCGAGTTGATTTTGCTTGTGCGAATGATCTTTGCAGATGGTGAAATGCGGGCTCAGGAATTGAGTGCATTCAAGCGGATTTGTAAAATTGCCTTTGAAATTCCGGAAGACGATGTCCCAAAGGTTCTACGCTACCTAAAAGAATATGGTTATGAAACGTCTGTAACCGATGCAACGGCGATGTTTAAAAACCTCGATGCAGAAAGAAAGAAATCTCTGCTGCTTCATATGCTTTCTATTGCAAAAGCAGATTCTGAAGTACATCATGGTGAGATTGAACTTATTCGTAGCACTGCCGAATTGCTCGGCATGACGCCTGAAGAATTAACTCAAATGCAAAATACCTGAAGCCCAGCCTGTGACACCGTTTTTTTGTCGCAAAATTTTTGATTTTTGACGGGAAAGAGTTTGACCTGATCTGTTGTGCCTTCTAAGCATAATAGAGTTGGTGCTTTTAGAATAAAGCTGAAAAAGATATCGGTGCGGTTGACCCAAATAGGGGACTAAAACGGTTGCCTTCCTCAGTTAGAGCGGGAATTGGTTGAAATTCCTGCTAATATGCTGCTTGCGCCGGAGTGTTTCAAAAACAGGTGCCAGAAATGCGAACTTTAGTAACTCTTCTAATTTTCTTGAATTCTAGCTTAACGGCTAATGCCCATGTCGGCCATTTAGGTGAGTTGGCCGGACATGCCCATTGGGTTGGTGCGGGAGCTGTGATTGTAGCTGGTGCAATTGCTGCATGGCTTGGTACGCGCAAAAAGGATGATCAAGAAATTTCGGAAGAAGCCGATGACGAGGCTCCAGATGGAGAAACGGCATGAGTGAGAAAATCGGAGTTATGGTTTGTGGACATGGCAGCCGTAACCAGAATGCGGCAAAGGAATTTGCCAAGGTTTCACAAGGCTTGCGTAAACTGTTCCCCGATGTTCCGGTCGAATACGGTTATCTGGAGTTTTGTAACCCGGTAATTTCCGCAGGACTTGATTCCCTGCGTGAACAAGGTGTCACGCGCTGTCTTGCGGTGCCCGGAATGCTTTTTGCAGCAGGGCACGCAAAAAACGATATTCCTTCTGTGTTGAATACGGATCAGGCTCAAAATCCAGGAATGACGATTGAATACGGCCGTGAGCTTGGTGTTGATCTCAAGATGATCCGCGCAGCAGCAGAGCGTATTCAAGAAGCGATTGATGGGTGCGATACGCCAGTTGCACCGCACGAAACCTTGTTAATGGTAGTAGGCCGAGGTGCTTCTGATCCGGATGCAAATTCAAATGTTTCCAAAGTTATGCGCATGCTTTGGGAGGGTATGGGGTTTGGTTGGGGCGAGACCTGCTACTCCGGCGTTACGTTTCCACTGGTTGAGCCTGGGCTCGAGCATGCAGCTAAACTTGGATATAAACGTATAGTCGTGTTTCCGTATTTTCTGTTCACTGGTGTTTTGGTAAAGCGTATCTATTCCTTTACCGACGCAGTTGCTGAACGATACCCCGATATCGAATTTATAAAGGCCGGTTATCTCAATGATCATCCGCTAGTCCTTGAAACATTTAAGGATCGAGTGAATGAAATCGTTGAAGGCGCTGCGTTGATGAACTGCCAGATGTGCAAATATCGCGAACAGGTTTTGGGTTTTGAAGATCAGGTTGGCTTGGCACAGGAAAGCCATCACCACCATGTCGAAGGCATTGGCGGGGGACTGGAATATTGTCCGTGCAAAGGTGATTGTGATGCCGCCTGCCGCGATGAAGAGTTTTGCATCAAGTATGGTCTGCCATGGACGCCGCTTCACACACACGATCATTCTCATGATCATCACCTTGAAGATGGGCATCACCATCATGATCATCATCACGACGATCGGAACCATCACTATCACCATCCGTATCCCTATGCTGATCATCCCCATGGGCCAAAAAGCATGGAAAAAAAGTAGGCATAAACAGTGACAGCGTATGACTATATACGTGATCCGGCAGAAATTTATCGTCAATCATTCGCGACGGTAGAAGCAGAAGCTGGGATTCATAATTTGCCGGGCGCTGTACAAGCGGTCGTCAAGCGATTGATTCATTCCTGCGGTATGGTTGATGTCATTGATGATTTCGATTTTTCGCAAGGTGCAATTTCTGCAGGTCAATCAGCATTGAAAAACGGTTGTGCTATCTTTAGCGATGTGGAGATGGTTAAAGCCGGAGTTATAACCCGCCTTCTTCCCGCCAATAATCAGATAGTCTGCACCTTGAACAGAGAAGATGTACCGCAACATGCTGCAAAGATTAAGAATACCCGATCGGCTGCTGCTGTGGATCTCTGGGGTGAAGATTTGGAAGGCGGGATTGTTGTGATAGGTAACGCGCCAAC
>JBCCBE010000065.1:0-17906 GCA_039814425.1 Pseudomonadota bacterium
AAGGCGGCAAATCCAGCAAAAAACAAGGTGCCTGAAAAACGCAGGGCAAACAAAAAGTGTTCAAAATAGCCTTCGTCAACAGATGCGGGATGATCAAGCATTAGGCGCTTAAATGATTGTCTCATGAAAATTCTCCTTTAGTGAAGGATAAGGTCACTCGGCTGCAAAATTATCCGAAATTTAGTTGCGCTTACCAAATAAAATGGGATAATATCCGAATTATGATAGAAATAGACGAATTTGATCTCAAAATTCTGCGCGCACTTCAAACAGATGCGTCTTTGAGTGTTGATCAACTGGCAGAAATAGTCGTACTGTCCCGAAATGCCTGCTGGCGGCGTGTGAAACGATTGGAATCGGAAAAGATCATAACGCGCCGTGTTTGCCTGATTGAACCAGCGGCGGTTGATCTTGAACTGCTTGTTTTCGTCATGATCCGTGCATTGGGCCACGAACCAGAATGGTTGAAGAAGTTCAAACAGGCGGTTACTACCATGCCGGAAATAATTGGCGCGCACCGTATGAGCGGTGATCTGGATTATGTATTGCGTGTGCGGGTACGCGATGTGAAGGCTTATGACCTGTTCTATCAACGGTTGATCGAAAAAGTTCCTATAGCAGATTTGTCGGCAAGCTTTGTTATGGAAGATTTGAAGAATACGACCGAGCTTCCGATATGAGTTTCGAAATTATCTCAGAAATAACGCATAGGCAGCAAGACCTACCAAAGCCCATATACCAAGATGGCCCCAGCGGCTATTGCGTGCTTCAGCCTTACCGATATTTTCGGTCGTTTCAGCGTCCAGCCTAAAGCCATTGCTTGCCATCTGATCAAGTTCAATAGTTAGGTTTTCTGCTTTCTGTGCCATCTCCGGCAGTATCGTAACCAGACGTCGAGCAGCGCTAAACCCTTCCCGAGCATCACTGACAAAAGCTGCTGGACCCAGATTTTTCGCAATCCATTCACCGACGACCGGTTCGGCAGTCTTCCACATATTAAATTGCGGATCGAGATTCCGGGCAACACCTTCCACCACCACCATGGTCTTCTGCAGCATGATAAGTTCAGGGCGGGTTTCCATGTCAAAAAGGTCGGTTACCTCAAACAACAAGGTCAGCAGTTTCGCCATGGATATCGTTTCTGCCGATTGACCGTGGATCGGTTCACCAATCGCACGGATTGCCTGGGCAAAGCTCGTCACATCATGATGTGGTGGCACGTAACCTGCTTCAAAGTGGACTTCTGCAACGCGCAGATAATCCCGACGGATAAAGCCGTATAAAATTTCTGCCAAAAACCGGCGTTCTTTTTTACCCAACCGTCCGGCGATGCCCATATCAACGGCCACGATATCGCCGGCAGCAACAGCAAACAGATTGCCCGGATGCATGTCAGCATGGAAAAAACCGTCCCGAACCGCATGGCGTAGAAACGATTGGATCAGGGTTGCCGCCAGTGCTTCCAAATCATGGCCTGCTTCCTTCAGCGCTGGAATATCCGATAGTTTGATCCCATCGATCCAATCCATGGTAATGCAATCACGACCGGTCAATTCCCAATTGACGTTAGGAACACGAAAGCCAGGGTCTTCAACGATGTTCTCTCCCATTTCGGAAAATGCTGCCGCTTCCAGACGCAGGTCCATTTCAATGCGGGCGGACTGGTTGAGCGTATCAACAACAGAATTAGGCTTTAATCGCTTTGCATCCTCAATAAAGTCCTCCGCCAGACCTGAAGCGGCATAAAATGTCTCCAGGTCCTTGTGAAAGCGTTTGCGGATATTTGGTCGGATAACTTTAACAGCTACTGTTTCACCCGATGCGCGCAGGACGCCTCGATGCACCTGGGCAATTGAGGCAGCAGCGACGGGCTCGCTTAACTCAGAAAATATGTCATCAATCGAGCGACCAAGAGATTCTTCTATTCTGCGTTTTGCCTCTTTCGTTTCAAACGGTGCAATACGGTCATGAAGAAGCTCCAGATCTTTTGCAGTTTCCGCACCAACCACATCAGGTCGGGTTGCAAGAAACTGCCCGAGTTTGACCCAACTTGGACCAAGTTGGTTAAGGGCTACAGAAAGGCGCTCTGACTGTTTTCGATTCTTTGCCTGGCGCCGCGCGACAAGTCCCGCAAGCTTATGCCCAACAGCAGCAGGTGGGGGTAGTCCATCGGCAGGTAGCGCCGAAATCACGCCTTCACGCGCCAAAACCCACCCGGCATGGACTAACGAAAGATAGGAACGCAAACGTGCCATCTATCAGAGTTTCCAACCGCTATGCAGAGCTACAATGCCGCCATTGAAATCCTGCCATGAGACTCGGCTAAAACCCTGAGCCTCAATTGCGCCAGCGAATTTTTCCTGATTAGGAAATTTGCGGATCGATTCAACGAGATACTGATAAGGGCTCCCGTCTCCTGTTACGATCTGACCAATACGCGGAATTGCCTGCATCGACCAGGCTTCATAAAACCGATCCAGCAAAGGCACGTTAACCTCGGAAAATTCAAGACATAAGAATCGTCCACCACGTTTGAGAACGCGAAAGGCTTCGCCAATTGCCTGTTCCATTCTGGGCACGTTACGAATACCCGTTGCGATCGTATAGACATCAAAGGTCTTGTCCTCAAAGGGGAGTTCTTCTGCATTGCCTTCCACAAAAGTAAGTTTCTCTGAAAGACCTCGTTTTGCTGCCCTCTCGCGTCCAACTTCAAGCATCGAGGAATTGATATCGAAAACGGTCGTGTGAACTTTAGGACCGCCACGCTCAACAATCCGAAACGCAACATCCCCAGTACCGCCGGCAACATCAATCGCATGCCAGTCTTTGCTACCTTGCTTCGGTGGTGAAACGGCTGAAACCAGTGCATCTTTCCATAGCCGATGCATGCCTGCAGACATAAGATCGTTCATCACGTCATAGCGTTCGGCAACCTGGTGGAACACATCATCGACAAGCGGTTGTTTCTCACCCGGCTTAACATCACTGAACCCGAAAGAGGTTTTCATCTCTTCTGGTTTGGTACTACGTGTTTGTGACATGACTGAACCCTGTTTTTTCAAACAGCTTTACATTACTTATGGTGCAAGCCAAAGAAATTTGATGATGACAGTTTGTAGCGGATTAAAAAATGCCGGAATTGCCTGAAGTAGAAACGGTCAGACGGGGTTTAGCACCTGTGCTGGAAGGGGCAAAGATTGAACGCTTGAGCCTACGCAGGGCTGATCTTAGATTTCCATTTCCTGAAAAATTTTCCGAAAAACTTAAAAATCAGAGGGTAACCGCAGTTGGTCGTCGGGCAAAATACCTGCTGGTCCACCTTGAAAGCAGCGATGTACTGATCATGCATCTTGGAATGTCCGGCTCATTTCGCATCGAATTACCGGAAGGAAACAGGATACCGGGTGTGTTTCATCATCCTCGTTCAGAGGCAAAGGCGCACGACCATGTTGTGTTTCATTTAAGGCAGGGGAAGTCCGAGGCGGAAGTCATCTATAATGACCCGCGACGATTTGGGTATATGGATATGGTCAATATCTCACAACTGGAAACCTGTCGCCACTTTGCAAAGATGGGCATTGAGCCCACCGGAAACGCATTGAGCGGGGATATTCTAGCGCCGATGTTTCGCGATAAACGAACTTCTTTAAAGGCAGCTCTACTTGATCAACGATTGATCGCTGGGCTTGGCAACATCTATGTTTGTGAAGCTTTGTGGCGCAGTGGCTTGTCACCTAAGCGACAGGCTGGAACTCTGGTCAAGAATAACGGCGCGCCAACGGATCGGTTGGCCTTGCTTGCGGTTCATGTAAGGGATGTGATCGCAGAAGCAATAGAATCAGGTGGTTCCTCCTTGCGAGACCACCGACAGACAAACGGTGATCTTGGCTATTTCCAACATCGCTTTAGCGCTTATGATCAGGAGGGAAATCCGTGTAGTAAGGAAACCTGTAATGGTACAATTTGCCGGATTGTACAGTCGGGGCGATCGAGTTTTTACTGCCCAAAGTGCCAGCGCTGAAACCAATTGTCTAAATCCTGAATGTCAATCAAAGGATTTTGCTGTTCAAATATTGACGAAAAACGGGTTTCCATGTATCAACGCGCCAAACCGAGAGCGGAAAACTGCACTCTGTCTTAATTCTCCGTTGATATGCTGACGATAGCTTGAGACATGAGCGCTGGATTTTCATTGCCGAGAGAAAATACTGGAATAGGAAGCCAATATGGCCAATACACCATCTGCAAAAAAAGCGGTTCGCAAAATCGCCCGTCGCACTGAAGTTAATAAAGCTCGTCGTTCACGGGTTCGCACTTATATCCGTAAGGTGGAAGAAGCGATTAGTGGTGGCGACCAGGGGGCAGCTAATGCAGCTCTTAAGTCAGCACAACCTGAAATTATGAGAGCTGTCTCAAAAGGCGTGATGAATAAAAACATGGCTGCGCGCAAAGTCTCTAGGCTCAACGCAAGCATTAAAAAAATCAGCGCCTGATATTTCGGGCAATTCTGCCCGTAAATTCCACTTACTATAGTGACGTAACGGCACTTGTGTGTTGGCCGGATGAAACCTCGGCTGTCCAGTGTTTCAATCATTTTTGAAAGCATAGCAGGATTTTAAGGCGTACTCAGTGCGTTAAGGTGAATTTGCACCTTGAAACAAAATTCTCAAAAATTAGGTCGAAGAAGAAAAATCCTTTAGAATCAATTCTATGTCATAAAACTGATTCAAAGAAGAAAAATAGCATTATTATTCAAAGCTTTACAAGGGTTGCGTTATCTTGGCTTGAAAAAATGCGAGAGTCAGTCTGTCAAGACGATCAAGCCTAAAATTTTTTTTCCACTTGTTTTATGACCTCTAAAAACACGCAAAGTGCGACAAAAATGCCTGATTCAAAAGGCGGAATCGCCAAACCAGCAAAATAAAAAAAATGCATCCCGACCGTTGCGAATTACAGATTAACCGGTTGTTAAGAATTGCTACTTGAACTGAGTGAATTTGTTTGTCACTTTTCAACCCTAGGCGCTCTGGGGAAACGGTTGGCGTGGGGTTAAATTCCGGGGTTCGGAATTGCAAGTCACAAAAATCAGAGTGTTGGTGATTGGTAATTAAATTAGCATCAGGTTGTTCACCTGAGCGGAATGTCTCTGCGTCCTGTAGAGCATAATTCTGATCATCCTCGTTTCATTGCATAACGAATGCAAATGGATCGGTGTACCTAGCGCGGTCAGTGTAAAGTTACTGATAAGTTACGGCACGCAGATCGCGGGGAGGATATCTAGCCCGTTCCGGGCAAATTCCTGGGCTTAACAATCCAGACTCTTGGTGAGTCTGGCGAAAGGAGATGTTTGTCTTGTCATACGCTGGAGACATCAGTTGTTTAGAGTGTTGGAAGGTTCTTCAAGAAGAGCCCGATTCCCAGCTGATTGATGTGAGAACGACTGCCGAATGGAATTTTGTAGGCTTTCCGCATCTGACTACTGTCAACAAACAGGTCATGTTGGTTGAATGGCAGGTTTATTCAAGCATGCAGGTCAATCCGGATTTTGTGGCTGTTGCAGACCAGAATTTAGAGCAGGCAGGTGCCAGTAAAGAAAGCTTGGTGTTTATGCTCTGCCGTTCGGGTGTTCGTAGCATATCCGCTGCACAAGCACTCACAGTGGCTGGATATAAGAATGTTTACAATGTGCTTGATGGATTTGAGGGAAATCCTGATGAAAATGGTCATCGCGGAAATCTTACCGGGTGGAAATTTGATCGGCTGCCATGGCAGCAAAGGTAGATCGGGGAGGTTTATAGCGAACTTATCCAGATGAAACGGCGAGGCAATGAGGAAAGGCGAATGAGAAATGAATGACTTGGGCTTCAGGGCCAATTTTTCAGAACAAGATAAGAATACCGCATTGGAAGCAGGAAAATGGGTTCAAGTTGCATCTGCGGAATTGCCAATTCCAAAAGCAGCACGCAAACTTTCTCTGGATGCACCAATATTGGACGATGGATATAAAAATAACGAGGGAAGCGTAATGGGCTCTGATACTCAGCCGAATAAAGACAAATTGCTGCAAAAAAATTGGGTGCGAGTAAAGACCAAATTGAAAACACAACTGGGGGCGGATGTTTTTGAAAGCTGGTTTGGGCGCCTTAAAGTATGCAACATAGATGGTGGCGTTGTATTACACACGGTTCCGACCGCGTTTCTAAGAAGCTGGATTTCATCCAAATACCGTACCAAATTGCTAGAGCTCTGGCAGCAGGAAGACGAGTCTGTGCTGCGCGTGGATATCACAATAAGACGACCGATCGCTCATAGTGGAATTGAGGAAAACCAGGCAAATCAAAAATTGTCAGAGTCAGCAAATCAGCTAGGCAATCAGTCTGGTGGGGCAATTCCAAACCGCATGATCGGTTTGGGAAGCAATCCAGACAGATCTTTAAAACCAATGGCTACCACCGGTTTTGCTGGTTCTCCACTTGATCCAAAGCATACGTTCGATAGTTTTATTGAAGGTCAATCCAATCGCATGGTTTATGCAGCTGCCCGAACCATTGCTGATGACATTAGCGCCTCGCATTTCAATCCGCTGTTTATTCATGCCGGTGTCGGTCTTGGAAAAACCCATGTCTTGCAGGCTATCGCATGGCGTGCCCGGACAAAGAACCCTAAAGCGAAGGTTCTGTATCTTACAGCTGAATATTTCATGTGGCGATTTGCTTCAGCAATTAGGGACAAGACTGCGTTGACGTTGAAAGCCTCATTGCGTGATATCGACATTTTGCTGATCGATGACATGCAGTTTCTGCAAGGTCAGGCAATTCAGGCCGAGTTCTGTCATTTGCTCAATGAGCTGATCGATAGTGCAAGACAAGTCATTGTTGCAGCTGATCGACCTTCCGGTGAGCTTGAAAGCCTGGATGAACGGGTACGATCGCGTCTCAAAGGCGGCGTCACGCTTGAGATTAAGCAGCCGGATTTAGAATTGCGCAAGAAAATGCTGGATTCGAGATATATGGATGCAAGACAAGAGCAGCCTGACCTCGATATTCCTGAAGATATTCTGCATTATGTTGCGCGCCAGGTTGCCTCTAGCGGGCGGGACATTGAAGGGGCTTTTAATCAGATATTGGTTCAGCATCAGTTTTCCGAGGGCGGGATCGAAATTGAAGATCTTGATCATATCCTGGAACATCTTGTCCGCTCGGCGGATGCCAAACGGGTACGGATAGAAGATATCCAGCGTATTGTTGCCCGCCAGTTTAATGTCAGCAAGAACGATCTTCTTTCGAACCGCCGGACGCGTGCAATCGTGCGCCCGCGCCAGATTGCCATGTATTTATCAAAGGTTATGACGCCACGTTCATTGCCGGAAATCGGTCGTCGCTTTGGCGGCAGAGATCACACAACTGTGTTACATGCGGTCCGCAAGATCGAAAGCTTGACGACGGATGATCAGAAGCTTGCCCATGAGATTGAGCTTTTAAAGCGCCTTATCCTTGAATAGGGCATAAAGGCTCAATGATTCTGGGGATTTACAGTATCAAAGTTCCTTGCAGAATGGCGTATTGCGCATTGTAGAAGACCATTCTGCAGGTTTTCCCCAGATTGGGCCACCATTAACTGGGACAAGGCTTGAAAAACGCGAGGTTTTTCATCACTCTTGATCCTGGGAGCATTGTAAAGCTTCTTGTTTTCGAAACAAATTGATATTTGCAGGGAAAAACCGTCAGACACATTGTTGTACTGGTATGATCCTCAGAGGAATAAAAAATGCGTGTTACGATCGAGCAGTCAAACCTACTCAAAGCTTTGGGGCATGTGTACCGTGTCGTCGAGCGTCGTAATACTATCCCGATCCTCTCAAACGTCCTTTTACGAGCCGACGGTGATGCGTTACAGCTAAAAGCGACCGATCTTGATCTTGAGATTTTTGAAAAAACGCCTGCTGTTGTGGAACAATCTGGCGCAACGACTGTTCCAGCACACATGTTGCATGAGATTGTCCGCAAATTACCTTCCGGTTCTGAGGTCATGCTTTCATTAGATGGCGATAGTTCAACGTTGAAACTGAGCTCGGGGCGCTCACAATTTACCCTTCAAATGCTGCCGGTTGAAGATTTCCCGGATATTTCTGCGGGTGAGTTTAGTCATTCATTTTCCATGGCGACTGGCGAAATACGCAAATTGATCAATCATACGCAGTTTGCAATTTCCACCGAAGAAACCCGCTATTATCTCAACGGTATTTATTTCCACACGGTAGAAGACGAAGGCGAGATGCAGCTACGTGCGGTTGCAACCGATGGCCATCGCCTCGCAAGATCGCAATCTGCAGCACCCGATGGCGCTGCAGGCATGCCCGGCATCATTGTACCGCGCAAGGCGGTTGGTGAAATCCAGCGGCTTGTTGAAGATCCGGACGCAGCTGTAAGTGTCGAATTATCCGAAACCAAAATCAGATTAAGCGTTGGGGAAACAGTACTTACCTCAAAGCTGATTGATGGCACTTTCCCGGACTATAATCGGGTAATCCCAGCCGGCAATGACAAGCAATTGACCATGGATCGCTCGACTTTTGCCGGAGCCGTTGATCGTGTTTCAACGATTTCATCGGAACGTGGTCGAGCGGTCAAGTTGCAGCTTTCTGATGGGCAGATGGTTTTATCAGTGAATAACCCAGACTCTGGTACGGCTGAAGAAGAAATTGCGGTTGGCTATCATAATGAGGATTTGGAAATCGGATTTAACTCCCGATACCTGTTGGACATCACAAATCAGATGACAGGTGAAGAAGCCATATTCATGCTGTCTGATCCGGGATCGCCAACCTTGATCCGAAACCCAGGCGAAACGGGAACAATTTATGTTCTCATGCCAATGCGGGTTTAGGGTCTGGAAGCCGGGCTTTTGATTCCTGTCCAAATTGAACAGCTCAAGCTTACTTCATTCCGCAATTATGAAACTGTTCGGGTTGAAGCAGCGAGCAATCATATAGTTCTTACCGGCGAAAATGGTGCCGGTAAAACCAACATCCTGGAAGCTGTTTCGTTTCTCTCACCCGGCCGAGGCATGCGCCGTGCAGCTTACGATTTAGTCGGCAAAAACGGTGGCAGTGGTGCTTGGTCCGTATTTGCAAAACTCTCAGGTCCACAAGGTGAAGTGAGCATCGGCACTGGTTTGCAGCAAACGGCTCATGGGGTGGAAACCGGTCGCAAGGTACATATCAACGCAACGCAAATGCGGACGACCGACACCCTGCTTGAATATTGCCGTATTTTGTGGCTGATCCCGGCCATGGATGGACTGTTTACCGGTCCGGCAGCAGACCGGAGGCGTTTCCTGGATCGCCTTGTGCTAGCGGTTGACCCGATGCATGGTCGCCGGGTCAATGATTACGAAAAATCCATGCGAGCGCGCAATCGCCTATTGGGCGAAGACTATCCCGATGAAAAATGGCTTGATGCCACAGAAGCGCAATTGGCTGAACTAGGCGTGGCAGTCGCTTCAGCCCGACACGATCTGGTGAGCCTTCTTTCAGAGACAATCGTAAGAAACAATGATCCCACTTCGCCGTTCCCGGATGCTCAGGTCCATCTATCTGGATCGCTTGAAACCGAGATTAGCGATGTAGCAGCCAGTGATCTGGAAGATGAATATCTAAACCGATTGAAAAATGCGAGAAGGATTGATGCTCGCGCAGGCAGAACCTTGGAGGGTCCGCACCGCTCAGACCTGGTCGTTCGTCATCGGCCAAAGGCCATGCCAGCAGAATTATGTTCAACCGGAGAACAAAAAGCCTTGCTGGTAGGCCTGATGTTGGCCCATGCCAATCTGGTTGGTGAAACAGCCGGATTTACACCTATCCTACTGCTCGATGAAATTGCAGCCCATTTGGACGAGGGACGGCGGGCTGCATTGTTTGATATGCTGGAAACGATGGGTTGTCAGACTTGGATGACGGGGACAGACCGTTCCTTGTTTTCTGCACTTGAAGGCCGGGCTGATTTTTTCTCCATTGAGAACGGTGCTATAAGCGGCGTATAGAGGTTGCATGGGATTACAGGAAACTGAAATAGAACGCTATGCCCGCCATCTGGTCATTCCGCAGATGGGTGGCGCGGGTCAGCAGGCTTTAAAAGCTGCCCGCGTTTTGGTTATTGGTGCAGGTGGTCTAGGCTCTCCGGTCCTGCAATACCTAGCAGCTGCGGGTGTTGGAACTCTTGGCATCATTGACGATGATATCGTTTCTCTTTCGAACCTTCAGCGACAGACCATCCACGCAACCAGCAAAGTCGGTGAACCCAAAACCCACAGCGCCAAAGCAGCAATCGAAATCATCAATCCGCACGTAAATGTTGAATGTTACAACGCCCGACTTACCTCTGAAAACGGAACTGAAATTGTGCAGCGCTTTGATGTGGTTGTTGATGGAAGTGATAATTTCACCACCCGCTACTTGTCTGCTGATCTTTGTGAATCGCATCAAAAGACACTGGTAACCGCCGCAGTCGGTCAGTTTGATGGATCAATAACGACCTTAAAGCCGCATGAACTTTGTGCTGATGGAAAACTTTGTCCGAGGTATCGCGATATCTTTCCCACTCAGCCACCGGAAGGGTTACTTCCTACCTGTGAAGAAGCAGGCATCATCGGTGCGTTAACCGGAGTAATTGGTTCGATGCAGGCAATGGAAGTAATCAAGGAGATCACCGGTATTGGCGAAAGCCTTGCCGGTCGGCTTTTGCTATATGATGCAAAAGCCGTGCGCTGGAACGAAATCGCCTATGAAAGGCAGCCTGAAAAGAACGCTTGAATTTAACCAGGAACTGAGATTATTCGTCCACAATGGGTTTTGCTTTAGGGCCACCCTTGGCAATTCCCACCATCGCTGGGCGCAGAACCCGCTCACCGATCACATACCCGGTCTGGACAACTTCCATAACGGAATTATTGGGAACATCAGGATTTGGAATTTCAAACATTGCCTGATGGAAGTTCGGATCAAACTTTTCACCTTTCGGTTCAAGTTTTTTTACACCGTTCTTTTCCAGATTATTATGAAGTTCGCGCGCGGTCATCTCTATGCCTTCAATCAGATTTTTGATGGCGGGCGTTTCGCGATCTTCTACTGCCACATGTTCAATCGCGCGACTAAGATTATCAGCAACGCTCAGCATATCGCGTGCAAAGCCTGCAATTGAGTAGTTGCGTGCGTCAGCAACGTCTTTCTGCGTCCTGCGGCGAAGGTTTTCCATTTCAGCAACTGTACGAAGAAGTTTGTCTTTGAGGTCACTAATTTCTGCTTCCTGCTTCGAATTTTCTGCAGCAAGTGCTTCAAGCGGATTGGAAAATCCTTCTCCTGCCATCTCGTCAGGGTTGATCGGTGGTTCTTCTGTACCCTCGATCATGTTAAGGAGATCATCCTCAGACATTGTTTTAAAATCATCTGCGTTTGGGGCTTGGGAGCCAGAAGCAGGTTTTTGCTGATGCTCGTTTTGATCGCTCATCAAATTCTTCCCGGATAACATTGGAAACTAACGTCTAGGGTGCACACGAGTTGAACCCTCATTCCGCCTTGATATCTGCGTTACGCGGGCAAAAATCAAGAGGTCTTTTTGTTAAGACCAGGACACAATCAATAATTATTTTGCTGTACAAGGAAATTTTCAATTAAGCCCAATCCCCAATCATCAGCGTAAAATACGGCTTATGACCTGTGCGGTATAGTCTACCATGGGTACCAAACGCGCATAATTTAGCCGGGTAGGGCCAATAATTCCAAGTGCACCAACAACCCGTTGCTCGTTATCACGATAAGGCGCAACGATCACAGAAGAGCCGGACAGTGAGAACAATTTACTTTCAGAACCGATGAATATCCGTACCCCATCGCCTTCTTCGGTCAGTTCCAGCAGTTTCATGAAGTTTTCTTTTGCTTCCAGTTCACCAAACAATTGCCGGATACGATCCAGATCATCTTCTGTTCCCTGATTGCCCAGAAGATTTGCATGACCACTAATAATCAACTGGCCGGGCTGACCCTCGGTGCTGCCAGCCCAGGTAGCAACGCCCGCATCGACGAGTTTCCGACTGAGTGTATCAAGTTCACCTTCTGCCTGACGCCGCATTTCATCCAAAAGCAGATTCGATTCTGCAATGGTATGACCGGCAATTTTGGCATTTATGAAATTGGCAGCCTCCGTTAGTGAAGACGCAGTTGTACCTGCGGGAAGGGCTAGAATGCGATTTTCAACAGACCCGTTTTCACCGACAATCACTGCAAGTGCTCGGGTTGGATCAAGTCGGATAAACTCAATATGCTTGAGCCGAAGATCAGCTTTCGTTGTGACAACCAGCCCGGCAGAATGAGACAGGCCAGAAAGCATCTGACTTGCTTCCGCCAGAACGTTGTCAAAGGTTTTTCCGCTCGACATGGCTTTCAACTGGGTTTCAATTTCTGTACGCTCATTGCTCGCAAGATTACCAATTTCCATGAAACTATCGACGAAGAAACGCAGGCCGATATCGGTGGGTAGGCGCCCGGCGCTTGTGTGCGGCGCATAGATCAGCCCAAGCATTTCCAGATCAGACATAACGTTACGAATCGTAGCGGCAGAAACACTTTGCGACAATTGACGGGAAATAGATCGAGATCCTAATGGGTCGCCGGTATCCAAATAGTTTTCCACGATATGACGAAAAACTTCGCGTGAACGTTCGTCCAACGAAAGCGATGGGCTTGGATCAATACTAAGATTGGTGTCGCTTGGTTCACTCATAGGGATGTCATACAATTAATTTTATTAGATGTAATGAGAAATTCTGCCTTTGCCAATGTCTGGTGAAGCAGTTACAAGCGTGGAAATTTCAAGGGAGATAACAGGATGAGACCATCCAAACGGACGCCAGATGAAATGCGTGGCGTCACAATCGAGCGCGGCTTTGCCAAACATGCAGAAGGCTCCTGCCTGATAAAATTCGGCGATACGCATGTGTTATGCACCGCAAGCTTGGAGGAGCGTGTTCCGCCGTGGTTGCGGGGAGCAGGCAAAGGCTGGGTCACCGCAGAATATGGCATGCTGCCACGTTCAACCCATGATCGCATGCGCCGCGAGGCGACAGCTGGCAAACAATCTGGCCGGACACAGGAAATCTCGCGTCTGATCGGACGCTCCTTGCGGGCAATTGTAAATCTTAAAGCCCTGGGCGAGCGTCAAATTACGGTTGATTGCGATGTCATACAGGCCGATGGCGGCACCAGAACGGCGTCGATTACTGGTGGGTTTGTTGCCCTGCGTGATTGTATCGAATGGATGAAAGCTCGCGATATGGTCGGTGATAATGTGCTGACTGATAATGTGGCAGCAATTTCTTGCGGCATTTATAAAGGCACCCCGGTTATTGATCTGGATTATCTGGAAGATTCAGATGCAGAAACCGACGCAAATTTCGTTATGACTGGTTCAGGCGGGATCGTCGAAGTTCAGGGAACCGCAGAAGGTGCTCCTTTCAGCCGTGAAGAGCTCAATGCGCTAATGGATCTGGCTGACAATGGGATTTCTAAGCTCGTTGATCTGCAAAATCTTGGTGGGTAGGGTTTTGCATGCGTAAACTTACCGACCAGGAAATTGTAGTCGCAAGCCACAACGCGGGTAAAGTACGCGAAATCAATGCGCTCATCGGCCCATTTGGATTTTCAGCAAAATCAGCGGCAGACCTTGGTCTGCCGGAGCCTGAAGAAACCGGAACGACGTTTGAGGAAAACGCTGCTATTAAAGCGCTATCAGCCACCAGGATTACGGGTCTTCCGGCAATGGCGGATGATTCTGGTATTTGCATCGATGCGTTGGATGGAGAACCGGGGGTTTACACCGCAGACTGGGCGGAAAAGGAAGATGGCTCCGGTCGTGATTTTAATCTTGCAATGTCAAAGGTGAATGCAAAACTTCAGACAAAACCTGATCTACCCCGAACCGCGCACTTTGTTGCAGTATTATGCCTTGCATGGCCAGATGAGCATCTGGAATATTTTCGCGGTGAAGTGGAGGGACAAATCATCTGGCCACCGCGGGGAGAAAGGGGATTTGGGTATGATCCAATTTTTATGCCCGAAGGTTATGACATCACTTTTGGTGAAATGAGCGCGGAAGAAAAACATGGCTGGCTCCCGGGCCAATCTGATGACGGGCTTTCCCATCGCTCCCGTGCTTTCGCGAAATTTGCCCGGGAGTGTCTTTCCCGGTGACACATAAGAATAACGTGACAAAGCTGGATGAGGCATTTGGGGTCTATGTACATTGGCCGTTTTGTGCTGCAAAATGCCCCTATTGCGATTTCAACAGCCACGTACGTCATAACCCGGTTGATCAGGAACTGTTCGTGGAAGGTTATGTGCGGGAAATTGCTCATATGGCATCGATTGTACCAAACAAAACCGTAACCAGCATTTTCTTTGGAGGTGGGACACCATCCTTGATGGAGCCAAAGACGCTTGAGAAAATTCTAGCGGAAATAAGCAAGAACTGGACGGTTGCAAGCGAGGTTGAAATATCGCTGGAAGCCAATCCTCAAAGCGTGGATGCTGATCGGTTCCAGGCTTATGCAAAGGCTGGTGTAAATCGTGTTTCGCTCGGCGTTCAATCATTTAATGATGAACAGCTGAAGTTTCTTGGTCGATTGCATAATGCAGATGAGGCAAAGCAAGCCATTGCGATCGCGCAAAAGCATTTTCCTCGTATGTCCTTTGACATGATTTATGCCCGTCCTGACCAGACATCAAAGCAATGGGAAGAAGAACTCAGTGCGGCAATAGCATTGGCTGCAGATCATTTATCGCTCTACCAATTGACCATCGAACACGGTACTCCGTTTTATAATCTTCATGAGCGGGGTAAACTCAAAACGCCACGCGATGAGCAGGCCGCAGAGCTCTATGAATTGACGCAATCTATATGCACTTCAAACGGATTTGAAACCTACGAAATATCCAACCATGCCAAGCCCGGTGCACAGTGTCAGCACAATCTGGTTTATTGGCGGGGGCAGGATTACGCAGGTATAGGACCGGGCGCTCACGGTCGTCTTACAATTTCCAAGGGTAGGGTCGCCACTGCAACGCAACCTAATCCGGAAAAATGGTGGCAGGCAGCAAATGTCGATGGCCACGGGCTGACCGAGTTGGAAGTTTTATCCCCGGAAGAGCATGCCGACGAGCTCATGATCATGGGATTGCGCCTTGCCGAAGGCTTTGATCCAATCCGCTACGAAGCGGTCAGTGGAAAGTCCTTGAATGAAAAAGAAGTCAGTTTCCTGCAAGAAATGGAGATGGTTTCATTTACCGACAATGGGCTGATGCGGGTGACCCCGAAAGGATTTCTATTGCTTGACGCTATCGTCGCTGATTTGGCGATTGAAGCGCAGTAAGCCTAGGCTCAACTGCGATAAACAAACCCCGGTGCCAACGACTGCATGGACCCAGAGCAGATACTGGCGAAAAACACGCCTATGACCGAGGTGCGGACAAAGCACCATTTCGCTACGGCTGCGCCAATGGCCGCTTCTGTTGAAAGTTGACAGGCCAAGCCAGTATACGATGTACGTTAAGACGGCTTGGTTATCCAAACCGTCCTAACCAATCATAACTTGTTATGCCGACAAATGTGTCTCACTGCGTGTCCATGCGAAGGGCTTCACGGGCTCGTCCAGAGGCGTTTCTGCCACGTGATTGATGTAGTTGGACATGACCTTCTGGGAGAGCCCTAAGATGATATCCAGCACTGCTCGATGGCCGTAGCCTGCCGCGAAAAAGGTCTGCATTTGTGATTCAGTTATGTTGCCGCGCTCGCGTAGCATCTGGATTGTGAAAGTGCGCAGGGCCTCAAGTTTTGCCGATGGCAGGGGTGTCTCATCACGCAGGGCATTTGAGATATCGTCAGACACCTTCATGCGTTTCGCGATTCCAGTATGCGCAGGGACGCAATAGTGACATTCGTGCTCAACATTGATGGCCTGCCAAACCACGGTCATTTCATCGGCGTCAAAATCGGTTTCGGTGAACAGCTTGTGTAAGATTTGATAGCCCTCCAGAGCCTGTGGGCTTTCGGCCATTACCTTGTGCAGCCCGGGCAGGCGGCCAAATGCTTTTTGGCTATTTTCTAGCAGCGGCTTAGAGGCATTAGGTGCGGTTTCGAGATCGTGTGATGGAAAATCAGTCATAAGAAATCCTTTTTAGATGGGTCGTGGTGTCTTTTGCCCTTTCTTGAGTGATCATTCAAGTATATAATTGAGCGAACGATCAAGAATAGGTGATGATGTGCCACGCAAACCCGAATATGACCGAGATGAACTGATCGACCGCGCCCGAGATCTATTTTGGAAACAAGGCTGGGCAGGCACATCCCTCAAGGACTTGGAGAATGTCCTCGGCATAAAACCGGGCAGTTTTTACGCAGCCTTTGGCTCTAAGGATGCGCTATTTGAGTTGACCCTTGATAGATACGCAGAAACAGGGGCAAATCGGTTAGAAGCACTGGTTGAAAGACATGGCGCCTTGGGCGCACTTCAACGTTATCCGAAACTGGTAGTCGATGCGTCCACTGCGATGGCGAAAGCCTGCATGCTTTCAAAAACGGTGCTCGAGCTCGGAGGAAAGGACAACAAACTTGCGGCGCGAGCAAACGCCCACCTTTCGAAAATGGAGGCGTTGTTCGCAACTTTGTTTCGTAAGGCGCAAGATGATGGCCATGTAGCCCAAACCTTTAATGCCGATGTCTTGGCGCGACGGTATCAGTCTGACCTTCTTGGCTTGCGTTTTTCTGCGGAACGGACTGGTGTCGACGCCAAAGCAATCGCACACGAAATTGAAGAGTGTTTGGCGGAACTAGCGAAAACAAATCGGAGAGGAAAATAAGCCGACGTTCAAGCAAACCATAACATCTGTCACTCTGGGCTGATTTTGAGACAACTCCATCCATATTTTGATCATTGTACGTTAATCACCTCCATGATTCCTTTCATAGATTTAGCTGGCAGCCGCCAAGAGCCAGCCAAAAATCTCATCCCAAAGCTTCTCACGCCCTTTTCGAAACGCTCCCTCGTGTCCTATGCGCTTTACGCCGAGGTCGGCAGGTGAGCGAAAGACTGTTTCGCTGGGTGCTGCTGGATAGCAACCGAGGAGATCACTGGCGGTCATCGAAGTAGCAATTGGATCGTCTGGAAATATCCGGTCTTAGGTAGCAAACGCACCAAGGACTGGCCCTAATGGGAAGGACAGACGAATGAAATGGTTACTGGTTTTGAGTTTCCTTCAATTCGGAGACGTTGAATTCGTTGAATTGCCAACGTCCATCGCCAAAGGAAACCAGAGGAATTTCTACTTCTGTGGTATCCGTGAGTTCGAAATATTTGATCTTCCAATTCTCAGTAGGCCTGAGCACGTAAAATCCTATTGTGGTATAGATCGTATTCCCATCTGCAGAGAGATATCCGCAACCTATCAAAACCTCGCTAGCGCCTACGATATCGGTACGCTTCACAGCGCTGTCAGAGGACGTAGATATGCTGTAAGGAGGCCCGTTCGGGAAGATTGTTGCACCTATCTGCCACCGCAGAGTCTCGCTGGCCAAATGTCTCTCAAACTGACTGCCGCTAATGATATCATCATTGGTTGCTCCAGTTTCTTTGGTTTGCAAAACATATTTAAAGGTCAAATTTCCGGCTGGAGTTTTACCGTAATTAACAACGTCGACTCCAAACCTAGAGAAGATCAATTTTCTTTTCGATTCATAGAGAATGCGCCCCGTTTCATGTGGGGTAACTTTGAGCCAAGGACGCCGTTCATCAAGGAAACTGCCTTTCGCAATGAGGTTCATATTGCGAGTCTCTTCCAAAGTTCTTTTAGTATATTGAAG
>JBCCBE010000078.1:0-15788 GCA_039814425.1 Pseudomonadota bacterium
TCTGCTTTGCGAATGGCATGCCAGGCTTCCAGTGGAAACTTGGCATCGATGACCAGCGGCGGTGTATCATTGGGCATAAAGATGAGACAATCAGGCCGAGCTTGATTGGAAAGTGTGGACTGGAATTCGTAACTTCCCATCGGCAGGCCATCCTGGACAATCTGCTGCATCCGCCCCTCACCAAAAGCGCCGCGGGTCTGTTTGTTTGACAGAATGTTTTGAAGCTCCACCACCTGTCCAGCCAGCGATGTGATGTTGTTTTGTGCGCTATCAATAACCGCCAGGCGTTCTTGCAGTTTTGCCAGGCTTTCCTGGGTGTTTTTGGTGGTTTCGGTCAATGATTGACCGAGCTTGCCAGACATGCCCTCGAGACGCTCATTGACTTGGCGCATCATATCACCCTGACGGGTAGAGAAAATCTCACTCATCGTCTGCATACGACCGGTAAGCTCGTTTTGGGTTGCGACGAGTTCTGCGATGCGCTGCTCCGACTCTCGAGCACGCTCTAAAGCCGCTGCCTCATTGGCAGCGCGGCGCTGCGAGTCCCGGAAGGAAAGAATGATTCCAATACACCTGAATGCAATCAACAGACTCACAATACCAATCAGGATCATGCCCAAAGAAATTGGACGCTCACCAAAGTGCATCACTGTGTGATTGAGATATGTCTGGATTTGCTCTGGCATCATCTGATCAGTGTAACTGATTCCAAAACAGCAAAAAAGAACAAAACAGGAATATTTCCTGCCTGTTTTTGTTTGACGCCTGACCGTGGATTTCCTATCTGAATATCATGGCTGTTCGTGACATCATTAAGATACCAGATCCCATACTGCGAAAGGTTTCAAAACCGGTTGAGCGGCTTGATAGTGCTTTGTTGAAACTCCTCGATGACATGGCTGAAACCATGTATGAGGCACCGGGTATTGGTCTTGCGGGTATTCAAATCGCCGAACCCTTGCAGGTGGTGGTGGTAGATTGCGAACAACGGGCCTCTGAGGAAGAAGAAGGGGAAGAACCCAACCGTGAAAGCCAGCTGGAAGCAGACCAGCGCAATCCGATATTTCTGATTAATCCGGAGATCGTGAGTTTTTCCGACACACCTTCGGTCTACGAAGAAGGTTGTCTTTCAATCCCGGAATATTTCGCAGAAGTGGAGCGACCTGCCGGTTGTACTGTGAAGTATATCGATCGAGAAGGAAAGGCGCAGATACTTGAGGCCGATGGACTTCTTTCTACCTGTCTTCAGCATGAAATTGATCATCTCAATGGCAAGCTTTTTATCGATTATCTTTCAAAGCTAAAACGCACTATGGTGATTAAGAAATTCACAAAGCTTGCAAAGCAAAACGGGTCTGGTGCCAAAAGAATGACTGGCTAATCGGGTTAGCAACCGTCTACCTAAAGATTGACCTTAACAAAGAGTACAAATGGCACTTCGCATTATCTTCATGGGCACACCAGATTTCTCCGTGCCAAGCTTAAATAGCTTGGTTGAGGCAGGTCACGAACTGGTCGCCTGCTACAGTCAGCCGCCACGACCGGCGGGACGGCGCGGGCTTGAGGTAAAAAAAAGTCCGGTACATGAATCAGCCGATGCGCATGGTATCCCGGTCTTTACGCCCCTGAGCCTGAAAGAAGTCTCCGACCAAACAATTTTTGCCAAACAACAAGCGGACGTAGCGGTGGTAATCGCCTATGGCCTACTCTTGCCGAAAGTCATCCTAAAGGCGCCCCGGTTAGGCTGCTTCAACGGCCATGCTTCCTTGTTGCCGCGATGGCGCGGTGCGGCACCGATCCAGCGTGCGATTATGGCCGGTGATAAAAAGACTGGCGTCAATATCATGAAAATGGACATCGGATTGGATACCGGGCCAATTGCCCTTGGTGAGACCGTTGCAATCAATGATGATATGACCACCGGCCTGTTGCATGACCGATTGTCGGAAGTTACCGCGCGGCTGATGATTGAGGCAATGCAACAACTGGAAGCTGGAAGTTTGACGGTTATGCCACAATCACAGGATGGGGTGACCTATGCAAAAAAAATCGAGAAGTTTGAAGCCCGGATTGACTGGCACAGGCCAGCTCAAGCCGTTCACAATCACATTCGAGGACTTAGTCCGTTCCCCGGTTCGTGGTGCGAAATGATGATTGGAGGGAAACTGCAGCGGGTAAAAGTGCTCAATAGTGCGCCATCAACAAAGTCCGGTAATCCGGGAGAAATAATCAATGATGATTTGACTATTGCGTGTGAAACCGGCGCAGTTCAGCTCTTGCAGGTACAACGCGCCGGGAAGCAGGTTCAGGATAAACAGGAATTCCTGCGCGGCAATTCCATCGATGCGGTTTTATAATGCCGCGTTATCGACTGGATATAGAGTATGATGGCACACCCTATTATGGGTGGCAGCGACAGGAGAAGTTTATCTCCGTGCAGCAGGTTCTTGAAGAAGCCATGGAGCAGTTTACGCAACATGAAGTAACGGTTTATGCCGCCGGGCGCACTGATACCGGCGTTCATGCTAGAGGTCAGGTCGTTCATGTTGATCTTGAAAAACAATGGAGACCAGAAAAGATACAAGAGGCAACCAACGGATTGCTTAAATACAAAAGCCAGCCGGTATCAGTTCTGGCAGCCTATGCAGTGCCGGACGATTTTGATGCGCGGTTTTCTGCACTTCGCCGCTCCTATCGTTATCGGATTATCAATCGGATGGGACCTCTAACTGTTGATTACAAAAGGGCCTGGTGGATCCGGTTTCCGCTTGACGTTGATTTAATGAATGATGCGGCCCAATCGCTGGTTGGCCATCATGATTTTACTACTTTTCGTTCAACGGATTGCCAGGCAAAAACACCAATGCGAACGCTGGATATTCTGCAGGTTTCGCGGATCGATGAGATTGAGATCGAGGTCTTCGCCCAGAGCCGCTCGTTTCTGCATAATCAGATCCGGTCCATTGTTGGTTCACTGAAAATGGTGGGCGATGGAAAGTGGACAAATGACGATCTGGTACATGCGCGCGATGCCCTGGACCGCAAAGCCTGCGGACCGGTTGCACCTGCATGCGGGCTATATCTTTCCC
Source organism: Pseudomonadota bacterium (assembly GCA_039814425.1). GTDB lineage: Bacteria > Pseudomonadota > Alphaproteobacteria > Rhizobiales > Rhizobiaceae > JAALLB01. Next base: position 3,090 of record JBCCBE010000078.1, read on the forward strand.
ACATTGAATATGAATAGTCCTGATATCGCTAACAGTGATGCCAAATAAAACCCGCCAGAATTAGAGTTGTGACGGGTCTTTGGTTTTGCAAATTCAATTTGCACCCAGTTATTTTTGGGCTCGCGTCAGGTTAGCCGCTTTACTCAGCAGCTTGTGAAACCTTCTGCCATTCGAATTTTTGGAACGGTGCATCTACTGGCGTATGAACAATATGATTGGTATAATTTGAAAGCGTTTTATGGGCGATACGGAAGCAAGGAGCATTTGTATAAGCTTTGCCTAGAACGTTTTGTAGAAATTCACGGCGGTGACCTTAGTGAAAAGCTGAAGCATCCAGATTTCAGGACAGCAGTTGCAAACTTTTTCAGGGCATTGGTTGAACGACAACGCTGCGCCGATGTGCCTAGCGGTTGTTTTGCAACCTTTGCCGCAATTGAAACCGGTGGCAGTGCAAGTGAGGCATCCAGATTTGTTCAGGCCAACTTAGATGCCATGCGGGAGCTATTTCAAAACCGATGCCTGCAAGCAGTCGCAGATGAGCAGCTGCCCGGCAACACCGATTGCGAAGCAAAATCAGCCATGCTGCTCGCGATGACCCGTGGTGTGGCGGTTCTTGGCCGCGGGCATTCAGATTTATCAGTTGCCCAGGATGCGGTAGATGGGATGTTGCAATCCGTTTAGGGTTAGGTTGAACACAAACCACGTTTAATTGAGCGGCGGGGCGCCGCCTTCCTCAGTCCGCTTTGCAATATACCCATCGATTGCTTCCATCACTGATAGATCATGTTTTGGAGGCTGATGGTCAGCGAGTTTTTTCTTCCAAATTGGTGTAGCGCGCTCATCTGCTGTTTTAGATCCTGCTTCCTTCCAGGTACCAAAATTCGTCCAGTCAGCAACCAGCGGTTCGTAAAATTCTGTCCGGTATCGCTCCATCGTATGTTCAGCTGCGAAGAAATGTCCCCCAGGCTCAACATTTGCGATTGCATCGAAAGCGATTGATGCCTCGTCAGCACTTGGGCGGGAAAAAAGCTCTGCAAACTGCTGAACCATTTCCAGATCCGTGACCATTTTTTCATAGGAGAAAGTCAATCCGCCTTCCAACCAACCGGCCGCATGGACAATCATTGTGCAGCCCCCAAGTACGGATGCCCAGGCAGCCATCTCTGTTTCGTGAGCCGCTTGTGCATCATTACAATTTCCCGCCGATCCCCCACCTGAGCGCCAGGGCAGACCAACCCGTCTTGCAAGTTGTCCTGCGCCAAAAGTCGCTTTGGCATGTTCCGGCGTCCCAAAGGCAGGCGCGCCCGATTTCATGTCCACATTGGAAGCGAAACTCCCATACATAACCGGTGCACCAGGCTGAACCAATTGCGAAAGGGTAATACCGAATAGAGCCTCTGCATGTTGCAGCGTCAAACCACCAGCAACGGTAATTGGCGCCATTGCCCCTGACAAACAGAAAGGGGTGATCACACATAGCTGCTTTGCTTTGGCAAAATCGATGATCCCCTGAGCCATGGGAATGTCGAGCTGACGCGGGGAATTTGTATTGATAATTGTTTTGACCCAAACCTTATCTGAAAACTCTTCCCGGCTAATGCCTCTGGCAAGAGCCAGGATTTCAAAACAGTCTTCAACCTGCTCGGTTCCACGGCAGAAAAGAAATGGCAGCTTATCGCTAACCGATATTTGGGTACGCATGGTTTCAAAATGCCGTAGGTGAATCGGGCTATCCTGTGGTTCAACAGCTGGACCGAGCATTGCAATTGCATCAAATGAGTCTTCTAAGATCATCAATTCTCGGAAGTCTTTTGCTGTTCCAGGTCTTCTGCCGCGCTCTCTATCAGTTGCATGCGGACACCCGGCACCCGCCATGAAATAGGTATTTCCCAACTCCATAACCATTTTGGTTTCAGGTTTGCCACCATAACAGGGTATAGACTTAGGCGCGCTATCGATTGCAGCTTCTACCATCTCAGAACCAAGGCGAACCATTTCAGTCTGCTCGTCCACAAGTGCACCTGCTTTAGCGAATATCTGCCTTGCTTCTGGCAACAGCACTCTCATGCCAAGTTCGGAAAGGACGCGCAAAGCTGTAAGATGGATATTTTCCACCTCATCATCTGAAAACGCTGGCTGCGGAACAAACGGGTTTTTTAGATTGCGATAATCGGGCTTGCGATCTGGTCGTGCCGCGTTTGCAGTACCTCGTGCTCTTGTCCGACGTGCCATTTGCATCCTCCTGTTGGCTGCAGGTAATCACGCAGGGGTGCCACTAGCAATTGCTAAAAACGACCTATTGAAAAGAAAGCTCAACAGCTGATGTCCTTTCCAAAAGTATTGGTGAGGTGAGGATCGTACCTGTTCAATCGCCAGTATCACGATCTGATTTTTCTCCGGTAACATCGTCCGTTTTTCGCAATTTGCTGTTGCGATAATCAACCGTGAAAAGCTGCTGGTGAAAAAGAGCTATAATTAGAAATATAATTACAATGACCACAGCAAGGATGTCCGTCATGTGGTGTTCTAGTTCGTGCTCGATCTTTCCAATCAAACTCGTTTCATTACTTTCATGTGAGGCAGCACCCAGCGTTAAAGTAAGATAATACACCAATGCATATCCTAAAACGGACCTCTGGTTTATCGCCCTTCCCCACCGCGCAAAAAATTTTCTGATAATTCTATTCATTGTCTCCCTGCCATCTGAGTACTTACCATCAAGGGTTTGGAAGTTGTGGGTCGAACGGCTCGTTCGGGGTGGGGAAAGGGGCTTTGGGACGGGCAACATATCAATCCGCCGAAATATCTAAAAAGAAACCTGGTACGGTCAAAACGCGGTGTCGTAGGCAAAATCATGTTTGATCGCATTGCGCTACTGTCCATGGCTGGACCAACATGCGCCGCGCTACCGGTAACGATTGTTCTCAAACCATAGTGACGAGGTATTTTAATTGTTAGATATGCCAAACTTGATAAATGAGATAACCAGAGGTCATTCTGTAATTGGCTAAAAATATCAGTCACGTATATTTTTGATATAATTCGATTGCTGTATTTTCAAATTCAATATGCCACCCTTTAATTTTGTGCAATTCAGTATTAATACCTAACTGCGACGCCTGCTTAGTAATTTTACTCGTCTATTTATTTCAATACGATCTGAAAATTAATTTATGTACTAATCTATTCATAAATATTTTAATTTTCTGAAAGTGTTTATAATAATAGACACACCACATAATTCATATGTGGTAAACCAAAATCGGAAAATATTCACATTATTAGGGGAGCCAAGGGGATAAAGATATCAGCCTATAACAGGGCCAACTTACTTCTTGCATTTCATCGTTTTTTCCGTGTATACCACCAACAGATCGCCTGGCAGGGCATGCCATGGCGATTTTTATTGCGAGGCTCCGCTCGGTCAGCGGGGCTTTTGGTTTTCTGGAGTTACATTCCAGAATAGGCCGGATAACGGCCAGATCATAGAAAGGAAAAGCGAAATGCCCAAGATGAAGACCAAAGCAAGCGTGAAAAAACGCTTTAAAGTAACTGCGACCGGAAAGGTCAAAGCTCAAGGTTCTGGCAAACGCCATGGCATGATCAAACGTTCCAATAAATTTATTCGCGATGCGCGGGGCACAATGGTGCTGGCAGATGCAGATGCGAAAATTGTCAAACAGTTTATGCCTTACAACAAGTAAGTGCAGATAAAGTTCAGGAGCAAAGATTATGGCAAGAGTTAAACGCGGCGTTACCGCCCACGCAAAACACAAAAAAGTTCTTAAAAAAGCAAAAGGCTATTATGGCCGCCGGAAAAGCACCATTCGGACCGCCAAGCAGGCTGTCGAGAAGGCGCAACAATACGCCTATCGCGACCGTAAAGTCCGCAAGCGTAATTTCCGTTCCTTATGGATCCAACGTATCAATGCGGGTGCACGAATGCATGGGCTTACCTATGCACGCATGATGGATGGTCTTAACAAGGCCGGGATAGAGGTTGATCGCAAGGTTCTCTCCGATATCGCAATTCACGAACCGGAAGCATTTGCAAATCTTGCTGCAAAAGCAAAAGAAGCGCTTTCTTACCTGAAAGACGCAACACCGGGTGAATTTGAGGCAGCTGTCGGTTAAGCCAGCGCACCTCCCACCGCCGCACACATTTTCGGGAACCCGCGCTGGCCAATCGCCGGACGCGGGTTTCTTTTTGATACTGGAAAGAAACGATGACAGAAATTTCTGAACTGGAACAAAGCATACTAACTGCTATAGAAGCAGCGCAAGATGAGGCTGCCATCGAAGCTGTTCGGGTTGCTTCCCTGGGCAAGAAAGGGTCGATCTCCGAGCAACTAAAGACGCTTGGTAAAATGACCCCGGAAGAGCGCAAAACAATGGGGCCAATCCTCAATGGTTTGCGTGAAAGCATTGGGGGGAAAATCACCGAGCGCAAAGAAGCTCTGAAACGCGCAGCACTTGAGGCGCGTCTGATAACTGAAACCGCCGATGTAACGCTTCCGGTTCGCCCTTCCCCGGCTGAGGCCGGTCGCATTCATCCTATTTCTCAGGTAATGGATGAAATAACTGCGATTTTCGCGGATATGGGTTTTTCTGTCGCGGAAGGTCCAGAAATTGAAACCGATTATTATAATTTCACCGCATTAAACTTTCCCGAAGGCCATCCAGCGCGTGAAATGCATGATACGTTTTTTATGGAACCGGACGAAAGCGGTGAGCGTAAAGTTTTGCGCACGCATACATCGCCGGTTCAAATTCGTACGATGGAAACGCAAAAACCGCCAATTCGAATTGTTATTCCCGGTAAAACCTATCGTTGTGATGCGGATGCTACCCACTCGCCGATGTTCCATCAGCTAGAAGGTCTAGTCATTGATAAGACTTCCAACGTTGCAAACCTAAAATGGGTATTGGAAGAATTTTGCAAATCATTCTTTGAGGTTGATCAGGTCAAGATGCGCTTCCGCCCGTCTTTCTTTCCTTTCACGGAACCCTCTCTAGAGGTCGATATTCAGTGTGATCGTTCTGGCAATGAGGTGCGCTTTGGCGAAGGTAAGGACTGGATGGAAATTCTGGGCTGCGGCATGGTGCACCCCAACGTGCTGAAAAATTGTGGCCTTGATCCAGATGAGTATCAGGGGTTTGCCTGGGGCATAGGGATTGATCGTATCGCCATGCTGAAATATGGCATGCCAGACCTGCGTGCGTTCTTTGATGCTGATGTCCGATGGATGGAACATTACGGTTTTCGCCCACTCGATATTCCAACTCTGTTTGCGGGATTAAGCGAATGAGCCGGTTTTCAGATGCAGCACTGCTTAAAGGTGACTATGCCGAGATGCTGAAAGAGCCTCCGAAAGAAGCAGAATGGAAAAAAACGGCCTGCGACAACACATCAGAAAAAGTAGCTCAGGAAATAGGCAAGCAGATTTTCGGTTTTCAGAAAGCAATTGATACAAAAAAAGAAAAGCTGGAAGTGATTTCCTATTCCGCGCTCGGACCTTTCAAAGTTCTTGCCGTGATGCCGATTGAAGGTGATTTAATGCGGGTTGATGGGGTTCGCGCCGACGGCAATACACCCGTATCGGTTATCCAGCATGTTAATCAATTGTCACTGACCTTTACAAAGGTACCAAACGCAGAAAAAGCTGAAGATGAGGATGACGGATTGCAGATCGGATATGTGATTTTCGATGAACTTAAAGATCGCAAAAAGAAACGCGATGCTGCAAAACGCAAAAAGGCTCCAGCCAAGAAAACAACCAGAAGGGCTAAGTCATGAGCGTTCATCGCGGTCATTGTCGCTGTGGTGGCGTAGAGATGCATGCAAGCCAGGCGCCGAACTTCCTGGTTTATTGTCATTGCGATGATTGCCGCCGTTCCACTGGCGCACCGCTATTGGCTTCAGTTGCCTTTCCTAAAGAGTCTGTTGTCTGGGACAACCTAGAAAGTCTGGCAGAATACGGGAACCAAGAATCCTCCCGTCTGTTCTGTAACAATTGCGGATCACCGGTCGCACAAAAACATGCAGAAATCAGTGACCGGATCGTATTCAATACTGGCTTTATGGATAATCCGGATGCCTATCCGCCAACAGCTCATACATTTGCGAGTAAACAGATTTCATGGCTTGCCATGGATGATAAACTGCCGCTCCATGACAAAACAATTTTGATCAAGCGGGGTTAGAGATCATGGTGCAAACCTATAATGGACATTGCCGTTGTGGCGGCGTTTCAATCGAGAGCACGGGAAAGCCCTATTTCTCCGGCTATTGCCATTGTGACGATTGCCGCCGATCAAACGGCGCGCCGGTAGTTTCATTTGCAGGATTTAAAACGGACAAAATTGACTGGAAGAAACAAGATACACTTGCGCACTGGCAGAACGGAAATTTCAAACGTCATTTCTGTAAATCCTGCGGTTCGCCGATTGCTTATACCGATGCAGTTCTGCCTGATGTGGTGTTCTTTTACGCAGGCTTCATGGAGAACCCGGAAAGTTTCCCACCGGACCATCATTCTTATAACAGCGAGAAAATCAGCTGGTTGAAGCTCGCCGACGATTTACCCAAATTTGAACAAACCTCTTACCCGAGGCCCCAATAGCGCTGGAACAAAATCATGAAATTTACCCTTTCCTGGCTCAAAGACCATCTCGACACTGAGGCAAGTGTTGAGGAAATAGTCGACACGTTGAACCTAATCGGCCTAGAGGTTGAAGAGATTGACGACAAGGCGCAGTTTGCACCGTTTAAGATTGCCGAAGTCCTCTCCGCTGAAAAGCACCCGGATGCCGATAAACTTAAAGTTCTGTCGGTCGATATCGGTGACGGTAACCCGGTTCAGGTGGTTTGCGGTGCGCCCAATGCCCGTACCGGAATGAAAGGTGCATTTGCAGCGCCCGGCACATATGTTCCCGGAATTGATATTACGCTATCAGTAGGCAAGATTCGCGGTGTTGAAAGCCATGGCATGATGTGCTCGGAACGCGAACTTGAAATGTCCGATGCCCATGACGGTATTATTGATCTGCCTGATGACGCGCCCGTTGGTGCATCCTTTGCTGACTATTCCGGTCTAAACGATCCAGTTTTTGAAATCGGAATTACACCAAACCGGCCCGATGCTCTTGGTGTGGCGGGAATTGCACGTGATCTGGCTGCAGCAGGTCTGGGCAAAGTAAAGGTAGTATCTATTTCGGATCCGAAAGGAACCTTCGATTGTCCGGTAGATGTCAAACTTGAGTTTGACAAGGAACAGGAAAATCTTTGCCCTGCTTTTGGTCTCCAGATAGTGCGCAACGTAAAGAACGGACCGTCACCGCAGTGGATGCAGCAGCGTCTGCTGGCAATAGGATTGCGGCCAATTTCAGCACTTGTCGATATTACCAACTACGTGACCTATGATATTGGACGCCCACTACACGTTTTCGATGCAGACAAGGTCAAGGGTGATCTGGTTATCCGCCGAGGTCGCGATGGCGAAAGCTATCTGGCACTGGATGGCAAGAAGTACAGCGTGACGGAAGCGATGTGCGTTATCACAGACGATAACGGCATTGAATCGCTTGCCGGCATTATGGGCGGGGAAGAATCCGGTTGTCAGGAAGATACGGTCAATGTGCTAGTGGAATCAGCGCTTTGGGACCCAATGAATATTGCCCGCACGGGGCGTGATCTCGGTATCAATACCGATGCACGTTATCGTTTTGAGCGCGGCGTTGATCCAGCAATGAACGTTCCAGGCCTGTTTCACGGCACCAATCTTGTGATCGAGTTATGCGGCGGAGAAGCGTCAAAACCGCTGGTTGTCGGTGAGATACCACAACCGGATTTGACGATAGATTTCCCGGTGTCCGAAGTAAAACGCCTAACCGGTATTTCCGTTGCGGCTGAGGAATGTATCTCAATTCTCAACCGGCTCGGATTTGACTCTGAAAAAGCTGGCGAAAGCCTTGCGGTCTCTGTACCAAGCTGGCGACCGGACGTATTCGGAAAAGCCGATATTGTTGAAGAAATCATGCGCATTCATGGCGTCAACAATATCGAACCCCAACCGCTTCCTTCAACCGGATCTGTAGCCGGCAAAATCCTGACATTGGGACAAACCCGTTCACGCAACGCAAGACGAACCTTGGCAGCCCGCGGCATGCTGGAAGCTGTTACCTGGTCGTTCATTCCTGAGGCCCACGCAAAGGGTTTTGGCGGCGGTGATATATCCACAAAACTTGCGAACCCGATTTCGATTGAAATGGGATTCATGCGGCCATCACTCTTGCCCGGCCTGATTGCTGCAGGCGGGAGAAACCATGATCGGGGGTTTAGCGATAGCGCAATTTTTGAAGTTGCAAGTGTTTATCAAGGCGATACGCCTGAAACTCAACACCGTGTCGCCGGCGCAATTCGCAAGGGAACTGCAAAGCTCTCCGGCGCTGGGCGCGACTGGCGGGATCCTTCCCAATCAGTCGATGTGTTTGACGCCAAGGCTGATGCCCTTGCAGTTTTAACCGCTTGCGGCATGGATGCTTCAAAGGTTCAAATCATAAAAGGGGGTCCAGACTGGTTCCACCCGGGACGCAGCGGTACAATTCAACTCGGACCAAAAAATATCCTAGGGTTTTTCGGCGAGGTTCATCCAATGACCCTTGAAACTCTGGATGTTGCAGGACCGGTTTGCGGATTTGAGATTTTCCTTGATAACATACCGGCACCAAAGAAAAAGCCGACCCGCACCAAACCGCCACTTGTCATATCAGACCTGCAAGCCGTAGGCCGTGACTTTGCATTTGTTGTCGACCGTAACACGGATGCAACTTCCCTGATGCGCGCAGCGGCAGGTGCTGACAAGGCACTCATTACTGGTGTTAACGTGTTTGACTTGTTTGAAGGCGCTTCGCTCGGTGAGGGCAAAAAATCTGTTGCCATCGAAGTCACCCTTCAGCCAAAGGATAAAACACTTACGGATGAAGAAATTTCTGCTATCGGCGAAAAAATCGTTGCCAATGTAGAGAAAACAACCGGTGGTGTACTGCGAGGCTAACGCACCGATCGCTACGCAATCAGCAGAAGCTTTAGTATGCCATTGGACTAAATTTCCTCGTTGAAGGATCAAGAAGAACCTGATGCATTGAGCCATGCGTTTCAGTTTGGCGGTCCCGGCATGATCCTGCTTGCTCACGCTGCATCGATTGTACATGTGGTAACTGCGTACATGGGCGCAGGCTACTTACATGCTTTTTTAAAAATACTTACCGTTCTTTATGCTGAGCACGTTGCCCTATGGTCAGATTGGCCTCATTAAGGTTATCATCTACAAAGTGATTTGCCTGCTAGGGAAAGAAACATGGGAAAATTATACACCGCATTGAAGTTATGCATGGTGATGATTGGTGGACTTTCTGCCATACCCGATAGTTTGGCCCAGACACCGGCCAAGCGATTATTTGGCGGAAAAGCACTTCCATCTGCACAAAACGCTGCTGCGCATGGGTTTTACTCCAAAGGCTGCCTTTCAGGTGGCGTGGCAATACCGGTTGACGGGCCAAACTGGCAGGCCATGCGTTTGTCACGCAATCGCCGTTGGGGCCATCCAACTCTTATCGGTATAATTGAACAGCTATCTTACAAAGCTAAGAATGATGGCTGGAATGGTATTTTAGTTGGCGATATTTCACAGCCACGTGGTGGACCGATGTTGACCGGCCATCGCTCGCACCAGATGGGTCTTGATGCAGACCTTTGGTTTATGCCGATGCCAAACAAGCGCTATTCCTACAATGAGCGGGAAAACACCAGTGCCATATCCGTTTTAAAGAAAGGCAGCTATTACGTGGATAAGAGCCGCTGGACGCGCGCGCACACGATGCTGCTTTACCATGCCGCTAGCTTTCCCCAGATTGAGCGGATTCTAGTTCATCCAGGCATAAAAAAACAGCTTTGCGATACCGTAAAGGGCAACCGCGCATGGCTCAACAAAATCCGCCCAACCTGGGGTCACCATTACCACTTCCATCTGCGGATAGGATGTCCGCCCGGATCGCCAAATTGCCGAACGCAAAAATCGACCGGGTCCGCCACTGGCTGTGAAGCGGCAACGATGAACTGGTGGTTTAATGTGGGGCTTAAACCTGCAAAACCCAAACCCGGAGTAAAGCCTAGAAAACGCCGCGAATTAATTTTGAATGATTTACCACAGGCCTGTCAGGTTGTGCTGAAGTCAGGATCTCCCAATCTGGAACAGGCTACACATCGCCCAATTGATGCTTCTTTTGTAGCGCCAAAAATAGAACTACCAGCTTATTCAATCTCGACGGTATTACGTGGAAAACCGATTGAAGCGAGCAAAAACGGTGCAAGTATACCTATCAGTACCTTGCCGATACCTTCGCGTAGTCCACGCAAATAGCGATCTTAGGCTGTAGCACCAGTTCCAACAGGGCAGGAAACACCAATCCCTCCGACGCCACAATACCCCCCAGGATTTTTGGCAAGGTATTGCTGATGATATTCTTCAGCAAAATAAAACTCATCCGCCACTTTGATTTCAGTAGTGATTGATTTGTTGACACCGGAGGCTTTCAGCGCTTCTTGATATACATCGCGTGATGCATTGGCCGCATCGGCCTGGTCATCGGTGAATGTGTAAATTCCAGAGCGATACTGTGTACCGATATCATTGCCTTGACGATTACCCTGAGTGGGATCATGTCCTTCCCAGAACGATTTAAGCAACATTTCATAGGTAATGATGGCGGGATCATACACAACCAAAACCACCTCATTGTGGCCAGTCATACCGGAACATACTTCTTTGTAGGTTGCATTACGTGTGTGTCCGGCGGAATAGCCGACCGCAGTTGTGTAAACCCCGTCTAATTGCCAGAATATCCGCTCAATACCCCAGAAACATCCCATACCAAAAACTGCCACTTCCAAGCCTTCTGCATAAGGACCGTGGATTGGGTTGCCGTTCACATAATGGTGCGTGCCGGAATCTATCGGCTCGTCGCGACCTGGAAGTGCAGTGGACGCACTTGGCTTATTGAGTTTTCTATCAAACATTTGTGCAAGAAACATAATATTCCTTTCCGGGCAAAGCCCTAAAGATATCTAGATGATTCGTTTGCGCCAGCGGCGTTCGGGTCGTCTTCCTAACCAAAGAAACACGACCGAAAATCCAAAAAACACTACCCAACTCGGCCACAGCAAAACGGTTTGAATGACATTTTCCCAAAGCCACGGAATGCCGATATGGCGTTCTATACCGACCTGAAAAGACTGCAGGCTCGAAATATCAAAATTCCGCCACTCAAGACCAAGCGGCGTCAAGGTAAAGGTGGAATTTGCAATCGAGCGCGTCAGGTCAAGAATTATAGTAACTACTGTCAGCACCAGAAACAAAAGACCGATAGTGCGTAATATCCAGCCAAACATGGTAAAGCCTTATTTCTATTCTGAGTTGAAAGTAATTATTGTCTCGTGGTTTCGCAATATCTGATATTTGGCCATTTTACAGCAGGGACAAATGTGAACCGTTCATGATCATAATATTTTCACTTGCATTTTATCTGCAAACCGGTCTTTTAGCGCTGTCGAACGCAGAGTGAAACATTCTGTTTTGATGAACAGGTGGCCGGGTGGTCGAAGGCGACTTGTAGCTGCGCAAACCTCTTACAATTGAGGTGGGCGTTTGGTTCCGACCCACGCGGTTCAAATACCATGTGTAGATAAGGACAGGTGGCCGAGTGGTCGAAGGCGCACGCCTGGAAAGTGTGTAGGCGGGGAACCGTCTCCAGGGTTCGAATCCCTGTCTGTCCGCCATTTTATTTGGATATTATTTTTGTATTTCAAGGTGTTACGCGCTGGTTAATCCAGATTCTTGAAATTCTGCCCACTCCATGCACACGACGCGGCCCCGGATTTTGACGGACAAACGGCCCACCTTTCGATCACGGAAACGTGATTGAGCGCACCCTGCTTTTGTCAACGGGATGCCTTGTACCAAGCAATGAAGTTATCGCTTACGCGCTTTGCATCAGATCGCAGTCGTATAGCCGCATCGTATGCGGGTGCTCTTTCGATGACGTATCTACCGCGTTCGAACCGGTCACGCGAAACCGCGCGCCAAGGATCAAGCTCGCCTTCGCGGGTAGCCGGACCACGACCCTTTCCTGCGGCGTAGTCATCAAAATGTTCGATCATGTCGCGAATGGCTTTCAAGCCGTTTTTGCCGTTGGTTTCAAAGTTGTTATCGAATTCCGATATTATCTGTTCTGCCTCGCTACGCACGTGGTCAAGCTGCGTAAGCGTCTTGACCGTGATGCGATACAGCCAAAGCCGAATAATGAAGTTCTCCCAATAGTATTCTTCTTCCATCATTTCTTCGATGTTTTCCGATGGGGCATCCAGCGCGCGCCAAGACAGCACAAGCATGTTCCACGCATGGGTGTGTCGGGGCTTGAAATAATCCCATATTATTGCCTGCTTTTCGTGGCTTGGTATTTCAGACATTTATACTCACCTACCCGTCGCGCAGACCAACTATACACCAGCGAAGCCAAACAAGAAGAAGCCCCGCCGAAGCGGGGCTAATTGCGCGGACGTTTGAGAACGGCGGCGGCACACCAACGCAGATACCGCCGCCTACGAACGCGTTGGAGGGCAGTACCAATACCCCGCGATAA
>JBCCBE010000167.1:0-1674 GCA_039814425.1 Pseudomonadota bacterium
ATTTGATGTAATATGGACAAAAAGATGCACGGTTTTCGAGAGGGCATAGGCCCAGGCAAGTACAATCATTGCAGTACCGGCGTTTCCAGAAACAAACGCGGTTAAGCAAGAGGCATAAAATAGGACAGGCGTCTCGTACTGATTGCGAATGGCATTGGAATATTTCAGGCTTTCTTCCGGTTCGCCTTCATTCAACTTATAGGTACGAGCCTTGATCTTCCCGCTTTTAACTCCGGCAACTCTGGCTTTGCTCATCGGAAGATAGACACCAAGCGTCACCAATGCCAATATGATCATCGGCCAAAAGATTGTTTCAGGGCTCATTGCTTAGTTCCTCCAGTTTCAGCCAACGGTATCCCTGAGGGATAAGGGCGATTAATTTGTTCGGTGATAGTTCGGGCTCTCTCGTGTGATCGAAACATCATGAGCGTGGCTTTCCCGAAGGCCCGCACCTGAAATTCGCACAAACCTTGCTTTCTCCTGATAATCCTTGATGTTATGGCCGCCAACGTAACCCATAGCTGCTTTCAAGCCGCCGGATAGCTGATGAACAACTGCAGAGACCGGTCCCTTGTAGGGAACCTGGCCTTCTACGCCTTCAGGAACCAGTTTAAGGCTATCGGTAACCTCCGCCTGGAAATATCTGTCTGCAGAGCCTCTGGCCATCGCTCCAACAGAGCCCATGCCACGATAGGATTTGTAAGACCGGCCCTGATGTAAATAAACCTCTCCAGGGCTTTCTTCTGTGCCAGCCAGTAGTGAACCAACCATAACGACAGAAGCACCGGCAGCAATTGCCTTTGCAATATCACCTGAGAATTTTATGCCACCATCTGCAACAACAGGAATGCCTTGTTTATTCGCTTCATCAACGGCGGAAAAAATGGCAGATAATTGCGGAACACCAACGCCAGCAACAATCCGTGTGGTACAGATCGATCCTGGACCAATGCCTACTTTAACTGCATCGGCACCTGAATCAATCAGTGCCTTTGTCCCTTCTGATGTTGCAACATTGCCAGCGAGAATTTTTACTGAATTGGATAGCGTTTTAATCCGGGTAACTGCGTCCAGAACTTTCTGACTGTGACCATGGGCTGTATCGACAACCAGCATATCAACCCCAGCATCGATTAATCGCTGTGCGCGTTCGATGCCATCAACTCCCACTGTTGTTGCTGCTGCAACACGCAATCTGCCCTGTCCATCTTTGGACGCGTTAGGGTTGAGTTTCGATTTTTCGATATCCTTGACTGTAATAAGGCCCACACAATGTCCCTGGTCATCAACCACTAAAAGTTTCTCAATACGATGTTGATGGAGTAACCGTTTTGCTTCATCCTGATTGACCCCTTCACGTACTGTGATCAGATCTCGCGTCATTAACTCGTGGACCTTTTGATCAGGGTTTGATGCAAAGCGAACATCCCGGTTGGTCAAGATACCCAGCAGCTTCCCGGCGACATGGCCACCGTCTTTCCCATTTTCGACAACTGGAATACCGGAAATATTGTTTGCCCGCATAACATCCATTGCGTCTTGAAGGGTGGCATCCGGTCCAATTGTGAGCGGATTGACAACCATACCGGATTCAAACTTCTTGACCTGACGGACTTCTTCAGCCTGCGTGATCGGATCCAGATTTCGATGAATTACCCCCATACCACCAGCTTG
>JBCCBE010000148.1:0-4170 GCA_039814425.1 Pseudomonadota bacterium
TTCCACTGTCGATTTAGGAACAGCCTCGATTCCAGATCGGAATATCTCGACATTGAAAGCTCCAGCAAAAAACGAAAGCGAAATTACAGCCCATGCGAAACTGCCGAGCATCGGAGACTGTCCGCCCCAGTCATTTTCTATCGTCGGTAAAACCGAGCCAATTGCGAAGTAAAAAAAGTACAGTTGGACGAGGGGTGGTGTATTGCGGAATAACTGGATGTAGCCATTCACAAATCGCCGGGTCCACGTAAACGCGGAACCCTGGAGCCAAGCGCCAATTATGCCGATAACGATTGAAAAGAAAAGACAGACGACCGAGAGTTGAATCGTAGTAATGAAACCGTTTAGCATTCGGTTTCGGTCATAGCTGTCATAAAGGAAAGGCAGGTTAATTCCAGTTGTGTCGTACAACACTCGGAACCACTCAAAGAAAGCTTCCATGCCCATCCCCAAATTGTTGATATTTATGCTAGCGGCGGAAGCTAAATGACCCCGCCGCTAAATTCAGGGTATTATTTGTATTTCTCATGCATAGCTTGTGCAAACGGCGTGTTTTCTACACCCCACTTTGTTTCTAGCTCTAGAATACGACCTGTTTTATGCCAATCCTTGATCATATCTGACATCAAGGTTTTGAAATTGTCTTCTCCCAATTGGACTGCAAGTCCCCAAGGTGCATCGTCAATCGTCTTCAATGACATTTCGTAGTCAGCAAATTCAGGATCTTTGGTTTTCGCCACGATGGCTGAATCGTCATACACAAATCCAACACAGCTGCCCTGTTGCAAAGCCGCATATGCTTCTGCAGTTCCCTTGAAGGCAACAATTTCTGCTCCGAATTCCTGGCCCGTTTTCTTGTTATAAAAAGCACCTTGAATACCGCAAACTGGTTTACCTTTTAGGTCTGTCCATTCTTTCAGTGCAGCTTTCTTAGCGGAAAGCACATTTGTACCAGAAGAATAATAGTTTGGATCAACAATATTCACGACTTTCCTACGATCGGGTTTGTCGGTCATCGTTGCGATCATAAGATCAATTTTGCCTTGCTCCAAGAATTGCATCCGGTTGGAACTAACCACTGGAACAAACTCAACCTTTACACCGAGTTTATCTGCAACATCTTTTGCAAGATCGGGTTCGATGCCGACGATTGCACCTGATGGATCACGATAACCATAGGGTTTGTAATCAGCCTTTACACCAACTTTCAGAACACCAGCAGCTTTGATATTGTCAAGCACATCTGCAAAGGCTGAGCCTGACGTTAGTGCTAACGCGGAGACAGCAAGCGCTCCTAGTAAAGTTTTGAGTTTCATATTTACCTCCCGGGTTTTCTGCTTAAAATTAGCCAAACCTAAGACTGACCCAGTTTCCGATAAATTGCAAAATTTTAATTTATGATTCTTAAGATGAGCAAAGTGCCGTTACATAGACAATTACCAAGCATCCGGTTTTCTTAACGGCACACAATTTTCGAAACCAAAGACATTAACGTGGTGAGCTGAACATCGAATTGGGATCACACCATCGACCAACCGCTAAAGCTCAAAGCCAATGAACCCGCCTAAGTGGGGATACCAGCGTCCCTTCTGTATTAGCTCTTTCAGTAGGATATCAGGTCAGCTATGCGGCCATTTTAACGTCTCTGAATGACAAGTTTTGCCTGCGACATTGTTTAGATAACGTCATTAGAAACAACCCATGTCGATAAGGAATACACTTCGATTGAATCTTTCACTCCACGAATTGCATGCATACCTTCATTATTGAATTCAGCATTCTGATGAATAGCAACCTGCCGGGTCGCCAATACCGGTTTTCCAATAGCTTTGCATAAATCCTGTACTCGGCTTGCAACATTTACCGCTGGACCAAGCACAGTGAAATCCAGCCTGCCTGGACTTCCTATGTTACCATATGTAACGGGACCTACATTAATGCCGATGCCCATCGATAAACTTTCTTTGTTTGCCGCCTTACGCTGATCATTGAGTTCATCCAGTCCATTTAATGCTGCCTTGGCAGCCATTATGGCCTTGCGACATTGGGTTTCTGAATTGACATCACCTTCAATTTTGAAGATGGACAAAATACCGTCACCCATGAACTTCAAAACATCACCACCATTATCTTCAATGGCCTGAACGACAACATCGAAATAACTATTAAGAGCACTTAGCAATTCTGCGTCATTCCATTGCTCTGATTTAGCTGTAAACCCCCGTAGATCGGTAATTACAACAACTGCTTCAACCGCCGCATATTCACCACGTTGGATTGTACCTTTGATAACTGCCTGTCCTGGGTCGTTCCCAATATAGGTCCGTAA
Organism: Pseudomonadota bacterium; assembly: GCA_039814425.1. Lineage (GTDB taxonomy): Bacteria > Pseudomonadota > Alphaproteobacteria > Rhizobiales > Rhizobiaceae > JAALLB01. The sequence continues at coordinate 2,330 of JBCCBE010000148.1, forward strand.
CAAGCTTTCTGTAGATCGACGCATTGTTACAGGCTCCATGGCGGATGCAAGGCCATGTCTTGTGTTCTGAATTATTTCAATATGTTCCTCAGAAAACCCTGTTAGTTCATTCGTGATGAAAGTGCAGCCGTTCTTTGAACCATCGCCGTACCCCAAGTAGTTTGCAAACAGGTCAATACCGCCAGCCTCTGCAAATTCAAGATAGGAACTGTGTTCGGTTTTGTGATCAAGATTCTTGAGGCTTTTGTGTAAGGGTTTTTCATTCGCTAAAACGTATTCGAAAGCGCTACCTTTGTAAGAATCAGTATCCAGCATTGCATGGGTGACATCGTATTCCGCAGTGCCGTCGGGGGTCCAGATTACTCCCCATGCAACGAGCAGAGGATTAGAAAACCGTTGCGCGATATTGGCTCTAGACAGGGGTATTCCAGCCTCCACGAGACGAGTTATATAGCCATTTATGATTGCTGCGCCGTCTCCCAATTGGCGACCATCAGAAATTAGCCAATTGTTGATTTCATCCCACTTAGCCATACTAAGACATATACCTTTCGCATTTAAACCAGCTCTTTAACCAGATGTTGAACCGGGGAGCATTTGAATTTTCTTGAATATTCGCGATAAAATTGAGCAGGGCTTTCCTGAATTGTGAGATAGCGGCTTAGTGCATAATTAATTTTCTGTATTGCTTGTTGTCTGACTGCTTCTATTTTCATTATCAATTCCTGTCAGAACACCTTACAAATACAAATTTTCCAATTGCACGTGATATTCTGCGTTATTGTAGTAATAGGCAAGAAGTATGGCTTTTCAAGCAAGCGCTCACTTCTGCTCTGCGTTATGCGTACCCCAGGGGGAACTGCGCAGGCGACCCTAAATTGATCGGTGAATAAAAGGATATTCAACCGATAGTGAGCAACGCCATAAAGGCAGGCTTTCGTTATATCGATACGGCTGAAGGCTATCAAAACGAAGCGGGAATTGGCAATGCGGTGAAAGTAGCAACGAATAATTCCAGTCTATACAGATATCAATCCAAATCGCATAAGATATATTATGGAACTTATTTATATATGGGAAGCTAAGAAACTAACGGACTTGGCTGAAATCTTAGATAGGAAGTGATCAGTCATATTGAGGCTTTTAGGATGGAAGTAGCCAAATTCGAATAACATAGGCCCAAAAATCAGCGCCACGCGTCATTACAGTTCAATTACCATGCCATCAAAGGCTGGCTCAATGTTTCCCGGCAGTTCAGAACGGAGCGTTTCATAATCAAGCGGAATATGCAGATGTGTAAGGATTGCCCTCGTGGGCAATAGTTTCTGTGTGATTTCCAAAGCCTCTGACACGCTGAAATGGCTGATATGGGGTTTGTATTGCAAAGCATCCAAAATCCAAACGTCCAGCGCTTGAAGCAATGGCAAACTTTCCTGAGGAATTGCGCTAACATCTGAAGAATAACATAGGCCGCCACTTTGCAAGTTTTCATCCATTGAAAAACGGAAACCAAGCGAATGTATCGGTCCGTGGGTTTGCAATACAGGCAGGATATGGATTGCACCACCTTCGCCTGAAACCGAAGTTGCAACATTTGTAGCCAGCGTATTCATCTGTAATATGGGCGGATACATGTTAAACTGGCCACCAGCAAAACAGTAGTTGAAGCCTTCGATGAGCCGGTCCTGGGTTTGATAATCCGCGTAAACAGGTATCTGCTCGCGCTGTGAAAGCGCAAAGCCACGTAAATCATCAATGCCATGGACATGATCCGCATGTGGATGGGTATATAATACCGCATCAATGCGCTCGACTTGTGCGCTCAACATTTGTTGTCGAAA
>JBCCBE010000044.1:0-25038 GCA_039814425.1 Pseudomonadota bacterium
ACTTGGCATGCAGAACATTAGCGAAATTGCAAGTTCCAGCGCCCGTATCGAGTCACTTCACTTTGGTGCGGGTGATTATTCTGCCTCTCTGCAGGCCCGAACGACTCATATTGGTGGGACGAACTCTGATTACGCAAGTCTGACCAATCCGGATGCGTCCGGAAAACGCCACATGCAAGTTGGTGATATCTTTCATCATGCGGTTTCGTCTATGATTATTGCTGCGCGTGCAAACGGTTTAAGACCCGTTGACAGCGCGTATGGCGATTTTTCCGATGTCGAAGGGTATCGGGTAACCGCAAAACGCGCTGCTGCGATGGGTTGTGAAGGAAAATGGGCGATCCATCCCAGCCAAATTGATCATGCTAATGAAATCATGGGGCCGGACGCAGATGAAATTGCACGTGCGGAACAAATTATCGAAGCACTTGCAGTGGCTGAACAGGAAGGACGCGGAGCGGTCACTTTCGAAGGTCGGATGATTGATTACGCCAATATTCGGCAGGCAAAAATGCTTGTGAAAAAAGCTGCGATGATCGGCAATAAATAGGATGGCTTCGCGAAATTTTCGCTAGACTTTCTCTGAATGCTTGAACAATGCATCACCTACTAGAACCTTTCGGATGGGCAACGGTTCATTTCTTCCTCTGATTGCCACCTGCTCTAATTCAAAAATACTCAAATCAAGACCACTTTCCCGGGCTGTCTTTTCAGAAATAATCAATTCAACCTTCAGTTCCTTGGTCATGCTTTCAAGCCTGCTGGCAGTATTTACGACGTCACCGATGGCTGTAAGGCTGGTGGCGTCTTTATATCCCATCTTCCCGACGATCGCGGTGCCGCTGTGGATACCAATGCCAATTCTCAATGGCTCGTGAAGCTCATTGGCTAAACTGGTATTTAACTGGATAAGGCGTTCGGACATTTTTTGGGCCGCACGAACCGCCTTTCTGCATCCTACGGGAAGTGACTCATTTACCCCAAAAAGTGCCATCACCCCATCGCCGATAAATTTATCGACATGGCCGCCGCATTCCTCGATTGCCTGACCCATTGCGGCAAAGTACCGGTTTAATAAGAACGCCGTATCAAACGGAAGTTTGGTCTCTGTAAGTTGCGTAAAAGCGCGAATGTCAGCAAATAAAACTGCGATTTCCTGCTCTTCACCGCCATGATTCCCGGTATCGTTCAGAGCTTCGCGTGATCCCACTTCAGGCCGCAGCAAAGCAGTGACCGAAAGAGATCTAGTAGGGCGAATTTGACAAGCAAGACGCACGTTATCTGGTGCGGCAATTCGATTGAGGATTTTTTGCTCTTCAGTCGAGGGTTGCGGCAACTCTTCCTGCAAAGCTTCCACTTTCACCCGACAAGTAGAGCAACGCCCCCGCCCACCACAAACAGATGCGTGTTGCACTCCGCTTTGCTGCAGCATTTCTAAAACAGTCGCGCCAGCGGAAATTGGATATTCCTTCGTTCCGCCACCTTCAAGGCTGCTATAAATTATGCGCGCAGAAGTTTTTGTTCGGCGCCAAAACCAGCGGAAGGCGTGCACCGCCAACAGCAATGCGATGATAGAGATCGTAACGAGAATAACATTTTTCTCATTAGTCTTGATAAAGGGTAGAAATTCAGGGCCAGCTTCGACAACATTTTTTAGTATCCGGTTGACCCATTTTTCATTTCCAGAAAGACGTGACACCCGCAATCCGGCAGACAAGAAACCTGCCAGCGCAAGTACCGGAATTATAAGCGCCAATGAATAGAAAATCGGTAGGTATCGGTTATACCAACCCTTGTATCGCAACCAATAATGCCAACCGATGCAACCATGCACCCACACGACCAAAAGGGATGCAACAATCAAGAAACCATAGAACGGGAAGCCTACCCATTGCGCGTAGAGTTGATAAACATATCCCTCTTCCAGGCCAAAAAACTCATAAGCACCGCGTGTATTCAAAACATGCGCAGCCAGCATCGCAGGAATTAGAAATCCTGAGATGACCTGAAACCATTCCCAGGATTTCATATTCAGTGAACTGCGTTCATAAACCGCCCAGACTGCAAGCACGGCATGTACCAACAAACTCGAAATTAGTACGATTGTTCCAATGGTAGAACGCCAAGGCTCAACTGAATAGTTCAGGGCTTCATTCATTGCCCCTAAGGAGACTATGCCGAAGGCGTGACCGATATAATGGCCAAGCACGAAGAAAAACAGAACAAATCCGCTAATTAATCTCAATCGGCCTACCACAGATTACCCCGCTCTCTTGACATCGGGAGGTGTTGCCTCCTCAACCAAGGCAGCAATAGCCTCTTCTACTTGCATCGCAGTTTGATGCTTTGAACCAAGCCTGCGAATATTGACACTGTTTTCTTCAGCCTCTCGCATGCCGCAGACCATGATCACCGGTACTTTTGCCAATGAGTGTTCGCGTACTTTGTAATTGATCTTTTCATTCCGAATATCAAGTTTTGCCTGCAAGCCGGCAGCCTTTAATTTGGCAGTGACCTGCTTTGCATAGTCATCTGCATCTGACGTTATGGTGGTTACGACAACCTGAACCGGTGCAAGCCAGAGTGGAAAATGACCTGCAAAGTTTTCGATCAAAATCCCGAGGAAGCGTTCCATTGAACCACAAATCGCCCGGTGGATCATGACCGGTTGGGTCTTGTTGCCTTCGCTGTCGATATAAAACGCACCGAATCGTTCCGGAAGATTGAAATCAACTTGAGTCGTGCCACACTGCCAGGTCCTGCCAATCGCGTCTTTCAAAACATATTCAAATTTCGGCCCATAAAACGCGCCTTCTCCTGGGTTAATGCCAGTCTTTATTGTGCCACCGGAATCAGTCTCGATTTTTTCCAGCACTTTCATCATCACCGCTTCTGCATGATCCCAGCTTTTATCATCGCCAACCCGTTTTTCCGGTCTTGTGGAAAGCAGTACGGTAAATTCTTCAAACCCGAAATCGCGGTAGGTTGAGATGATCAGCTCATTAATCCGCAGGCATTCATATTCCATCTGATCTTCGATGCAGAACACATGGGCATCGTCCTGCGTAAAGCCCCTCACCCGCATCAACCCGTGCAAAGCACCAGAGGGTTCATAGCGGTGGACATTGCCAAACTCTGCCAGTCGAACCGGCATTTCTCGGTAGCTGCGCAGTCCATGTTTGAAGATTGCGACATGCCCCGGGCAATTCATCGGCTTTATTGCAAAGACGCGTTCGTCTTCGGTCTCTGTCACAAACATGTTTTCGTGATACCAGCCCCAATGACCTGAGGTCTCCCACATAGCCTTGTCAAGAACTTGCGGCGCATTGACCTCTTCGTAAGTGCCTTCAAGTCTACGGCGCATATAATTCACCAGATTTTGGAAAACTCGCCAGCCTTTGGAATGCCAAAAGACAACACCCGGTCCTTCCTCTTGAAAATGGAATAGATCCATCTCACGGCCGAGCTTGCGGTGATCGCGTTTTTCGGCCTCTTCGCGCATGAACATATACTGTTTGAGCTGTTTCTCATCAGCCCAGGCAGTACCGTATATCCGGGTCAACATCGCGTTGTCTGAATTACCGCGCCAATAGGCACCTGCAATGCTCATTAGTTTGAATGCGTTGCCAACATCCCCGGTAGAACGCATATGCGGGCCGCGGCACAGATCGAGCCATTCGCCCTGTTTGTAAATCTTTAAGCTCTGATCTTCAGGGATCGCATCGATCAGTTCCACCTTGTAGGCCTCGCCCTTGGCTGCAAAAAACGCCTTGGCTTCCTCGCGGCTCCACTCTTCTTTGGTGAATTTATCATTGCGCTGAATGATTTCGCGCATTTTCTTCTCAATTACCGGAAGGTCGTCTGGGGTAAAAGGCTTATCGCGCGCAAAATCATAATAAAAACCATTCTCAATTACCGGCCCGATGGTTACCTGGGTGTCGGGCCATAATTCCTGAACTGCTTCAGCAAGCACATGCGCGCAATCATGGCGAATAAGTTCAAGTGCGGCTTCATCGCCGCGCATTACAAGCTCGATTGAGCCACTTTGTTCAATCGTATCCTGTAGGTCGCGTAGCGCGTCATCTAGCTTGTAGGCAACGGATTTTTTAGCGAGAGATTTTGCAATGGATTCAGCTACATCAAGGCCGGTAACACCGGCCGGATAGTCACGCACATTGCCATCGGGAAAAGTAAGGGAAATCTGTGCCATAATGGCGGTATCCTTTCTCCAGTCCCGCCTACGGACGCGGGTGGTTGGTTATAAACATGCGCTGCATATGCGATTTACGCCGCAGTGACAACCGCCGGTTGTTATGAAAGCCGTGATTTGGGTAGTTTTGAACCATGGTCGGAGCGAGAGGATTCGAACCTCCGACCCCTTGCACCCCATGCAAGTGCGCTACCAGGCTGCGCCACGCTCCGTCCAGTATTTCAAAGACGCGGTAGTTTGTTTCAGACCGTCATCATCAAAGTCAGATTTTGATACACATTGATTTTAAATAACACAAGCGATTAGCAAGCACGAAACAGGAGTTCACATCAAATGCAGGTTGGATTTAAGAAGATCAGCTTTGGCGTGTCTGGTCTAACAGGCGCTTGCATTCAAGAAGGTCCTGAAGCGTTGATTGAAGTGCGGCCCGATCATCTTTTGACAGCCGTGGCACGGTTCCCGTTTCAACGCCCACCGTATCGGCTTTCGAGCGCCGGAACAAACCACCGGCAGGCTTTGGCTTTTTTGCCGGTTCAGTAAATTCAACAACATCGACAGCTGGCTGTGATAAAACTTGCTCTTCTTCGACAGCATCCGATCCAGATAAATCCAACGTACCAGACTTGCCAAATTCAATTGCGATCTTATTGCCATGCTCTTTTAAAAGCCTTTGAACGCCGCGTATTGTATAGCCTTCATCATAGAGAAGGCCTTTGATACCTCTAACCAACTCCACGTCTTCGGGACGATAATATCGTCGCCCACCACCGCGTTTCATAGGTTTGATCTGATTAAAACGGGTTTCCCAAAACCGCAGCACGTGTTGCGTCAAGTCCAGGTCTTCAGCTACTTCGCTAATTGTTCGAAAGGCGTCCGGACTTTTATTCAATGGACACTCCAGGAATTTAATCGATTTTTACAATAAAGACCCTGAACCGCAATCCACACTATTTTTTGTGGCCGTTCAGAACTGCCTTTTTCATAATATTGGACGGCTTGAACACCATAACCCGCCTCGGAGTTATTGGTACTTCCTCACCAGTTTTAGGATTTCTACCAATTCTCTCATTTTTACTTCTGACGATAAATGAACCAAACGACGATAGCTTCACAGACTCGCCCTCTATAATGCGATTACTGATTGTTTCTAAAACCGTTTCAACAAGTTCAGCAGACTCTATCCTCGATAGTCCAAGCTTCTGATAAACTGCTTCGCTCAAATCCGTTCTTGTGATTGTTTTTTCGCTCATTTACCCACCATTTATTCCGTCTAAGGGGTTGGGAAATTGCTATTTATACAATCACCCGAAAGAAATGTACGTTAATTTTGATGCATCAACAAGACACCTCTTAAAAATTGAAATTTACCAATATTTTTTCATCACTTACCAACGTAAAAGAATGGAACCCCAAGTAAAGCCACCGCCCATTGCTTCAAGCAATATCAGGTTATCTTGCTTTAATTTACCAGCCTGAAAAGCAGCATCCATCGCGAGTGGGATTGATGCCGCCGATGTATTGCCATGACGATCGACCGTAATCACCACTTTTTCCGGTGTGATCTTAAGTTTCTTTGCAGAGGCGTCTATAATTCGCTTATTTGCCTGATGTGGAATAAACCAGTCCAGGTCATCAGAATTCAATCCTGTTGCGGTGTAAGCATCCTCAATTACATCCGTTATCATTCCAACAGCGTGGCGGAATACTTCCTTTCCCTCCATCCGTAGATACCCAACCGATTTTGTTGAGGATGGGCCACCGTCCACAAAGAGTTTTTCTTTGTGTGCGCCATCAGAACGCAAATGACAGGTCAGAATGCCACGATCATCAGAGGTTCCAGCGCCTTCATGCGCTTCAATCACAACAGCGCCTGCGCCATCACCAAATAATACGCAGGTTGTGCGGTCTTCCCAATCAAGGATGCGCGAGAAAGTTTCTGCGCCAATTACCAGAATGCGTTTGGAATGACCCGATCTTATGTATTGATCGGCAGTTGTGAGGGCAAATACGAAACCTGAACAAACCGCCTGCGTATCAAAAGCAGCACCGTGTTTCATGCCTAGTCGATGTTGAACTTCTACGGCTGTCGCCGGAAAGGTATTATTCGGAGTGGAAGTCGCAAGAATAATCAGATCGATATCATCAACCGAAACGCCGGCTGTATTTAGTGCATTACGAGCGGCTTTTTCTGCGAGGTCTGCTGTTGTCTCACCGTCTTGGGCTATATGGCGCTGCCTAATACCGGTACGCTGAATTATCCAATCATCGGAGGTGTCCAAAAACGTTTCAAAATCCGCGTTGCGCATTACATTTTCGGGTAGATAGGAACCACACCCTGTTATTACTGACCGTATCATTTATCCAAGCCTCAGCGAAAAACGGAGTTATTCCGCAACTTTTTCGAGCTGAATCCGGATTTCGGCAAAATTCTCCAGGTCCGTCTCGATTTTCTTAAGTATATCATTAGATGCGATGTCATGCCCCAAATCTATCGCCGAGGCGAAGCCTTCTGCATCTGTTCCGCCGTGGCTTTTAATGACAACGCCATTCAATCCAAGTAATACTGCACCATTGAGTTTGCGCGGATCCATCTTCTCCCGCAACCGGTCAAAGGCGCTTTTTGCCAATAAGTAACCGATTTTTGCAAATATCGAATGGTTCATTGCTGCCCGCAGATATTCCGCGATCTGTTTCGCGGTACCTTCGGCAGTTTTCAAAGCAATATTTCCAGCAAACCCTTCGGTAACGACAACGTCTACCGTACCCTGCCCCAGATCGGTACCCTCTACAAATCCGTGATAGTGCATGGTTTCAAGGTTCGCTGCTCGCAAAAGACTGCCTGCATCGCGAACAGCTTCAACCCCTTTGACTTCCTCGACGCCAATATTCAGCAAACCCACACTTGGTTTGCCCAGATCGAAGAGAGCTCGTGCCAGTGCGCTACCCATTACTGAAAACTCTACCAATTGATCAACATCAACACCAACATTGGCGCCAACATCAAGAACAATACTTTCACCAGAAAGCGTCGGCCAAAGTGCAGCCATCGCAGGCCGGGTTATGCCCGGTTGTGTCCGCAGGCAAAACTTTGACATAGCCATCAGCGCACCTGTATTTCCAGCCGAAATACATACATCCGCATCGCCAGTCTTAACGGCATCAATTGCACGCCACATGCCAGATTTATAGCGCCCGTGACGCAGGGCCTTGCTTGGCTTTTCGTCCATTGCAATTGTCACGTCACAATGATGAAAGTTTGAATTCGCTTTTACATCCGGAAACTGGTCCAGTATGGGGCCGGCGACCGCCTCATCTCCGTAAAGCTCAAATTTCAAATGTGGCTTTCGCTCAAGCGATACCTGCGCACCACCGATAACGGTTGCAGGGCCATTATCACCACCCATTACGTCAAGAGATATGGTTCTGGTATCAACCATTTGAAAGTAACTTACTTATATCAATTCGCGAATTCTAAATTATGCCAGAAGGTATATAGCTGCTTTATAGTGCAGAACCTAGAGTTACGATTCTAGATTATTTGTCCGGAGTGTCTTCTTTAAACATATCCCCAAGAACCGCAAATGGATTTTTCCTGTCCAGATCTTGCAGCGTGGGAGTTTCAATCTGGTCTTCCTCATTTTTGATTTTAAGGAAAGGATCTATCGCCAGATTAAGTTCTTCCAAAACGACATCCCAAACCTTGATCGCTGGTCCATCCAGCAAATCTGGCTCATCAGATTGTGGATCCAATATCAATTCGCCATCTTCGAATACCGGGCGCAAACCCTTGCGATCATCCATATGTCGAAATTTACGTTCAAATTTAACGGTTGTACTGGTGTTAATGGGTTCCAGACTTGAAACGCATAATTGCTCAAACTGAGCTTCCACCTGCCCTTTGAGGGACGCACCGTCTACGCGCCATGCTTTGATCTCAAACTCTACCGAACAGGAAACGAACCGCGATGCATCTGTATTGTCAGCAAGCCAGGTTAACATTTCTGTCCCGGCATTCAGACAATATCTACGATCCGTTTTAGCCAACGCGTGCATGTAAAATACAGAATTTTCTGTTTTAGGCATGCACAGGTTTCCCATCTAACGGAAGCGAGGATGGGTCAGGCCAGGACAAATCTCCACGATATATGTCGCTGATTGATTGGGATAACAGTTTTTCATTGCAAATACACAGGTATTCAACGAGCAATTTGCTTGGCGCATTCACCTTGTCTTTGTAGTACCGAGCATGGATCTTTTGCTCAAGCAGCGCATGATCACCAGCATCTAAGGGTTTTTCGACATCCTCAATCAGCCCATAAAAGCTTTTGGCCATGGCCTTTTTACGCTTTGGTACAGATGTGTCGCCAATACCCACTTCTCTCAAGGCCCGCTCGATATCTGACATGAACAGGTCAAAAATCTCCTGACCAAGCGCCAGTGCCTTTGGATCGCCACCCTGCTTCATCCGGCGGGAGAACAGATAGACATGTAAGGCCAATACATCAAAACGGCCCATTACGGTGTCATCAATTCCAATCTCAGTGAAAAATGCGGGATTGCGTGCTTGCGCCATAACCCCGCCATAAAGCTGTTCTGGTACTAGATTACGTGATTTTGTATTTTTTAAAAAAGAAAACATGATCTTACGGTTTTAGCGGGTTACGTCGTTAACCAAATTTGGCACATACCATGTACGGCGTTGCAAATTGGATAGCACTTATATAATTCATTGAAACTGAAATTCGAGAGAATAGATATTTTTCGGTAATGCTTATGAAAACCAATCGTCTAAGTGGAAAAATTACTGTGATTGCTGCGTCAGCGCTTTCTCTGTTGGTTATTTCCGGCTGCGTAGAAGAACGCATTTTCAATCATGGTCCTGTTATTTCCCAGGATCAACTTGACCTTGTACCGGTAGGTTCAAGCCAGGAGCAAGTGTTGCTGGCCCTGGGAACACCGTCAACAACCGGTCAATTTGGCACTGACGTTTTCTACTATATTTCGCAGAAGCGTTCGAAACGTTATGAATACCAGAAATTGAAGCTAATCGATCAGAAAGTTCTTTCTGTGTATTTTAGTGAAGAAAAGACTGTTGACCGGATTGCAAATTATGGCATTCAGGATGGCCGCGTGTTTGATTTCATTTCGCGTACCACTCCTACAAGTGGAGAAGACTTTACACTTCTCAAGCAATTGCTCACGGGTAAAGCCAGCCCATCTTCTGTTTTACAAGGTACAGAACGTGGAAGCCAAGCCCCAGGGCTTTAGATTTCTCAAACTGGATTTTAAAACCGCTTCCAGTCGTAGATATAGAATAAAAAAACCCCGCAAATCGCTTTGCGGGGTTTTTAACTTGTTATTTCTTCAATCTAGTGTGCGAGCACAGCCAGAAGTAAAAGCGCCACGATGTTGGTGATCTTGATCATCGGGTTAACGGCTGGTCCTGCGGTATCCTTGTAAGGATCTCCAACAGTATCGCCAGTAACAGAAGCCTTGTGCGCATCACCACCTTTTTCGTGCTTTACGCCATCCTTGTCGACAAAGCCGTCTTCAAAGGATTTTTTGGCATTGTCCCATGCACCGCCACCAGCAGTCATGGAAACCGCAACGAAGAAACCAGTCACGATCACACCGAGCAACATAGCTCCAAGAGCCGAAAAGCCCTGCGCCTTATCACCAGTTATCCAATAGATTGCATAGAAGCAGAAGATTGGAGAAAGAACTGGTAGCAATGACGGAATGATCATTTCCTTGATTGCTGCTTTGGTTAGCATATCAACTGCACGACCATAATCTGGTTTGGAAGTACCTTCCATAATGCCAGGGTCAGCACGGAACTGACGACGAACTTCTTCAACAACAGCGCCACCGGCACGGCCGACAGCAGTCATTGAGATGCCGCCAAACAGGTATGGAAGCAGACCGCCAAACAGAAGGCCAACAACCACGTATGGGTTTGTAAGTGAGAAATCGACGCTAACACCTTCGAAGAAAGAACCTGGTTCTGCTTTAGCAGCAAAGAACTTCAGATCTTCAGTGTAGGCTGCAAACAGAACCAAAGCACCAAGACCAGCAGAACCGATTGCATAACCTTTAGTAACCGCTTTTGTAGTGTTGCCAACCGCATCAAGTGCATCTGTTGTGCTTCGTACTTCTGGTGGCAATTCAGCCATTTCAGCAATACCACCGGCATTGTCTGTTACAGGACCAAAAGCATCTAGTGCGACCACAAACCCGGCAAGAGCCAACATGCTTGATACAGCAATAGCGATACCAAACAAACCAGCCAGCGTATAAGTTGCAATGATACCAGCAATAATGATGATTGCAGGAACCGCAGTTGCTTCCAGCGATATCGCTAGACCCTGAATAACGTTAGTGCCGTGACCAGTTACTGAAGCTTGGGAAATTGAACGGACCGGTCTGTAATCAACACCGGTGTAGTATTCAGTTACCCAGATAATAAGGCCGGTGATTACGAGACCAACCAAGCCGCAATACAACAAATCAAGACCGGTAAAGGTCTGGCCATTGACGGTGAAGGAAGTATCCATTCCAAGCCAAAGCGAGACAATGGCAACAAGTGCAATAGCCGAAAGAACCGCTGTTACAACGAAGCCTTTGTAAAGTGCACCCATGATGGAGTTGTTTGAACCGAGGCGGACAAAGAATGTTCCGATAATTGAGGTTACCACACAGCTTGCACCGATCAGAAGCGGGAACATCATGAGAGTTGATGCCTGCTCGCCTACGAAGAAGATTGAAGCAAGAACCATAGTCGCAACAACAGTAACGGCATAGGTTTCAAACAAGTCGGCTGCCATGCCAGCACAGTCACCAACATTGTCGCCTACGTTATCTGCAATCGTTGCCGGGTTGCGTGGATCATCTTCCGGAATGCCTGCTTCAACTTTACCAACCAGGTCACCACCTACGTCCGCACCTTTTGTAAAGATACCGCCGCCAAGACGGGCGAAGATTGATATCAGTGAAGCGCCAAATCCGAGTGCTACAAGTGAGTCAATTACGACCCGGCTTGTATTTGCAAAGCCAGCAATATTCACAAGGTAGTAGTAGTAAACCGCAACACCCAAGAGTGCTAGACCAGCCACAAGTAGACCGGTAATCGCGCCAGCTTTAAACGCGATTTCAAGACCAGCACCAAGGCTTTGACTTGATGCTTGGGCAGTACGCACGTTGGCACGTACTGAAACCAGCATGCCGATAAAGCCAGCAACGCCGGAAAGAACAGCACCGATCAAGAAACCGATTGCAACGAGCCAGCCTAGAAGCCAACCAACAATTAGAAAGACGATGCCGCCAACAATAGCGATCGTCAAATATTGACGTGATAGATAGGCTTGCGCGCCTTCCTGCACGAAGCCTGCAATTTCTTTCATGCGGTCATTACCCGCATCTGCATTCATAACGGACATTGATGCCCAAACGCCATAAGCGATGGACAGGAGTCCGGCAAGAATTGCCAGAATCAGAGGATCCATTTTCTCATTTCCCTGTTTTGATTACGGCGTGAACTTGACAGGACGACCCCTCAGCAGCCCCACGCCCAAATTGATATAAGGACCATAATGCACGCATCCGGCCCAACCGATGCGCACACTAGTCAGAATGAATCAAAAATCAAGGTTTTGTTGATCTATCGACAGATAACCATAGGACAACATCAGGATAATTTATCGATTTGGTTTAGAACCTTCATATATTTCGGTAGAATCCACTAGTGGCGACCATTCGGTTTTCTTGCTATTTGAGGTCACTTCAAGGGTTGAGAATCAGCCTGTCAGGTCATCGTATCCGGTTCAGTTTTCCTCAAACCGTCCAGACGTCTATCGGGGTTTCCCTCCCCCGCAAATGAATGCCATGGCGGTGTTCAAAACCACCTGGGTTTCCTCCATCATCGCTTGCCACCTTATTTGCGCGTCTCATCAATTCATCACTTACAACACATTGACATCCAAGTTCACGGCTCATGGCTTCGAGACGGCTTGCAACATTTACAGTGTCGCCAATTACAGTGAATTCCAGCCTGCGAGACGAGCCGATATCGCCCAATGTTACTGCTCCAAAATGAAGGCCTACAGAAACACGAATTTCTTCAAGGCCATTTTGTATTCTTGCATCATTGAGCAGCTTGGATTGTTCAAGAATGTTTCTGGCCGCCAACAATGCATTCTTCGCATCATCGGGGCTTGCCTCCGGCGTTCCAAATGTTGCCATGGCACCATCCCCGATAATCTTGTCTAACGTTCCGTTATTTTTAAATACTGAAGTCTCGACCAGTGAATGATAGCTGCGCAACAAATCCATCACGTTTTCAGCAGAATTCCGCTCCGCATATTTTGTAAAACCAACTATGTCTGTGAAAAGGACCGCCACATCCTGGTTTCGTACTGCGCCAATATCATGATTGGTGGATGCAAGCGTATCAACAAGGCTTGAAGGAAAATAACGTGAAAGATTTGCCCGCTCAGCAGCAATGCTAGCCTGTTCGATTAATAATCGATTTGAACGCGCGCCCTTTAACCCCAGAATACACCCGACCATTACAATCACTATTGCTTCTTCTATGCGCTCTGTGATTTGCAAACTATTAGGATCAAGCGTCCACTGAAATAATATATTATCGGCGTATAGTTCCTTGGATGTTTCTGTAAGGCCGGGATACGTAATTCCAAACAAGGCTACCAATACCAAGGCCAGCATCCAAAAAGCGGCGATCCATATTCCAATGCTCCAAACCGTTCTCCATGAATATGCCAGGGTGCCGAGCGCAAGAAACAGAAAAAAGTATATGAAATTATCAAATCGGTAGCTGAATGCCGTCGGAATATCCACTTCCCGAAAGGGATTTGGCACCAAAAAAAGAGCTGTTAGCAGAATGAAATCTGCAAATATCAAAGCCAGTTCGCGGCCCGATTGACCGACACGCGCAGCCCATAATTGCAACCAGCCAATGCCGATAAAAATAAGAACTGAAACGACATAGAAGATTGATTCAAGCTGCGGATTTAGAAACGGAATAAGTATCGCAATTATGAACAATGCTATTGTTCTGGCAAATACTGCAAGCCGATGCCCTTCATACTTTTCGCGTGCCAGTGCTCGCGCAAGAAATGGATTTTGCCGGGCTTCTTCCGCCTCGATCTCTCGCGTCTCGTTCATATTTTTAATAAAGGCGACAGAGCTTTCAATGCTTTCTCGTATCATTTTCATGCCTGAACTCTTATCTTTTGGTGGACGATCTTAAAAGATTGTATTGAGAAATTGAATTAATGTCGATTGTAAGACCTTGCGACGAGTAAGGTTCTGTAGCCTAGCGTGAAATGTAATCGATGAACCGTTTTACCAAGCTTTCCCTTCGTGCATTGGGTGGCCAGACCGCATATACTCCCACGGACCCCACAGACCATTCAGGCAAAACAGTCTGAAGATTGCCGGATTTTATTTCTGGTCCAGCGAGAAAGTCCGGGATAATAGCAAGTCCCACACCTTGTGTGCTTAAGCGACATAGTGCGTCCGCATCGTTTACACCAATCCTTGGCCTGTTGATCGATAATTCCTTTTCCTGATCTCCCCGCTTAAACATCAATGTCTGTTGCCGAACCGGTGCAAGTTCGATCCAGTCAAATTCTGAAATCGCTTGTGGGTCACGCGGGGTTTTGCGGGATGCCATGTATCCAGGGGACGCCACTAGTTGGCGATGAACTTCAAACAACTTCTTCGCCTTAAGTGCGCTGTCCTGCAACCAGCCCATCCGGATTGCCACATCAAAACCATCTGCAATCAATTCCCTTCGGCTATCTGATGTATCAACAAAGAGCTGTACCTTTGGAAAAGCTAATGCAAAAGCAGCTATCTGATCCAATAATTCAGAACGTATCAATACAGCAGGAATGGTCAGCCGCAGAACACCGCTAGGTTGTTGGGACTGACTGGTAACCTGATTAATTCCTGTTTCTGCTGCGTCAATCATATGACGTGCTGAAACAAGCAGCTTTTCACCGTCAGGTGTCACCGATAGTTTTCGGGTGGAACGGTATAAAAGTGCCGTACCCAATTCCTCTTCAAGCTGCGAAATATGATGACTGATAACTGAAGGCGATAGTCGTAATTCTCTGGCTGCCCCTCGAAATGAACCGTAGTCAACCGTCTTGGAAAAAATCGCAATCTGTTTCAGCTGATCTAACATTATTCAATATATCCAAACAATCATTTCTAATTATCGCATATTATACCATTCAAGTCTTTAGTCCATATTCGTGTTGTTAGAAATCGAACGCGCTTTCGGGCAGTTCATGAAACTATCAGGAGAAGACAGTATGAAAATGATCAAAGTTATCCTCGTATCAAGTTTGGTATTCATTGCCCCGATGGTTGGCAGTGCGATAGCAGGAGAAAAAGAAGTCGTACAAAAGTTCTATGAATTTTTGAGTAATCCAACCTCCAAGGAACATGCAGCAGCCGTTTCTGCTACAATCTCAGATAATTGGGAAAGCATCGGGGACTACTCAGGCAAAAATAAATCCAAAGATAAGTTCATCGCTCAGGTTGGCGGCTTTGGAAAACTTATTCCTGATTTAAATTGGGCTGTTGAGGAAATGATCCAAGATGGCAACCGGGTTGTGGTTCGCGGTAAAGCAACCGGAACGCCCAGCGGCCCCTTGTTTGGTGTTGATGGCGACGGCAAGCCGTTTGAGATAATGTCCATCGATATTCATACAATTGAAAATGATAAAATAGTGCGCACCTATCACGTCGAGGATTGGGCTGGAGCGTTGCGTCAACTAAGCGCAAAATAAAATTCCAGGGTTAGAACCTATTGTCGGCAGCCAGCTTTTATTACTGGTTGCCGATTTTTAACTGTGGCGGATACCAAATAGCAATCTCTGGCATTCTGATATAAGGCTTTAGCAATCTAAAGATTGCGGAGTTTAATGTAATGCGCCTGACGGGCAGTTGTTTATGCGGCGATGTTAAGCTGGTAGTGACCGGCACGCCTAAACGCGTCGGCATTTGCCATTGTCTTGATTGTCGCAAACATCATGGGGCTGTATTTCATGCATCTGCAATTTTTCCGCAGGATGCGGTTAGCACGCAGGGAAAGCTCAATCAGTTTCAGGAGAGATACTTTTGCCCAAAATGTGGGTCTTCAGTTTATTCGCGCAGTGACGACGAAATTGAAGTACATCTTGGAATTCTGGATGCGCCAGATCAGCTTAGTCCAACTTATGAGTTGTGGACAAGCAGACGGGAATCCTGGCTGCCGCCCTTAGACGTTTCAGAACGCTATGAACAAGACAAACCAGCACAGGATTGAGCGAACGTATACTCCTGCTGCTTTAATGGGTTCATTGCTTTTAGGTAATAACTTTTAGCCGATGCTAAGAGACTTGCCTGGCATTGTGAAGCCGCAGCCAGGTTAACCCGATAAAGCAGATGATGGTGACCGGGAAGATCACCATGTTTAAGAACATCCAACCATGAGCATTGAGTGCTTGACCTGCCATTAAAGAAGCAAGCGCCACGAAACCGAAAACCAGAAAATCGTTGATGCCCTGAACCTTATTCTTTTCGCCATCACGGCAACAATCAGTGATCATCGAAGTTGCACCGATGAACCCAAAATTCCAGCCAATCCCCAACAGGATCAAAGATGCCCAAAAATGCATCAGATCATAGCCAAGCAACGCAACAGCCCCGCAGGCGACCAATATCAACAATCCGGTGAAAACAATCGTCTCTTTTCCAAACCGGGCAATCAGATGACCGGTGAATAGGCTTGGTGCAAACATTGCCATTACGTGCCACTGAATACCAAGCGTTGCATCGTGCACTGAATGACCGTGATGCACCATGGCGAGTGGCGCTCCGGTCATCACAAATGACATCAGACCATAACTTGAGGTGCCGCATAAAACAGCTATGAAAAATCTCGGTTCGCTGAATATCTGCCATACAGTCCGTGTGGGCGGTGGCGGAGTGTGCGCTGTTGCAGGTGACAGATTGGAGGGCGCTAATAAAAACAAGGCAAAGAAGCTTAATACGAAAAGAATAATTGCACAGTAGAATGCGCCAGCAAAGGGAACGGGGGCTGCAAGATCACTACCATAAATCACAAGTTGAGGGCCGATGATCGCTGCGGCAATGCCTCCTGCCATGATCATAGAAATCGCCTTCGGCTTAAATTCTGGCGTACCCCGGTCTGCTGCTGCAAAGCGATACTGTTGAACGAAACCACTTGAAACACCGTTTATCGCAAGTGCGCCGCAAAACAGCCAAAACCCTTGTGCTGTGATTGCCAGACCCGACAGGATCATGCCTACAATACCGATAAACGTCCCGATCATGAAACCTTTTCTCCGACCAATCTGACGCATAATTGCATTGGAGATAAGCGCACCTATCGCAACACCGATATTATAGCTGGTGACAGGTGCAGTTGCGAGCGACTTGTCTTCTCCCAGCAGATGGTTTCCGACCAGACCACCAAGCGCGATATTTATCGGTGCGGAAGCGCCACCCAATGCCTGACATAGTAGGTAAAGCCATACATTTTTTTTGGCAATCTGGTTTTCCTGCTCGTCGGTCAAAGCGTCCGCGTAGGTCATTGATACTTTCTCTATCCAGTTCGAAAATGATCAAATCCGGTTTTGTCAAACGTCATTTTCTGGCCGGAATGGTCTTGGAAAATTACTTCTCGGGCCTTACAGGTTTTGCCAAGGCATGTCACCGTAAAAGGTAATTCTTTTGCGTGTTCAAGCATCGAACTTATTTTATCCTGCGGAACAGCAAAGAGAATTTCGTAGTCATCTCCGCCGGTTACCGCAGTTTTTAGAAGATCTGAATCAAATTCGATTGCATTTTGCACCGCGTTTGAAAAGTGGCTGTTATCAAGTTCAATCTGCGCTCCAACCCCCGAAGCGGCACACAGCTTTTCTAAATCTCCAGCCAATCCATCTGAAATGTCCATAGCCGCTGAAGCAAATTCGTGTAACAGGTCTGCAATCTCCACTCTGGGCTTGGGCAGAAGATATCGATCAATAAGATATTCCCTTTGTTCGTTGACTAAATCCCCAAGCTTTCCTTGCCTTGCGAGCAATCCCAATGCGCCATCTCCGATAGTACCCGTAACGAAAAGGCCATCGCCGGGCTTTGCATTTAATCTGGAGAGGTAGTTTTCAGCATCAATCAATCCAAGCGCCGTAATTGAAATTACTGTTTGCGCACCGATTACGAATGTATCACCGCCACTTAGCGATACATTAAAGGCCTTCATGTCGTCGCCAAGTCCCATTGCAAAGCGACGGAGCCAATCCTCGCTGACATCAGCTTTCAGACCAAGCGCAAGGGAAATCGAATACGGTCTTGCACCTTTTGAAGCCAAATCTGACAAATTGGTTCTGAGTGCCTTTTTTGCAATCATTTCGGGAGGATCATCTTCGAAGAAATGGACCCCACCAGCAAGGGCGTCTTGCGTTATAACTAGTTCTTTTTCAGGTGGAAGCGATAGAATTGCTGCATCGTCTTTGAAATCAAAAGCCCCCTCACCTGCCAACGGTGAAAGAAACTTTGTTATGATTTCAAACTCATTTGGCATCGTCGGTTTTAAATTCTTCGGGTCTTTGATCTCGTGCCAGTCTATCCAGAACTGCGTTTACAAGTCGAATTTCTTCCTCATCAAAAAAAGCTTTTGCGATTTCCAGGTATTCAGAAATCACTACCCGAACCGGGACATGCGTTCGATAGATCAATTCAAAAGCGCCACAACGTAAAACCGCACGCAGCAGTGTTTCTATTCTCGATAGCGGCCAATCTGCGACCAATATGTTATGGATAATCGGGTCAAGCACAGTTTGCTCTTTTACAACCCCGCCAACCAATCCACGAAACCAGGCTAAATCTGCCTCAAGATAAGTTTCGCCATCAACTTCCTTGCCTATTCGCAAGGTTTCATACTCTTCCACAATCCGGGCAATACTGGTTTGCGACAGGTCCATTTGATACAGAGCTTGTACGGCATAAAGGCGTGCGGAGCCGCGTTTGTTGGCGGTCATTTGTTTTGAAGCTTTTTCCATCAATCAAACAAGTCTCTGTTTAAGGGCAATCATATCAAGGGCGGCTTGAGCCGCACCTCCACCTTTATTCTTCTCGCTCACGCGCGCGCGAGCCCAGGCTTGCGCTTCATTTTCAACCGTTTGAATACCGTTTCCCAATGCAATTTGATGATCGACAGTTAAATCCATTAGCGCCCGGGCTGATTCACCCGCCACAATGTCATAATGCGTGGTTTCTCCACGAATAACGCAGCCAATTACGATATACCCATCATAGTGACGTTGAGAATTGATCGCCATTGAGATAGCCGCCGGGATTTCCAGAACACCGGGAACAACAACATACTCATGGCTTGCGCCCGCGCATTCAAGCACTTCGGACACACCTTCCATCAAACTTGCGGAAATTTCAGTATAATAAGGTGCATCCACAATCAAAAGATGGGGAGTTTCAGCCATATTTTTCTCCAACATTATTGGATTGTGTGAAACCACGGTAGATTGAGAATAGCAAGTAAAACCACCAAGTTACGGTAGTATTTTAAACGGCCCGGTTTACTCACTCATCAGCTCATTGAGCCGAATAGGCGCTCGGCGGCAGGGCGTTGATCTGAGAAACAATTCTTGTGTGGACAGAAGGATGATCTGCCAATGGGATATGAGAACTATTGACCTTGAAGGTTCTGAATTTTGTAACTTTGTTGCCAAAGGCTAAACGGGAACGGGTTCGAAAACAGTCAAGATTGGTACAGCTGAAACTATCTGCAATTCGGACATTTTTGCGAATCGGAACCATTGCTGGCCCTTCCAAGGTTGCAATGTAATTCACCGGAATTCTAGCAAGATCAAGATCGGTCGCTATTAAGGTTACAATATTTGCACCAAAGCTGATGCCAATCAAATTGATCTCAACATTGGGATCCTGACGGTATGCACTCTTTATCTCCCGGGTTATGCGCGAACGGATAACTGTAGAGCTTTCAATAAACGATGCATAATTATGAAGGCTTGACCCGGGAATTTTCCTTGAGAGGTTTGTAAATCCATAACCAATTGATTCAATACTACTTGCCAGCCCGTTGATAAGATAAGTTTTTTTCTTACGGGATCGAAAATACAAAGGCGCATTATTCTGATTAGTCTCGAGCTGGGTACCACCTTGAGCAACAGCCTGGCCATTATTTTTTTGGTTCAGCATAGTCTGTATTTTGGAAAACAAATTGTCCGCCAGAACCTGCGTTGGCATAATCGTTGTCGTTGCCAACAAAGATAAATATAGGAACATCCAAAAGGTTGCAGGTTTTGTCATCTTAAGCCGTATTAGCTGATTTCAAATGTTACTTCTTTAGCAGCTTAACAATCAATTTGGTAATTCTTTGACAATTATCAGGCTTCTTTTAATTTTTATACATATTCAGCCAATCGCGCGGCATAGCGAGCCATCTGGTCAACTTCCAGATTTAGGAAATCTCCCGAATTTTTCTGATGCCAGGTGGTTACTTCAAGGCTGTGGCGAATTAACAGCACGTCGAAAATTGACCCATTAACCCGATTAACGGTAAGAGATGTGCCATCAAGCGCGATGGATCCCTTCTCAGCTACAAACCGGGCAAGTGCATCCGGCGCCTTCAGTTTGAACCGCGTCGCTTCGCCCTCATCAATTTTTTCAACGATTTGCGCTGTTCCATCGATATGGCCAGACACCAAATGCCCGCCCAATTCATCGCCGATTTTTAAAGACCGTTCTAGATTAATCTGGCGACCGTTCTGCCAAGTTCCAAGCGTTGTCAGGCGCAGTGCTTCCTCCCAAGCCTCCACATCAAAGGTGTCAGCGCCGAGATCAACAACCGTTAGACAAACCCCATCGTGGGCAATCGAAGCACCCAAATCGATCGTTGCAGTATCAAAAGAAGTTTTGATCGAAAACCGTTTTCCTTGATCCAGCTCAGAAATTTCAGCAACTTCTCCAATATCCGTAATAATTCCGGTAAACATGGTTCAATTCCGTTTTCTTAGTCGCAAAGACTTATCATTGCCAAAGGTTAGCTCCTGGCAAATTTCAAATGCATCTGGCAGTTGCGATGGGGTGAACGAGGCATAAACACCATCTTCGGGAATCTCCTCCTCCGACAGGCACAAGCCCACATGAACAATGATCTCATCTACCAGATCTTCTTCTAGAAGGCTTTGCGACAAGACCGCACCACCCTCAATCATAACGGATTGAAATCCACGCGCACTCAAGTCTTCCAGCAGCTCGGGTAACGCAACGCGATCGTTGTGTATCTCGCATGCAAAATGAATTGCACCGGATTTTTTAACTGAGGAAAGCCACTCTTGTGAAACCGTATTGGGAGCCACTACATAGGTCGGATACTCAGTTGCCGTTGCGAGCAGTCTATGTTCCGGTTTTAGTTTCCCGCGTACATCCAGCACAATCCTGACGGGAGAGCGGTCCTCCATGCCCGGCAACCTGCAGGTTAACATGGGATCATCGGCAAGGGCTGTACCGTTTCCTATCAAAATACAATCGTGGCGCGCGCGGGCCAAATGGGTCTGCCAATTAGCCGCTTTGCGGGAAATCGGGAAATTACCGGCAGATTTTTGACCGATCAATCCGTCGGCCGACATCGCAAGTTTCAACGTCACGAAAGGACGCTCGCTGGTTCGAGCTCTAAGATAGCCTTGTAAAACACGTGCAGCGTTTTCACCACCATCAACACAGACAACGTCGACATCTGCATCCAAAAGCATTTGATGCCCTTTACCATTGACGCGATTGTCTGGATCCACTGTTGCGGTTATTACCCGTTTAATGCCTGCATCTATGAGAGTTTGTGCGCATGGTGGTGTTTTCCCGTGGTGGGCGCACGGTTCTAGTGTCACATAGGCGGTTGCATCTTTGGCAAGAGCGCCGGCTTCTTCCAACGCGGGTGGTTCAGCATGGGGTCGCCCTCCCTTTGCTGTCACGCCCGAGCCAATGATAACCGGACCATTTCCAAGGTCTTTGACGATGATACAACCGACAGAAGGATTTGTTCCGGTCAACCCTTGATGTTTTCGGGCCAGCCTTAAAGCTGCATCCAAGAACCTTTGTTCTTCTGTTGTGATGTTATGTCCGATACGCATGAATTCTCATTCAAACCAAAGGCAACCGAACGACTATTCCAGCATTAACGATCACGCTGCTTCCGCCTCGATGTTCATCTGGAATGTTTAGGCCGCCCAGAATAGCTCTAGGCTGTACTTTGCCATAGGGAAGCTCGTCTGCAACCTCTTTCAAGTTTACTTTTTCCGGTTCCTGCGCGGCAATCGTAAGCTCAATTTCCATTAATTCAGGATTAATATCCAAACTCTTAAACAGGGTAAGCGAGGAATGATGAATTGCATCTTGAACTGCCCGTTTTGCAGCTTTTGTATAATCGCCGCCATACAGATCATTTCCGGTTCCCATTTCAAGGATAATACGTTTCATTCCACTCATGATTGCACCCACTGTTTGTCGTCCGGCAAATCGAGATAAACAAGCAAGGCTGCATTTGCCAGTATTGTGCCAGGTGTTCCATCATCCTTGGTAACATCCATACCACCTTTTTCGACAAATACCTGCCCTGAACCATAGGGCAAAACGTTTGCCACGCGCTCACGGTCCACATCTTGTGGACTTTGAACACCGATATGAATATCAACCCGCATCTCTTCACGTGGCTTGTTAAATGCATCAGCCACGACAAGAGAGTTCTGCCGCAAGGCATTTTCAACAGCTCGAATAGCGGCTTTGGTGTAATCAGATCCTCTAATATCTGTACCCATGCCCAGTTCCATAACCATTTTACGATACGGCATTATTCTTCTTCCATATTTCTCAAGAAACCTTCAAAGTCCCTTGCTTCCTGAAAGTCCTTATACACGGAAGCAAAGCGAACATAGGCAACTTCATCAATCTGTTTCAATCCGTCCATCACCAAGCGCCCGATGTCAGAAGAGGAAATATCACCCTCTCCCTGCGCTTCCAACTGACGAACAATTCCGGATATCATCTGCTCCAACCGCTCCGGCACAATGTCCCGCTTGCGCGTTGCAGTAAGAATAGAGCGGGCAAGTTTATCGCGGTCAAAGGGTACTTTTTTCCCTGACTTTTTCTGAACAGAGAGTTCCCGCAACTGAACCCGTTCAAAGGTTGTAAACCGCCCACCGCATGCACCGCATATTCTACGACGTCGTATCGAACTACCATCTTCGGTTGGACGGGAATCTTTGACCTGGGTATCGGAATTTGTGCAATAGGGACAGCGCAAGAAAAAAGCCTTCCAAACAGTTTCAGAAGGCTTCTAACACTCAAAAATTGGCTAAGCCAAGACTACAATGTCGAATACATCGGAAAACGGTCCGTCATTTCCATAACCTTAGCCTTTACAGCCTTTTCAACAGCTTCATTTGCATCATCATCATTGGCAACCATTAGGCCATCCAACACTTCGGTAATAAAGTTGCCGATCTCGCGGAACTCCTCTTCTCCAAAGCCTCTTGTTGTACCAGCAGGTGAACCAAGGCGGATACCGGAAGTTACAAACGGTTTTTCCGGGTCAAACGGAATGCCGTTTTTGTTGCAGGTGATGTTTGCTCTACCCAGCGCGGCCTCAGCCCGTTTGCCGGTGGCCTTCTTAGGTCTTAAATCCACCAACATAGAGTGGTTTTCTGTCCCGCCAGAAACAATGTCCAGGCCGCTATCCATCAAGCCAGCTGCAAGTGCTTTGGCATTGTCCTTAACGCGTTGAGCATAGGCTTTAAACTCTGGTTGTAAGGCTTCACCAAACGCAACCGCTTTAGCAGCAATTACATGCATCAACGGACCACCCTGCAGGCCTGGGAATACCGCGGAATTCATCTTTTTCGCAATTGCCTCGTCATTCGAGAGGATCAGGCCGCCACGCGGTCCTCTAAGTGATTTGTGTGTGGTGGTGGTCACAATGTGCGCATGGGGCACTGGTGACTCATGCACACCGGCTGCCACAAGACCTGCAATGTGTGACATATCTACAAGAAGATAGGCATCAACACTGTCCGCGATCCGGCGGAAAGCTGCCCAGTCCCACTCGCGTGAATATGCAGTACCGCCAGCGATTATCAGCTTGGGTTTGCTCTCATGCGCGATACGTTCGATTTCATTAATGTCCAATTGGTGCGTATCTTCGCTGACACCATAAGAAACCACATTGAACCATTTACCGGACATGTTTACCGGAGACCCATGGGTAAGGTGGCCGCCTGAATTTAGATCAAGGCCCATGAATGTGTCACCGGGCTGCAGCAGTGCCAGGAAGACTGCCTGATTCATTTGGCTGCCCGAATTTGGTTGCACGTTTACAAAACTGCAACCGAACAATTCTTTAGCGCGCTCAATTGCAAGGTTTTCAGCAACGTCAACGAACTCGCAACCACCATAATAACGCTTTCCAGGATACCCTTCGGCATATTTATTGGTCAT
This sequence comes from Pseudomonadota bacterium, assembly GCA_039814425.1. Classification (GTDB taxonomy): domain Bacteria; phylum Pseudomonadota; class Alphaproteobacteria; order Rhizobiales; family Rhizobiaceae; genus JAALLB01. The sequence continues at coordinate 23,774 of JBCCBE010000044.1, forward strand.
AATCGAACCCTGAGCTTCCAAAACAGCACGTGAAACCACGTTTTCAGAAGCGATAAGCTCTATTTCATGGCGCTGACGGCCAAGTTCTTTTCGGATTGCAGCATGGATCTCAGGATCCACGTCACTCAGTGGTGCATTGAAAAAGGTTTCAAGTGTCGCAGACATTCCATTCCCCTATAATTAATTTGAACAGGCAATTTTGCCAAAAATTATTTAGTCTCCAAGCCTAAGTAGCGGAAGAAAATAAAATACCAAGCCGTAATTTAATGAAATTATGGGCAAATTAGCGCATGAACAGCGAAATTGTCTAAAAAACTACAAAAAATTCAGGGTTTCGTCGGCTTTATTGCCAACTACTGGATGCCAACAATTCTGCACCATCACGGCTGTAGATATCTTCCCGGAACTGAACCACGTCATTTCGAGTTGACCATGCGGTAATGTAATTCCAATAAACCGGAACCGGAGCAGCTAGTTTCACATCGATACGCTCGCCGGATTCAATCGCACGCTCTAAGGACCGTCTGTCCCAACCAGCGGTTTGGTTTGACAGCCAGGCAATCAAATCACGGACGTTTTGAACGCGGACACATCCTGAAGACTCAAATCTAAGCAGCTTTGAGAAAATACTTTGCTGAGGGGTGTCGTGCATATAAACCGCGTGCGGGTTTGGAAAATTAATTTTGACTGATCCCATTGCATTAATCTTGCCTGGATCCTGGCGGAATCTGAAATCAACAGCTTCTTCAGTGTCCCAGTTAATCTGGGTTGGCGGCACTTCATTGCCGCCCCGGTCAAAAATTCGGATGGAATTGCGTGTCAGATATTCAGGATCTTTACGCATCAATGGAATTAGGTCTTTACGAACAATTGAAACAGGAGATGTCCAGTAAGGATTCAGGTTCAATTCATAAATTTTTGAAGACAGTACCGGAGATTGTCGATCGGTCTTTCCGACAATTGCGGTATGACGTGACTCTACACGGTTATTCGAAACAGCTTCGATTTGAGCTGCTGGTATATTCACCATCACATACCGGTCACCCAGGTAACCAGACATTGAGCGCAACCGTACTAAATTGGTTTCAAGTTGTCCCAGACGTACGCCAGCCGGGATATTCATGGCAGCATAGGTGTACTTGCCAATCACCCCATCTGCGGGCAGACCGTGGCGCGCCTGAAACCGGCGCACTGCCCCGTCGACCCAGGTATCAAATACATCAGATCTTCCGTTACCGGCTTGCAGATCCTTGGAAACTTCCAAT
>JBCCBE010000072.1:0-17049 GCA_039814425.1 Pseudomonadota bacterium
CCGGCTATGAGCCCCTATTCTATTGATTGGGCTAGTGTTAATCCAAAGCGTTTTCCTTATCGGATAGTCCAAAGCCCGGGCAAGAAGAATGCACTAGGGCAAGTGAAATTTATGTTTCCGAACAAGTTTGCTGTGTATCTGCATGATACATCCCATCGCGAACTTTTTTCAAAGACCCGCCGCGCCTATTCATCAGGTTGTATTCGAGTTCATAAACCGATGGAATTTGCCAAGAAACTCTTTTCACAAAGCGGAAATCTTCCCGATAACAAAATGAATTCAATTTTAGAATCAAAGGTCCAGACACGGGTTAATCTCAATCAGCCAATACCGGTACACCTTACCTATTTTACCGTGTGGATAAATGACGACGGTGTGCCGAATTTTTATGAAGATGTTTATAATCGCGACAAGCTTGTCAGCAATATATTGTTCGGTAATGTTTGACCAAGATAGTCATCTTTTGTCATGCCCCTTCAGCAACTTATCTGCTACTGTTTTGATGATTTCAGCTAATTCCCGCATCTGACTTCCGTAGGGCGATGTATCACGCCAAATCAGCGCAATATCTCTTTGCGCTGCAGAATGCTCAATCCGGCGCACCACCAGCGCCTGATCCCGTCGTGCTTCGATTAATGCATAAAGGCTGGGCAATACTGCAATACCAGCGCCCATTTCCGCCATCTGGCGAATTGCATCAAGACTGGTTCCCTCATATTCGCTGTTAACAAATGCGCCGGAAATACGGGCAAGTTCCCGTATGGTGAGATTAAGATTGTGTCCCAATCCCAAACTAAGCAGAGACTGTCCTTCCATCTGTTTCAGCGGAAGCGGATCACTACTTTCAGCAAGCGGATGATCGGATGCAACACAGATCCAAAGATGTTCATTAAACAGGAATTGGCTGCGAACATTCGCATGGTCTTCTTCCGTAGAAATAATGGTGTCCAATCGGCCGTCTCGCAAATGACGGTCAAGATCTATTGTTCGCTCTTCCTGCACATTTATCCGGAAATCCGGAAACTTACTGTGCAGTTTGCGGGCAACGCTTGGTAAAAGGTATGGCCCAACTGATGGGATGACTCCAAGTCGCAATCTACCTGAAAAACTGGCAGCATCCGGCTTGAGCGATGATTTCATATCCTCCACGCTTCTTAAGATGTCGCGGGAGCGGCGCACTGCATCCTGTCCAGCAGGCGTTAAAATCGCCCCCAGCCTTCCCCGTTCAATAAGTGTAGTTCCCAACTCCGACTCCATTTCTGCAATCTGTGCAGAGAGACTTGGCTGGCTGACATGCCTTAACTTAGCGGCGCTACCGAATTTGCCGGTTTCAGCAATCGCAACCAGATATTGCATTTGTTTGAGAGTGGGACGCATGGATATTCTATATCATAGTTTTAAACTATCGAAAAGATAATTAGTTTCGATTTGTTATATAGGAAACCCTCCCCATTTCATCAGTGTATTAGAAATTCAGATGAGCATAACTCAGAAAATCAATCTTCACGGCATCAAGATGAAAAAGGAAATCTATCCAACTTTTTTCTAAAGATTTTCCCCGCTTCCCCGGTTGGAAAAAAGGACCCCCCTCCTTTGCCAATAATGATTTAAGATTGCTGATCTGATGGGGCTGTGGCCCTCTGCCCTGGGCCAAAACGCCTTGTATCAGCCGCCGATCACTAGTCCCCGATCGGCGGCTGTATTTATTTATATTCGGAGATTGCCATGGCTCGCGTAGTTACGCGCATAAACGATTTTTTAAAATTGGAGACTTCAGCTGGCATCATATTAATGATCGCAGCATTGTTGGCATTATTCGCCAATAATAGTTTTCTGTCTGAATATTATGGCCAGCTTTTATCGACGCCCGTGAAGATACAGGTTGGAGCGCTTGAAATCGCAAAACCGCTGCTCCTATGGATCAATGATGGCCTAATGGCGATTTTCTTTTTCCTCGTTGGTTTAGAGGTAAAACGAGAAGTATTGCAGGGCGAGCTGTCCAGCATCGACAAGGCAACCCTTCCGTTTATTGCGGCGATTGGCGGAATGGCAGGGCCAGCAATCATTTACTCATTCATAAACTGGGATGACATCCAAGCCTTGCGGGGTTGGGCTATACCATCAGCAACAGATATTGCGTTTGCGCTTGGTGTATTGGCACTGCTTGGCCCACGCGTACCGATCGCGTTGAAGATTTTCCTCTTGGCACTTGCGATTATTGACGACATCGGAGCCATCACAATCATTGCAATTTTCTATACAGACAACTTGTCGGTGGAATCGCTGTCACTTGGATTTATAGGCTTTGTTGGCCTTATGGCTCTCAACCGCTCGGGTGTTAAAGCCATAACGCCCTACGCATTGATCGGGCTCTTCATTTGGGTTTGTGTCCTAAAGTCTGGAGTTCATGCTACTTTAGCCGGTGTGCTCATTGCGCTTGCAATTCCGATTACCGGCAAAACGGAAAAGGACCAATCGCCCCTTCACCAATTGGAGCATTCACTGCATCCCTGGATTGCCTATATGGTTTTACCGATCTTTGCCTTCGCAAATGCCGGTGTTTCGCTGGCAGGAATGGAACTCTCTGATCTTACAGACAAGATACCGCTTGGCATTGCCCTTGGCCTGTTTTTTGGAAACCAGATCATGATTTTCTCACTCTCATGGATTTTTGTAAAATTGCGGCTAGCGAAAATGCCACAGGGAGTGACCTGGCTTCAAATCTATGGTGCTGGATGCCTGGCGGGTGTCGGCTTCACGATGAGTTTGTTTATTGGAACGCTCGCATTTGAGGATCCGGAGTTGGTTAATCAGGTACGGCTTGGTGTTTTGATGGGATCGTTTGCCTCAGCAATTTTGGGATATTCGATATTGCGGATTGCGTTGCAGAGAAATTCTGAACCATTAGCAAACAAAGCAGCAGCTTAGATCCATTTCCAAAACCCAGGCCCGACCAAAATAGGTGGAATTATTACCTTACTTCTCTAGCGAGGTGTGCGCTCTAAATGCGAAAAGGGGATTAGGGATACCAGGTTACAATCACGAGCTGACATTTTCTGCTTTTCTTCTAACTGGATTACTGACAACTTGTCTGCATGCAAGACAGGCGCGATTCCCAAAACAAGTTCAGCAAGCAATGGAACTATGTTCCGCAGGTGCCGATACCAGTTTCGCCATTCTTTAGTTGGCCACCACAGCCAAAAAGAATGCTAAGTTGGTTTTCTGCCCGTTGGTTCAACGTTTGTGAAAACCTGATTGTCTTGTTACTGGCAACTATCTGCTGGGCATATTTTCAACCATCGCTTGAAACCGCCAGAAGCTTTGATCCAGGTTGGATAGCGCAAATTTTTGCTCGTAATTTCGTACTGATTTTCTGTGTAGCGGGTGGATTGCACTGGTATTTTCACAGCAAGAAAAACCAGTCAGAAGAACTCAAATATGACCCACGTGAAGTTCCCATGCGCGGACGAATGTTCACATTTAAAAACCAGGTTCATGATAATATGTTCTGGACCTTAACCAGCGGCGTATTCTTTTGGTCCTGCTACGAAGTGCTGATGTTTTGGGCAATGGCCAATGGGTATGCCCCGGTCCTAACTCCAAGTGAAAATCCGGTTTTCTTTATCTTGCTGATATTCCTCACCCCAGTCTGGATATCATTTCATTTTTATTGGATCCATCGCGCCTTGCATTGGCCACCTCTTTATAGGCTTGCTCACGCGCTACATCATCGAAACACCAATGTTGGCCCGTGGTCCGGGCTTTCTATGCATCCGGTTGAGCACATCCTGTTTTTCAGCTCAGTTCTTGTTCACTTTTTGGTGCCGGCACATCCAATCCATATCCTGTTCCAAATGCAACATCAGGCCCTGACAGCAGCAACCTCCCATACCGGATTTGAAGGTCTGCTGATAAAAGACAAAAATCGGCTTGCGCTTGGAACATTTCATCATCAGATGCATCATCGTTACTTTGAATGTAATTATGGAAATCTGGAAGTGCCTTGGGACAAGTGGTTCGGATCATTTCATGATGGCACCTTGGAAGCCCACGAACGCATGCAGGAACGTCGTCGAAATATGGGGCAGTAAAGATGATGATTTACATTCATAAGGTCCTGCCTATATTCGCCTCGCCTATCTTTGCGATATTTGCAGCAATGATGTTGGGTGCGTTTCTTCGCAGTCGTTTCCTTATGGTTTTTGCAGCCAGCATGCTTTGGTTGGCAAGCACACCGATATTTGCAAATTTTCTAATTGATCTATTGGAAGAAGGTGCTTTGCGTGAACAACCATCTGCGGTGCAAAATGCTGACGCCATTGTTGTGCTGGGTGGCATGACGTGGACCGTCCGCGGGCGTGGAAAATACGAAACCGAGTGGGCAGATGCAGATCGTTTTTTCGGTGGCCTGGAACTTTTCAAAGCTGGCAAGGCACCAAACATTGTTTTCACACGCGGCAAACTTCCATGGGAGTCTGATAGTATCCCTGAAGGTGAATTTCTGAAAATTCACGCGGTTGAATATGGCATACCGGAAAGCAGTATTTTACTAACTGAGGAAGTCAACAATACCGAGGCCGAGGCAATTTCAACCAAAAAGCTGTTCCCTCAAGTCGACAGTCCTGACATCATTTTAGTTACGTCCGCATTTCACATGCCAAGAGCACGGATCATTTTCGAAGCAAAAGGGTTTAACGTTCAAACCTATTCGGTGGACTCAAGATACCGGGTACAGGATTTTACAATCCTGTCTGTTCTGCCAAATGCCTATTCTTTGTTCCGTACATCCACTGCAGTTCGCGAATGGATCGGTCAGATTTATTATACGTTGAAAACTGCACTTTAATTCAGAATATTCGCAAGTTTTTTGATGTGATCTTAAGCACAGATTCTACAAATCAGAACTTTTAAAATATCGAAGTGAATGACCTTGGAATTCGAGGTTTCTTACAGCAAATTAATTCTGGTTTTGGGGAAAATGATATGAAGCAATCTACAGGATCAAATAACAGAGCCCGCCACTTCAACAATTGGAGCCGGAATCGATTGAAACAGCGTTTATCTGTTAAGCAAGATTCTAACTTTCCCAACACAAAATCTCAACGCAGAAGTACGGAACGTAAAGTCAATCGGCGCTTGCGTATCAGATCTTATAGGATATGTGAAAAATATCTTGATAATTTCACGAAAATGATATTGCATGAAATGTTAGAAAATTCATTTATTGGACCATCAACCATTAATGCAACCGATAAAACAAACATTACAAACGATACAAACAACCGCTGAATTTCCTTTGGCAGGTTCGGACATTGATAAGTCCGTAAACGTAGGCCGCGATATCCGTGCACTAAGAAAAGCGCGCGGCATGACTTTGGTAGAATTTGCAAATTCGCTAAATCGATCACTTGGCTTTGTAAGTCAGATAGAACGGGGTCTATCAGAACCAGCAATCAGTGATTTGCGTAATATCGCTGCTCTTTTTAACGTACCAATCAGTTTCTTCTTCGGAGAGGTAAACAACTCACGTCACATTGTTCGAGCAGATCAACGCCGCAAATTGGGCAATCCAGATGCCGGATTAATTGAAGAATTGCTTTCCCCTGACCTCGGCGGCTCATTTGAGATCATACGAAGCGAGTTTGCCCCGAGTGCAAGCCTTGATGAGCCGCAAACGCGGGATACGGAAGAAGCTGGATACATAATTTCTGGCCAATTTGACATCGAGATCGACGGCAACTGGCATTCACTCCACGAAGGCGATTCTTTTCGTTTTTCCGGCGAAGCCTATCGTTGGCGCAACACCACACAACAATCCGCAATTGTAATTTGGGTGGTTTCACCACCTGTATATTAAAGTTCAAAAGGAAGTACTAAATGGCTGATTTACCATCCACAGCACGCGTAGTAATCATTGGAGGTGGCGCTGTAGGGGCCTCAAGTTTGTTTCATCTGGCAAAGGCCGGGTGGACCGATTGTGTTTTACTTGAGAAAAATGAACTAACAGCGGGATCAACCTGGCATGCAGCTGGTAATGTGCCCACGTTCTCTGCCTCCTGGTCCGTGATGAACATGCAGCGCTATTCAACCGAGCTTTATCGCGGTTTGGCGGATGAAGTTGATTACCCAATGAACTATCATGTAACTGGCTCGGTTCGCCTGGCCCATTCGGTAGAACGTATGCAAGAATTTGAACGTGCAATTGGCATGGGTCGATATCAAGGTATCGACATGCATTTGTGTTCTCTTGACGATCTTAAAAATCGCTACCCTTATCTGGAAACCCATGACCTCGAGGGCGGAATGTTTGATCCACATGATGGGGATATTGATCCAGCACAACTCACACAAGCCCTTGCAAAAGGTGCACGTGACATGGGTCAGAAAATTATCCGGTTTTGTCCGGCAACGGGTGTGCGCCGTGAGAATGGCGAGTGGATTGTCGAAACTGAGAAAGGTGAAATCCGCTGCGAATACATTGTGAACGCTGCTGGTTATTATGCTCAGCGTGTTTCAGAATGGTTTCGCCCATTTGGTGGCCGGCGTCTGCCCATGATGGTGATGTCGCATCAGTATATGTTGACCGATGAAATTCCGGAACTTGAAGCATGGTCAAAAGAAAATGGACAAAAACTACCGCTTTTACGGGATGTAGATTCATCTTATTATTTGCGACAGGAAAAAACCGGCCTGAACCTTGGTCCTTATGAACTTAATTGCAAAGGCCATTGGATGAACCCAGAGGATCCAATGCCGGAAGATTTCTCATTCCAACTCTATCCCGACGATCTTGAGCGCCTGGAATGGCACATTGAAGATGCAATGGCACGGGTTCCGCTTCTTGGTACAGCGGGCATAAACAAAGTTATCAATGGCCCGATCCCCTATTCACCAGATGGCAATCCTCTAATTGGCCCAATGCCCGGAGTGGAAAATGCATTTGAAGCATGCGTATTCACCTTCGGCATTGCCCAAGGTGGTGGCGCCGGTAAAGTTCTTGCAGAATGGATTACACAAGGCGGTACCGAGTGGGACATGTGGTCTTGTGATCCACGCCGTTTTACAGACTATTGTGACCAGGATTATTGCAACGCGAAAGGCATGGAGGTGTACGGTCACGAATATGCAATGCATTTCCCGTATCATGAATGGCCAGAAGGTCGCGACAAAAAGCATTCGCCAGTTCATGACATGGTGAAAGAGCAAGGCGGCGTAATGGGTGCTTACAATGGTTGGGAGCGTGCCAACTGGTTTGCTAGGAATGGTGATGACACTTCAGAAGAAGCAACCCAAACCTGGAAGCGCACCGGACCATGGGAACAGCGCATCAAGCAAGAAGCAGAGGCGGTTCGTGATCATTGCGGCGTTCTCGATCTACCCGGCTTTTCCCGTTTCAATCTAAAGGGCGAAGGAGCAGCAGAATGGCTACGTGGGCTGATTGCTGGCGCCCTGCCGAAAGTCGGACGAATGAACCTTGGTTACTTCTCTGATAATCGCGGACGCATTCTCACCGAGATGTCACTTATCCGGCATGCAGAAGACCACTTTACCCTGATCACAGCGGCAGGTGCCCAATGGCATGACTTTGAAGTTCTCAGAAATGCGCTACCAAAAGATCAAAGTATCAGCCTGACTGATCACACCACAGAGTTTTCAACTCTGATTGTCACTGGCCCGAAATCTCGTGATATTCTATCCTCAATTTCGGAAGATGCTGATTTTTCCCTTGGCTGGCTCAGCCATCAAGTAGCAACTGTTGCCGATAACCGGGTATTTTTAGCGCGCGTTTCGTTTGCTGGCGAACTGGGTTGGGAGGTTCATGCAGCCAATGATGACATGCCAAAAATCTATGGTGCAGTGCTTGATGCAGGCGCGATACCATTTGGTATGTACGCGCTGAACTCATTGCGCCTTGAAAAAGGATATCGCGCCTGGAAAGGTGATTTGTCTACCGATTACACTCTGTTTGAAGGTGGTCTGGAACGCTTTATCAAATTGGACAAACCGCAAGACTTCCCTGGTAAACAAGCGCTTCTCAACGAAAAGCAACAGGGCCGCAAGAAAGCTTTTGTGACCCTAACTATCGATGCTGGAGAATTCGATGCACCTTATATGTCCACACTTTGGCATCATGGCCAGGTGGTTGGTGAGACGACTTCAGGCGGCTGGGGTTACCGCGTAAACAAGTCGATCGCTCTTGGCATGCTACGCACCGATCTTGCAGAACCAGGTACCGAACTGGAAGTTGAAATTTTCGGCGCTCGGCACAAGGCAATTGTACATAACGATGAGCCACTTTGGGATCCAGCCAATGAAAGGATCCGTGCGTGACGCTTGAAATTTATCTGCTGTATCTGGCAGCACTGGCGGCGTTTTTTGCAACACCGCCAGACGTTAGTCAATTTCTGATAATTTCAAACTCAATGCGCCATGGCCTTTGCAAAAGTATCGCCACTATTCTGGGTGACTTATCTGCAAACGCACTTCAGATGACCGCCGCAGCATTCGGGCTAACTGCCATTATTGCTACATCGGCAAATGCAGTGTTCTGGGTCAAATGGGCAGGTGTTGCCTATTTGGTCTGGCTTGGCTTCAAAATGTTGTTCAAGAAGTCGCAAGCTCATAACCAACAGGATGCGAGCAAATCTGGAAACTTCTTCGCCCTTTTTCAACAAGGCTTTTTAACCTCTTCAGCAAACCCCTATGCGATTGTGTTTTTCGGTGCTTTGTTTCCTCAATTCATTGATCCCGCTGTCGCTATCGGACCGCAACTATTGTTGCTGGGTGTAACCTATCTGATTGTCGATGGATTATTACTATTAGGGTGGGGTTGGTTGGCCGTCAAAACTGCGGGGCATTTCAAAGCCATGGGAAGTCTTTGGATTAATCGCATTTCTGGACTGCTAATGTTGGGCGCAGCAGCTTTATTAGCAGGAAAGAGCCTGGAACTGGAACCCGTGGCTAAGGAAGTCCAATGACTGGAAAATCCCTACATCTAGCGCCAGGCGAAGGCCAGAATTATGACTGGGAGAACGATCATACGTTTGTGAAAGTCGGCAAGGAACATACTGCTGGTGCTTATACCTTGATGGAAGACAATCTCAAGGCAAGCTTTGCTCTTGGATTACACAAGCACGAGACCCATGCAGAAACGTTTTATTTTCTTGAAGGTGTTGTTGATTTTTACCTTGATGGAGAATGGTTAAAAGCGACAGCGGGAACAACCATCCACGTTCCTCCGAAAGTGCCACACGCCTGCCGGGTTTCAAACGGCGAACCGGCGAAAATGCTTATGATTTTTCAGCCATCAGGTTTTGACGGTTTTCTCGCGGAACTATCAAAAATGACCGAAGCGGATTTTGCGGATGACAGTAATATGAATGCACTGAATGCAAAATACGACATTATTCCGCTGGGTCCGGTACCCGCACACCCCGACGATTGAACCCTAGGAAATCGATAGTGAAACTCAACGATTTTGCGAAAACCCTGATCAATCAGTTTCCGTTGGGATTTGTCGCGACGGTTACAGAAGATGGCATGCCCTCTTTGTCGCCTAAGGGTACCTTTTTCGTACTTGATGATGAAGAAATTGCGTTTGCGGAAATCCGCTCACCAAACACAATTGCCAACCTGAGTTATCAACCAAAAACAGAAGTCAATTTTATAGATATTTGGAAACGCAAAGGCGTGCGCATATTTGGATCGACACAAATTGTTACGCCTGAAGACACCGAATTCAGCACGCTCTTTCCACGCTGGGAGACCGCATTTCCTGCGCTTGCACCCCGCATAAATACAATAGTCAAAATCAGAGCAGAGCGTATAAAACCGATAACTACTCCACCATATGATGATGGAATAACTGAAGTTGAAATGATAGCACATTATAAAAAGAAATTCGCGGAGATTTACCCATGAACAATGATAAAAAAATAACGCTCTTGGATGGCGGTATGGGTCAGGAGCTTATCCACCGTTCCAAGTTTCCTGCTTCCCCTCTTTGGTCAACTCAAGTGATGATGAAAGAACCGGAAATCGTGGAAGCAGTTCACCGCGAATATATCAACGCCGGTGCAAACGTGCTGACTATAAACACCTATTCCGCGACACCAGAACGGTTAAAGCGCGATGCTTCGGAAGAAATGTTTGAACCACTCCAAGCAAAGGCATTAGAGATCGCAAAAAAGGCGAAAGGCGATTCAGATGTCAAAATTGCAGGTTGCTTGCCGCCGTTGTTTGGCAGTTACCATCCTGAATTTGCACCAGAATATGAAATCTGTCTTGCCACTTATCGCCGTGTGGTTGACTGTCAAAAAGCTGATGTTGATGTGTTTATATGCGAAACAATGTCGTCGATTAAAGAAGCCACATCATCAACAGTCGCTGGCAAAGAAACCGACAAGCCGGTTTGGTGTGCCCTAAGTGTTGATGACGACAACGGCATGGTGCTGCGCTCGGGCGAACCTATTGAAGAGGCGATTGACGCGGTAAAGCAGGCAGGTGCTGACGGAATACTATTCAATTGCTCGCTGCCAGAAGCAATTTCACTGGCAATGCCAACATTAGCAAAATGCGGATTGCCATTTGGCGCATATGCAAACGGTTTTACGAAAGCCAAAGACCTTCAGGTTGGCGGAACCGTAGACGTTCTGAAAGCCCGAACCGATCTCGACCCTGTAGCTTATGCAAATTTTTGCAACGAGTGGGCTTTACTGGGCGCAACCCTGATCGGGGGATGCTGTGAAGTGGGACCTGCGCATATCTCGGAACTGAAGCGGAGATTCCATTAATGCCTGCAGCTTCCGAGCGCATCCAACAAATTTCAGAATCCGACCTTGAAGGTTGGGAAGTCTATGTTGAAGCGAAAAGCCGAATTCGTTGCGGAGAAGAAATCATCATGCTCGCCATCGGCGACCACGACTTCGACACTCCCTCCCAATCGGTTGCTGCGTGTAAGACAGCACTCGATGACGGTAGACACAATTATACAGCCATTCAGGGCGAACCAGGCTTGTTGGAAGCAATCGCAAAGGTATCCACCGCGGCAAGTGGCGTAGATGTTACCACCAATCAAGTCGTCGCAGTACCAGGTGGTCAAGCTGGACTTTATGCAGCAATGCAGGCTGTGCTTAATCCGGGAGACCATGTTATCGTAATAAGTCCGCACTATGTGACTTATCCCGGAACCATCCGTTCTGCAGGTGGCGAGTTTACGCTGGTCGAGGCTTTGCCGGAAAACGGGTTTCAGCCAACTGCAGATGCTATTTCAAATGCGATTCAAGAAAATACTAAAGCGGTTCTGATTAATTCGCCCAACAATCCAACCGGTACGATTTATTCCAAAGAGACGCTAGACAAGTTGGCACAGGTTTGCATTGATAAGGATCTCTGGCTGATCTCCGACGAAGTTTACTGGGCCCTTTCTATGGGCAATCATGTTTCACCTCTGTCTCTACCGCAAATGCGGCAGCGGACAATCGTTGTTCAATCCATGTCAAAGAGCCACGGCATGACTGGTTGGCGAATTGGATGGCTGATTGCACCGGAAGAAATGATTTATTACCTGACCCAGCACAACCTGGTTTCCAACTACGGAATGTGTGACTTTATCAGTACGGCTGCAGTAGCAGCACTTAATGGAGAATTTGGTGTAACCGAGATTGCCGATCGCTACCAGCAGCGTGGTGAAGTGTTTCGCTCTGCAATTGCTGATGCGACGGATCTTATTCCAATCAGTCCATCGGGTGGCATGTATATCATGCTTGATGTTCGATCAATTGCACCAAACACCGAAAAATTCGCTTTTGATCTTCTAAGCGAAAAGAAAATAGCCGTGATGCCCGGCGAAAGCTTCGGACCATCCACAGCAGGCCATATTCGCATTAGCCTGTGTCAATCGAAAACCAAATTGCGGGAAGCCGCAACCCGATTATCTGAATTCTCTTCCAACTATTCTCAATAGAAAGATAGCATGTCATGAGTAAACCTGTTCCCGCAAAAGCATCCGCCGTAGTCATCGGTGGTGGAGTGGCTGGCTGTTCCGTTGCTTATCACCTTGCCAAATTAGGTTGGAAAGACGTGGTTTTGCTTGAGCGCAAACAATTGACTTCCGGTACGACGTGGCACGCAGCCGGTTTGATTGCCCAACTGCGTGCAAGCGCCAACATGACCAAGCTCGCGAAATATAGTCAGGAATTGTATGGCAAACTCGAAGAGGAAACAGGCGTAGCAACCGGCTTTAAACGCGTAGGTTCGATTACGGTCGCTCTCACGGATGAACGGAAAGAAGAAATTTATCGCCAGGCTTCCATGGCCAGGGCTTTCGGTGTGGAAGTCGAAGAAATTTCTCCCGCGGAAGTTAAGAATCGCTATGAACATCTGAATATTGACGACGTTACGGGTGCTGTTTGGCTACCGCTTGATGGGCAAGGCGACCCGGCCAATATTGCACTGGCACTGGCAAAGGGTGCTCGCAAACAGGGTGCGCAAGTCATTGAAGGTGTAAAAGTATCTGCTATTCATCAGAAAAATGGACGTGTGACCGGTGTTGACTGGAACCGTGACGGCTCAGATGAGCACGGCACAATTGAAGCGGATTACGTAGTAAATTGCGGCGGTATGTGGGGTCATGAACTTGGCCGCATGGCAGGCGTTTCCGTGCCACTTCATGCATGCGAACATTTTTACATTGTTACTGAAGCCATTAAGGGGCTGACCCAATTACCAGTGCTGCGCGTACCAGATGAATGCGCTTATTATAAAGAAGACGCAGGCAAAATGCTGCTTGGAGCATTTGAACCAAATGCCAAGCCGTGGGGAATGAACGGTATTGCAGATGATTTCTGCTTTGACCAATTACCAGAAGACTTTGATCATTTCGAACCGATTCTCGAAAATGCCGTTAATCGCATGCCTATGCTCGCCGAAGCGGGCATTCATACCTTCTTTAACGGACCAGAGAGTTTTACACCGGATGATGCCTATCATCTGGGCGAAGCACCGAATTTGCGAAATTTCTTTGTTTGCGCCGGGTTTAACTCAATCGGCATACAATCTTCCGGTGGTGCAGGCATGGCGCTTGCCCAATGGATGCACGATGGTGAAAAGCCTTTTGACTTAGGTGATGTTGATATTTCGCGCATGCAACCGTTTCAGGCCAATAAGACCTATTTGTTTGAAAGATCCAAGGAAACGCTGGGGCTTTTATATGCCGATCACTTTCCTTACCGCCAAAAAGATACAGCACGCGGTGTAAGGCGCACCCCATTTCACCATCACCTTCTACAACATGGAGCAGTAATGGGTGAAGTTGCAGGCTGGGAGCGAGCAAATTGGTTTGCAAATGAAGGTGAAGCCCGGGAATATGAGTACTCGTGGAAACGGCAAAACTGGTTTGAAAATTCCGCAGCTGAACACAAAGCTGTTCGCGAGAACGTCGGCATGTACGACATGACTTCTTTTGGCAAAATCCGTGTAGAGGGCAAAGACGCTGAAGCATTTATGAATTACATCGGCGGAGGCAATTATTCAGTACCCAATGGTAAGATCGTCTATACACAATTCCTGAACAATCGCGGTGGGATAGAAGCTGATGTAACCGTGACCCGTCTGACTGAAACAGTTTATCTGGTTGTGACACCAGCTGCTACACGCCAGGCTGATCAGGCTTGGATGATGCGGCATATCGGCGATTTTAACATTGTGATCACGGATGTAACTGCTGGTGAAGGTGTTTTGGCGGTAATGGGTCCAAATTCCCGCGCGCTGCTACAAAAAGTCAGCCCTAACGATTTTACGAACGAATCCAATCCATTTGGCACCGCTCAGGAAATCGAAATCGGAATGGGTTTGGCGCGCGTGCACCGTGTTACCTATGTCGGTGAGTTGGGTTGGGAAATCTACGTCTCAGCCGACATGGCAGGCCATGTGTTTGAAACGCTTTATGAAGCCGGTCAGGACATGGACTTGAAACTTTGCGGCATGCACATGATGGATTCGGCGCGCATCGAGAAGGGTTTCAGGCACTTTGGCCACGATATTACGACAGAAGACCATGTGCTGGAAGCAGGATTGGGATTTGCGGTTAAGACTGACAAACCAAACTTTATCGGACGCGATGCAGTGCTTCGCAGAAAGGAAGAGGGGTTGGAAAACCGAATGGTGCAGTTCCGTCTGACAGACGCCGAACCCCTACTCTATCACAATGAGCCGATAGTCCGGGATGGAGAAATTGTTTCATATCTCACTTCAGGAAACTATGGACATACACTGGGCGCTGCAATTGGCTTGGGTTATGTCCCTTGCAAGGGTGAAACGGCCGCTGTTTTACTGGAATCAAGTTATGAAATTGAGGTTGCAGGAGTGCGAGTGAAGGCGGAAGCAAGCCTGAAACCGATGTATGACCCAAAATCAGAGCGGGTAAAAGTCTAGGGGAACAACCGGCAAAGAAGCGATACTTATTTGTCTTGTGATTACGCTTTTGCGGCAATCAGTGGCAATTCATCGACCTTGCGAGAACAGGATCTTGGGGTTTCTAAGTAATGAAGTTTAGCTGACTTCTTACATGCAATATTTTGCCGATTGCTAGATCAGCGCCAAGAATGTCCGATAGGTTTATGCGGTGAATTTTATTTTCTGGGTAGTTCAACCCTAGCTCCGAAACCAGTTGTGCGGTTGGGACATCTGGTCAGATTAAGGTTGTGAGTGACAGCTAATTCGCTGATGATCGCAAGCCCGTATCCATTTCCAGGATTTTCCTCTTTACACTCTAATCTCACGTTTCGCTTTAGTGCTTGTTTGAATTCTTCTGCGGTCATGCCAGGGCCTGTATCATGAACTTCAAGAATGACCTGATTGCTGTCGCGACGACAACCCAACAATATTTTCCCCGAGTTAGTATATTTAACCGCGTTTGAAACCAAGTTTGTCGCTATGCGCATGAGATCCAAATTTGGAAAATCTGTCTGGAGCGAGGACGGAACGTAAGAGAATTCCAATCCTTTGGCTTTTGCATCAGGCAAGAACATTTGATGCACACTATCCAAAACTTCACTTAAAGTTAGATCAGAGGCGGTTTTCCTATCGTGCCCTGAGTCCAGTTTAGCTATCGCTGGCGTGTTTCCTTGCAAATGAGAAGACACAAGATCTTCCAAATATTCGAACGTTTCCTCTACATTTGAATTAGCATCTGATCTATCAGCGCCATCCGTTAGCGAGTGGACTTTTAATCTTAGTGCATGAATGGGCTGTTTGAGATCGTGGATAGTGTTTGCAAATTCTCGACTCTGATCAGACGCGACGACCATTGCTGACGAAAATTGCTCCTCTAGGTCACTCAATCGCTTGTTTAACTGAAGATTCCGTGTAGCGATTGTTAGGCTTTCCTTTAAAGCTGATTGTCGAGCATTTTGTGATTGGTTGTATCTGTCGGCAATAGCAAGTCCGATCATTGCAGCTTCCAAAACCATTGCTATTCGAATTAAATCGTTTTGAACGTCCTGAGAGATTTCTACACCAAACTGGTGTCGTAGATTCATGATCAGCGCTGCAAGAACAACCCCGATCCAGGCGAAGAGAAAAAATCGAACTTCTTTGAAACGTTTTAATGCCGCTACAATTGCTGCAAGCGCACAAGATATAACAGCAATAAGGGACATAAAAACAAGTGCGCGTTTGATCGGCTGGTTATCAAAAAAGAAATGGCCAACAAACAAAGCACCCGTCACCACAATTACGAGTAACAGGACTTTGTCTATCAGCGGATGCCGCCTTTTCGTGATGAGGAATACTCGCGCATAATTGCAAGCGGATATGATTAGCGCTGATCCAATAAAGATTGAAGCAACACTGTTGATCTGCGGGAAGGATGGCCAAAGATACTGATATGCAACCCCATCTGAATGCATCAAGAAAATCAGTGTGCTAGCGGCATAAGCAATATAGGCAGCGAAAACCATATGCCGGAAGATCAACAGTGAAAGTAGTGCTGCGCTTATGAGCACTAACATGACGCCGTAATAGACAAAGTTTTTTGCAATTCTGGCGCTGGCAATTTCCTCAAAACTTTCAACGGATTCGAGTGAAAGTTGCATATATGAAGCGCCTTCAGACCAATAGTTTACCAATACGGTTACTTCACTTCGGGGCTCTATCAGCAAAGGAGCAACAAGCTCCGGAAATTGGATAGGCCTGCTGTTGAACCCGCGTTTTAGATCCTGTGACAGTACATTCTCGACAGAGAAATTCTTACGGATGACATACACATCAAAGAGTTGTTTGAAATTCTCTTTAAAATACAAACGCCAGTTTTCAGTCAGTTCCGACGTGTTCTTCAGATTGATCCGAAGCCAGATTTTTGAACTTGTATATCCAAAATCGGGGTCCTGAGTTTCAATCAGTTTAAATTTATCCGAATATTCACCTAAAATTTCCGGGATGGTGCGTTCCCAGTTTTCATCGAGATAGTAGTGGATGAAAGGTTGAAGTTGCTTAGATGTTTTAGCGCCATCCAAAATCAATACATTGCTATTTGTATTGGTCATAAGTGTATCACTGCTGGCGGGAGCTGTGATTGACACGATTAAGACGATCCAGCACGATGCTAATCGAACAGCATGAACTGCCTTCTGACGTGTTGCGCACACTTATGACACTCACATGTCTTGTGGCGGCCATGCCCGCCGCAAGTCAGAGCCCCTTTCCAGTAGACATCGGCGGACCGTATGCGCTGCTGGATCAATACGGGCAGACACGAACCCAGGCTGACCCAGATGGCAAGGCGCAGCTGGTGTTCTTTGGCTATGCCAATTGCCTGAACATCTGTTCTGCTGCCCTGCCGTTGATGGCACAGGTCGTGGATGAACTGGCGGCAGACGGGATTGATGTCACACCCGTGATGATCACCGTGGCGCCGGATCAGGACACGGTTGAGACGATGGGCGAACCGCTTGGTGAGATACATGCCGACTTTGTCGGGCTGACCGGGGACGAAGACGCGCTACAGGGCGCCTATGATGCTTTCAAGGTCGAGGTGGAACCGCTGTTTCA
>JBCCBE010000049.1:0-24159 GCA_039814425.1 Pseudomonadota bacterium
CGCCAAGGTCGATGCCTTCGTAGAGCTTTTGCGCTACCTGCATTGTTTGTTTGGCGGAAAAGCCCAAACGTCTGCTGGCATCCATTTGCAGCGTAGAAGTGGTAAAAGGCGCATACGGATTACGCTTGACCGGTTTGGCTTCAATCTTTTCAACAGAAAGGGAAGAAGCTTCGAGCATGGTTTTAATTGCCATTGCTTTTTCTTCATTCGGAATATCCTGCCGTTGCAGTTTTTCGCCCTCAAATTCTGCAATTCTGGCTTCAAACGCAGTACCGGCTGCATTTTTCAATGCAGCTGTAATTGACCAGTACTCAACCGGGTTAAAGCGCTCGATTTCTCCTTCGCGATCACAGATAAGACGCAGAGCAACTGATTGAACCCGTCCGGCTGAACGCGCGCCCGGCAGTTTACGCCACAATACCGGTGACAAGGTAAAGCCAACCAGATAGTCCAATGCGCGACGGGCAAGATAGGCATCAACCAATGGTTCATCGATCTGACGAGGGTTCTGCATTGCTTCAAGAACAGATTTCTTGGTAATCGCGTTGAATACTACGCGCTCAACTGGCTTGTCCTTGATCGCCTTTTTGTCCCTTAGAACCTGAAGAACATGCCATGAGATTGCTTCGCCCTCACGATCAGGGTCGGTTGCAAGAATGAGTTTATCAGCAGATTTTACGGCTTTTGTAATGTCACTAAGTCTGGTTTTGGACTTGCTATCGACCGCCCAGGACATCGAGAAGTCTTCATCTGGTAAAACAGATCCATCTTTGGGGGGCAGATCTCGAACGTGACCATAAGAAGCCAGAACGGTAAAATCCTTACCCAGGTACTTATTTATGGTTTTAGCCTTTGCGGGCGATTCTACGATGACGACTGCATGCGACATGAGTTTGGAGCCTAACCTTATCGGTTGCGTACAAGCACAGCGAAATGGAGAGTTCGATCGCAATCGTCAAGCCAAAATTTTAGCTTGATGGTGATAGAATCCAGATTTTTACACAGATGGAGCTAAAATTATCCCTAAAAATCAAAGAGATTCCGTCTCACCTCCAAGGTAGACTTCAGTTTCGACATTTGTTGTATTCGTAGCAGATGCACGCATCGGAACCGATGATGCCACCTCTGTTGATCTTTTGTTTTCACGGTAAATCATGAAGATTCCACCCCCTATTATGAGCGTCATGCCGATCCAGGTATGAAAATCAGGGATATCGATCCAGATTACGAATCCCCAAAAAACAGCCATTGGCAGAGCAATATACTCAAAAGGGGCAACGTAAGTGGCTTCTACATTACTGTAAACGTTCGTTGACGCGTATGCGAGATTAAGAACGATAAGACCGCATACGCCAAGTAACAGTAAGTCCCAGGAATCGGGCGTCTCCCATCCACGCAACAAAAATGCCATAATTTGATTGCCGCCCGTGTCTGGTGCAATAACCGCAAGGATTGCTACTCCGATAAAACCAACGCTCATGTAGATCAGGTTTTGGACCGCAACCATTGCAGGAACGGGGGCTTCATTTCTAATGTAACGCGTAATAATTTGGAATGCTGCATAGGAGCTGGCTGATATGATTGGTAGTAAATAGGCAATTTGAAAGCCTTCACCGCCGGGTCTGACAATGATCATCACTCCAATCAGGCCGATTACCACAGCTGATAGTCTGAATACGCCAAGTTTTTCACCCAGGAAGGGAACGGATAGAAGCGTAATCAATAAAGGCGACATGAAGAAAATTGCGGTCACATCAGCTAATGGAAGGATGGATAGGGGCAAGAAGAAGAATAACATGGCACCGACCAGGCAGAGGCCTCGCAGCATCAATTTGAGCCAGGTACGCAACTTCAATTTTATAACTGAGCTAAGCGTTCCGGGAATGAGTAGAACCAGTGCAAGGCTGAATAGTGCACGAACGCCCAATATTTGAAAAATGGAAAACTTGTCACTCATTAGTTTGATCAAGGAATCATTGAGCGGAATCATTGCCATTGCGAAAACGAAAAACACGAGCGCAACCTTCGGACGGGCAAGGAACTCCAAGTCAATAATCCTTTATGAAAGCTGCCTACATGGTCTGTCGGAAATGCAGTTCTGGCAATTCGCAGACAGACTGGAAATGTCGTATCTGTAAAAACCGGTAACGAATTTTCAAAGTTTTAGAAAGGTTTGGCTTATATTGCGTCAGCCAAGATCATATCTGCTGCTTTTTCTGCGATCATAATTGTCGGTGCATTTGTATTGCCGCCAACAAGACGTGGCATAACAGATGCGTCGATAACGCGAAGGTTTTCAAAACCTTGGACTTTTAGTTCAGGTGAGACCACCGACATAGTATCGATGCCCATCGCGCATGTTCCAACCGGGTGGTATATTGTGTCGGCACGATTGCGGATATGTTCGCGCATTGCATCGTCATCAATTGGTCCATCAATAAAGACTTCTCTTTTACAGTAATGTTTGAATGAGGGGGCCTCAACGATCTGACGTATCATTTTCGTACCGATTAGAAGGTTTTCCAGGTCGTCATCTTCCGCCAGGAAGTTTGGATCAATTTCAGGTGCGGAGGTCGCATCGCTATCTATCAGTCGCACTTCACCGCGAGATTTAGGCCTCAGCGCGCAAGTATGGACTGAAAAACCATTGCCCCAATGCAGCTTGCGGGCATGGTCATCAACTATCCCGATTACAAAGTGAAATTGTATATCCGGTCTGGAAAGGGATTGATCGCTTTTCAAAAACGCACCGGTTTCTGCAAATGGTGTTGCAACCATACCGGTTCCATCTTTACGCCACTGAAAGATTGCTTTTACTAACCGTGCCGTTGCTCCAAATCCAAGACCAAATACATCTTTCTCATCGGTTTTCCATGCAAGTGTCATATCAACATGATCCTGCAGATTTTGCCCAACCCCTTTTAAGTCGTGCCGGACATTTATGCCCTTGGCTTTGAGATATTCGGCTGGTCCAATCCCGGACAACATTAGCATTTGTGGGGAATTAAAAGTGCCGCCAGAAAGAATAACTTCTTTGCTTGCCTTGACAGTCTGGAGTTTGCCTTTGTGTTTATACCGAACACCGGTTGCAGTTTTACCGTCAAAATCCAATCCTGTTACATGAGCGCCGGTGATTACGGTTAGGTTCTTGCGAGAGAGATTGGGTTGGAGATAAGCCATTGAGGCGGAGCAACGTTCACCGTTTTTCTCACCGTGAAACTGAGTAACCTGGAAAAGGCCGACACCTTCCTGGTCTTCGCCATTGAAATCATTGTTGACTTTATACTGACACTCGTGCGCGGCAGTTATAAAGTCATTTGAAATTTTGCGAGGTGTTTGTTGCTCTGAAACATGGAGTGGACCGGTTGTGCCATGATGATCATCAGCTCCGCGTTCGTTGTTTTCTGACTTAAGAAAATACGGTCGTACCTGTTTCCACGACCATCCAGCACATCCCAGTTCAGCCCATTCGTCATAGTCTTTTGGGTGACCTCTAACATACAACATTGCATTTATGGCGCTTGAACCGCCCAGTGATTTACCGCGCGGTTGATACCCAATTCTACCATTCAATCCCTTTTGTGGGATGGTATTGTAAGCCCAGTTGCCTATCTTGGGTCTGCCTGGGAGCAGAGGTAAGACGCCAGCAGGTGCCCGATTAAGGATCGAGTTGCCGTCACCGCCGGCCTCCAGAATGCAAACCGTATGTTTGCCGTTTTCGCTTAGTCTTGCTGCAAGTGTACACCCTGCAGACCCACCACCAGCTATTACGTAATCAAATCTCAATTCCATCATCCACCAATTTCAATTGGCGCGCCAACTAGCACACTTATTGCGCAGGATGTTTGATATTCTCGCACTTGTCCAGATGGGCGGAGATTTTGCGGCCGGTTTCGACGGTCTCGTTGAGAATTTTCTGATTTTCCGCAAATTCTTCCATCTGCTGGTAGGGTCTGTCATGATACAAGTGCAACATGAATGTGCTGTTTTTTACGCGCTTACCTTTGATATTGCTATTGCAAAGTCGCGTACCAAATTCCCGGTCTTCTAGACCATAAGCCATATTTTCATTAAATCCGCCAATTACGACCGCGTCTTTTTTGAAGCATGAAGAATGCCCACCAGGAAATCTGCCATAGGACAGCTCGCCACGCCGATCCAGCAAATAGGCCAGCCATTGAGGTATGACTATACGAACAAATCCTCGGCTTGGGAGATATCCGTTTCTCATCAGCCAAAACAAACTAAAGGCTTTTTTGTTTCGTACGATTTCGGGCGTTATTAAAAGCGAAGTGGATTCAGGAAGCCGGTTATAGGCGCCAACGATATATTGACCTTCGCAACTGAATCTTCTGTGCACCGAAACAAGGTTTTCCTTGGGTATGCAATCATCATCTGTAAAGATCAGATATTCCCCGCTCGTCTTTTCAATGGCCTTGTTGAGAATTACCGTTTTGCGAAACCCTTTGTCCTCATGACGTACATGGGTAATTGGCACTCGCGAATATGCGGCAAACTCATCAGCAACTTCTTTAACTTCCGGAGACATTCCATCTTCAGCCAATACGATTTCAAAAAAATCATCTGTTTGTATGTCGTAGCCTGCAAGCACTTTTCTTAAGTGTTCAGGTTTTTCATAAGCGGCTATGATAACTGAGATTTTCATCTGGAAATCGAGCAATTGGAATTGGCTAACAACGATAAATCAATATTTTTTGCATTATCAGGCAATCCGAATATCAATTGTTTTGGAATATACCAAGGGTCGAAACTTGAATACGTGAAGATTAATTTTTTTATCCAAATGTAAATTAGCCGAGATTCAACAGGGACGGATAAAACATAGGGAAATTTGTTTGAAATGGCTCCCCGGGCCGGATTCGAACCAGCGACCAATTGATTAACAGTCAACTGCTCTACCACTGAGCTACCGGGGAACTTATCCGCGTATAACAACACTACTAATCTCTTGCCAAGTGCAATTCTGCATTTTCGCATAATTTTATTCTCAAACGTCCTAACAAAAGTTGTGATAATATAACGAGGGATTTGCGTATGTGTATTTTATAACACCTTGACTAAATGCCCCAAGTTTTCCAAAAGGCCTTTGGTGGCATCGTGGCGGAGTGGTGACGCAGCGGATTGCAAATCCGCGTACCCCGGTTCGATTCCGGGCGATGCCTCCAAAACATTGGTGTAACAACAATTCAGGGTGCGAATTTTGATAGATTACGAAGCGGCCAGACGGCAAATGGTTGATTGCCAGATTCGCACCTGTGATGTGACGGATCACAGCATACTGTCATCATTTCTATCAGTTCCAAGAGAAGAATTTGTACCCGAGCAGTTTCGCGCACTTGCATATACGGATGCCATAATCGATCTTTCTGCTCTTCAAGCAAGGGCAGAGGAGACCAGGGTTATGCATCCGGTGGCGGGATTGGCAAGAATGCTGGAAGTTGCTTGTGTCGAACCTACAGATGTTGTGTTGTTAATCGGTGCCGCATCAGGATATTCAACCGCCGTTGTATCTCAACTTGCCTCTTCTGTATTTGCTTTGGAAGTAGATGATCGTCTTACAAAGATTGCCGAGGCCAGTTTGCAGACTGCCGGATGCGATAACGCAATGGTGTTTTCCTCCAGTTTAGAAAACGGATTACCAAAAGAAGCACCCTATGATGTCATAATCGTAGAGGGGAACGTTGAGAAAATTCCTAATAAACTTGTAGACCAGCTTTCAGATGGAGGCCGACTGGTCGCTTGTATTGGAACAGGTGGGTCTGCTGAGTTGACTTCCTATGTCAATGAGAATGGAATAGTTGGTAGCCTTGTGCATGGAAATTGCTCCATGGCTCCTATATCGGCCGACGGATTTAAAAATTCTGAGAAATTTGTGTTTTAAATGTCACTTTCCACAGTGTAACCTGCGGTGTTACAATTTGTGCTTTGAAACTGCTCAAATCCTACTTAGATTGTAATCTAAATGTTGGTTGGTTAAAAACGACAACTTAGAATTCGTATAGTGTGTGTTTTAGTATTGGTTCAGTGTGTGCAAATGTTTCTCTTAAATAGCGGTTTGAAAACGATCAGCGCTTTGGTTGTTGCAGCTACTACGCTTTTGCTTTTAAGTTCCGTTGGTGAGGCGCGGTCAGAAACAATAAGCGGGGCACTTGCTTCTGCTTATAATAATAATCCGACATTAAATGCGCAGCGTGCGGCGACCCGGGTGGCGGATGAGAATATAGCGATCGCAAATTCAGGATATCGTCCGACTATAACAGGCAACGCCAATATCGGCCTTTCTCGAACAACCAGCAATTCGATACTTACAACTTCTGGTTCTGGAAGGACCGTAACAAATTTGGCACCTGGCCAGTTTGGTGTAGTGATCAATCAGACGCTTTGGGATAGTCTGTTAACTCAGAATAATGTTAATGCCGCCAAAGCTGCCGTCAGAGCAAGTCAGGAAGCTTTACGTAACTCTGAGCAAAATATACTTTTTAACGGCGCGACTGCCTATCTTGACGTGTTACGTGATCGTGCAATTTTAAAATTTCAGCGCCAAAGTCTGGAATTCCTCAATGAGCAGGTTCGTTCAGAACAGGCGCGATTTGATGTCGGGGAAGCTACTAGAACTGATGTTGCACAAGCCATGGCAAGCCGCGCAGAGTCTCAATCTCAAGTAAGTATTGCGCTGGCAAATTTGAAATCCAGTGAAGCCGTATATGACCAAATAATTGGCCACAAACCTGGAAAGCTTCTTCCGGTAAAGGGTGTTGCGAAACTTTTGCCAAAGTCGGTAAGTTCTGCGCTTGTAGTTGCTGAAAGGGAGCATCCGGCAATCAAGTCAACAGAACACCTAGTCGATCAAGCAATTTCAAATGTGAAGTCTGCTGAGAGCGGCCTTTTGCCAACCGTCGGTCTTCAGGGAAGTGCAACCCGCAGTTATGACCAATCCTCTACGGCGTCAGTTTCTGAAAATTTGTCTGTATCCGCTACCCTTACGGTTCCAATTTATCAGGCTGGCAGACAATCAGCCACAGTGCGCCAAAATAAAGAGACATTGGGTCAGCGCCGGATAGAGGTAGATGAAAGTGTGGATAATGTTAGAGCATCTGTCGTTTCAGCCTACAGCCAGTTTGAAGGAGCAAGGGCTTCTTTGATTGCAAATAATGAACAGTTGCGAGCAGCAAGACTTGCCCTTGAAGGGGCAGTTGAAGAGCGTCGCGTCGGACAACGCACGACTCTAGATGTGCTTGATACGCAGACACAAGTCATTAATGCACAATTGGCTATTACTGATTCAACGCGCAATCTGAAAGCTGCTGGTTATGCAATTTTGTCTTCGGTCGGGCGCTTGAATGCCAAGCGACTGGGGCTTCAGGTTTCACAATACGATCCGGAAGAACATTTGAATGCTGTTAAGGACAAATGGTTTGGATTACGGGTGCCAAGTGGCAATTGAGTTTTAATCAGTGCAGCTGCCGAATTTTTAGAACCATACTTTAGTATATTTTGTAACTGCTCGTTCGGTCTATCGGGGACCAAACAACAATAACGCGCTTAGAATTTCATTGTAAACTGGTGAATTATGGGGAGTAATTACAGGCTCCCCTGTAAAAAGATCCCTATTCTTGATAACGAGCTAATGCGCTAGGCTACGTAAAGCGATTCGGTTACGGTGTAAGAGATTATCTGAATTTGAGACTAGAAGGAATAGGTATGGCTGAGGCTGCAGCAAAGGAACCCACAATGGAGGATATCCTTTCTTCTATTCGGAAAATTATTGCAGAAGAAGAAAACGGCAAGCAATTGGTCGAAACGGTTATTTCTTCAGACAATACGAATCTTGTTTCAGAAGATGGAAATTTATCCTCTGCCCCTGTCGGTTCGGAATTCAACGATAATACTCCGAAGCCAATAGCCGTGGCAAATCCTACGACCGGTTCAGCTTCCAAGGCTCCGGAACAGGCTAAACAGTCGAACGATGCTTACAACGCAGGATCAAATTCACTTGGCGATTTTACTCTTAGACCCAGCCAAGACCCAGTACAGGGGAATACGCTTGCCGAGATTGCTGCTTCAATAAAGGCTGACGAGACACAATCATCTGGAGTTACGCTAACGCCACAGGATGAACCCCACCAGGAAAATGAAACCCAGTGGGCCGAAGAACTTGCCGGCAACAAGCCAACGGCTCAGGTCGTAAAGTCAGGTGCCGATAAACATTCAGCGGATTTAGTGGCTTTCAAAACCAGCCCAAGAAACTCTGATAGGGCTGAAGCGCCTGAAGGATTAGAAGTAGTCCCCAATTCGCGGAATGAAACAGTATCCCAGAACCACAACGTTAGTGCCCTCATGTCACCGACTCAAAATAATGCAGTTAGTGATTCTTTTAATCTGCTGAAACGCAAAGTTCATGATGAGTTGGATTCTAAGACTGAAGTCATTTTACGTTCGATGCTTAAAGAGTGGCTTGATGAAAATCTGCCAAATCTGGTAGAGCGGCTCGTTCGTGAAGAAATTGAACGGGTAGCTCGGGGTGGCCACAGCTAAACCTCGCCTTCCATTTCCGACAATATAATACTGCCTGATCCTAGTTTTGATCCTTGGTCCTGTTGACTTGTTGATTTGCATTGGGTTTACACCTTGGCTCAAAGATACCGGTTGGTGCAAAGTACTTTATGTTAGAAAAAACCTATGAAGCGGGCAATGTTGAGCCCCGAATTGCAAAAAAATGGGATGATGCAAATGCGTTTGCGGCAGGCTCAGGGGCACCGGATGGTGCTGACCCATATTGTATTGTGATTCCGCCCCCCAATGTGACCGGGTCCCTGCATATGGGGCACGCGCTTAATAACACACTGCAGGATATTCTAATCCGGTTTGAGCGTATGCGTGGCAAGGACGTTCTTTGGCAACCAGGCATGGATCATGCCGGCATCGCAACCCAAATGGTCGTGGAGCGCAAGCTTGCGGAAGAGGGCAATGTTCGTCGTCAGGATTTGGGACGGGAAGCATTTCTGGAAAAAGTCTGGGAGTGGAAAGAAGAGTCTGGTGGTACGATCTTTAATCAGCTGAAACGCCTTGGTGCGTCCTGCGATTGGTCGCGTGAACGGTTCACCATGGATGAGGGACTTTCAAAGGCTGTGCTTGAAGTCTTCGTCAAGCTTTACGAAGAAGGCCTGATTTATCGTGGAAAGCGCCTTGTAAACTGGGATCCTAAATTTGAAACCGCGATTTCTGATCTTGAAGTAGAGAATATCGAAGTTGATGGCCATATGTGGCACTTTAAATATCCTCTGGCTGGTGATGAAACCTACACCTATGTAGAAAAGGATGAAGAAGGAAATATTGTGCTGCAAGAACAGCGCGATTTCATTTCCATTGCAACTACACGCCCGGAAACCATGCTTGGGGATGGGGCAGTGGCAGTTCATCCATCTGACGAGCGCTATATGCCGATTGTTGGCAAGCTTTGTGAAATCCCGGTAGGACCGAAAGAACATCGCCGTTTGATTCCGATCATCACCGATGAATACCCTGATCCGGAATTTGGATCTGGTGCGGTGAAGATAACCGGTGCGCATGATTTCAATGACTATCAGGTTGCAAGACGCAATAATATTCCCTGCTATCGATTGATGGATACAAAAGCTGCGTTGCGGGCAGATAGTAAGGCTTACGCAAATTGTGCAGATGAGGCTGTTCGCATCGCAAAGGGCGGGGATCTACCGGAAGAATCAATAATTGATACGATAAATCTGGTTCCGGAAGATTATCGCGGCCTGGATCGGTTTCAAGCGCGTGAAAAAATCATTGCTGATATCAGCGAAGAAGGTCTTGCGGTCATGACCGAAGACGGGGAGGGGAACGCGATCCCTCTCGTTGAAAACAAAAAGATCATGCAGCCATTTGGCGACCGGTCTAATGTGGTTATTGAACCGATGCTGACGGATCAATGGTTTGCTGATGCCAAGACACTTGCTGAACCAGCAATTGCATCGGTACGTGAAGGGCGCACAAATTTTGTGCCTAAAAGCTGGGAAAACACATATTTCAATTGGATGGAAAACATTGAACCATGGTGTATCTCCCGCCAGCTATGGTGGGGCCATCGCATCCCGGCCTGGTATGGCCCGGATGGTAAGGTATTTGTTGCCAAGTCAGAAGAGACCGCAAAGGCCTTGGCTGAAAGCCACTACGGAAAACTTGTTGAGCTTGATCGCGATCCAGACGTGCTGGATACCTGGTTTTCATCAGCGCTTTGGCCATTTTCGACGCTAGGCTGGCCAGACCAAACACCGGAACTTGCGAAATACTATCAAACTGATGTGTTGGTTACCGGCTTTGACATTATATTTTTCTGGGTCGCCCGGATGATGATGATGGGTAATCATTTCATGAAAACTGAGGACGGCGATATCGTCGAACCTTTTCATACGGTTTATGTGCATGCACTGGTACGGGACAAGCACGGCGCCAAGATGTCCAAATCAAAAGGCAATGTAATCGATCCTCTGGATTTGATCGATGAATATGGCGCTGATGCTTTGCGGTTCACTCTGGCAATCATGGCAGCACAGGGCAGGGATGTAAAACTCGATCCGGCCCGTATTGCCGGATATCGTAATTTCGGAACCAAGCTTTGGAATGCAACCCGCTTTGCCCAGATGAATGGTGTTGTGAGCGGTAGCGGATTTGATCCAGACAGTGCGACACAAACAATTAGTCGTTGGATTTTAACCGAGCTTTCCAATTGCGTTGCGGAAGTTACGACAAACATTGAGAAGTATCGCTTTAATGATGCCGCGGGTGCACTTTATAAATTTGTTTGGAACTCGTTCTGTGACTGGTATCTGGAGCTGCTAAAGCCAGTATTTTCCGGTAGTGATACAGAAGCCAAGACAGAAGCGCAGCACTGTGCTGGTTATGTCTTGCAGCAGATTTACGCTCTATTGCATCCGTTTATGCCATTTATGACTGAAGAGTTGTGGGATCTGACCGCAGAACGCGAAAAATTGCTATGCGTTTCTAAGTGGCCACAAGATAGCATTACAGATGACAGCGCAGCGCAAGAAGTGAATTGGCTTATTGATCTGGTTTCACAAATCCGCTCGGTTCGCTCTGAGATGAATGTAAAGCCATCCAGCCAATTGGATCTGGAAGTAATCGATGCAGATGGCGTGACGGGCGAACGGCTAAAAACCCATGCAAAAGCGCTCGAAACGATGGCGCGTGTAAACAAGATTACAGTTTCCCGGATACCACCGGCGAATTCAGCCCAGATTGTCGTTGGAGAAGCAACCTACTGTCTTCCGCTCACGGGCGTTATTGATTTTGCGGAGGAACGCGCACGGTTGGAAAAGGAACTGAAAAAACTCACTATTGAAGTCAAGCGATTGGAAGGCAAGCTTGGAAATCAGAAATTTATTGCCAATGCACCAGATGAGGTGGTGACTGAAGAGCGCATGAAACTTGCTGATTACAAATCTCAATTTGAACGCGTTGGCCGCGCAATTGGCCGATTAGCGGTGTGATTCGAAAGCATTATCCCCAGGGACATGTGAATAAGACAATCTGAACAGCCTTTTTTGTTGCGATTATGCAACAGAGCTAACCTTTTACGTATACGTAAGGTATTTGGCGCCCAAAAGTCCACAATGAGGCAATTAAGACTAAAGACAGGCGAAAAAAATACTGATAAGTGTCAAAAAAATGACAGATCGCCTTGGAGGTCGAAAATGGGGTTCAATACTAATACAAAAATTTCTGCGGTTGGGTTGATTGCAGGATCGTTATTATCAACCAGCGCTTTGGCTGGTGGTTTTGATCGTGGTGGCGTTAACACTGATCAATTGTTCGACAATGAACGTTTCAGTGCTACTGCTTCCGTTACCTACATTAATCCGCAACGCGAGCAGAAAAATATCAGAAGAAGCGCAAACAATGCTGCTTCCTCGATCCTTGCTGGGGGCGTTTTTGTTGCTTCCGGGGGTACTGTGAATGTTGGTAACCCTGCTGCAGTGCAAGGTTTCTTGGCTGCTAATCCTGCAGCCGCGGCAGCCATTCTCGGAAATGTGCCTGCGCCGCAAACGGGAGCAAGTGTTGATGCAAATGCAGATTACTGGGTGCCTCGCTTTGGTTATAATCAAAGTTTGGCTGACGGTGTAAATTGTTTGTTCAGTTATTCAGAGCCGTTTGGTGCCGATCAAAATAACGGCGCAAATAATGCTCTTTCAGCGAGCTCGGTTAACTTCTCAATCGATACACGCGATTACGGTGCGACGTGTAAATATACAATGGCTGCCGGAGAAACCAGTGTTGGGGCAAGCCAGATCAGTTTGATTGGTGGCCTTTCTTATCAGGAACTAGACGGCTTCTTGAGACGTCAAAGCTTTTTTGATTTTGCCGCCGCTGGTATTCCAAGCCTTGTAGGTGTCCCGTTGGAGCCTATCGTTGAAGGTGGCGTTGCAGCAGCAGCAGGCATTCCAGCAGCTGCGGTTCAGACTACCGTCACAAACACCGCAGGATTTGGTACATTTGATGTCAATGGTGATGCGGTGGGTTGGCGTGCTGGACTTGCATACGAGATTCCAGCAATCGCTTTGCGTGCTGCCATTATTTATCATTCTTCTTATGACTATGATCTTACTGGTGTTCAGAATAATACTGGTTTTGGCGTTGCAGCAAACAATCCAAATGCATTGGTTCCAATTTCTGCTACTACTGAAATACCGCAAGCGTTGGAAATTAAACTCCAGTCCGGTATTAGTGAAGGCACTCTGGCATTTGCAAACTTCAAATGGCAGGACTGGAGCAAAATTCAGTCGGTTCCAATCGTTGGCGGTGTTACGGCTACTGCTGTAGGGTTAACGCCAGCCGGCGCAGCTGCTCTGCCAACAACATTGGCCTTTGATGCACTTTACAGCGATGGATACACTGTAAACGTTGGTGTGGGTCAAGTATTGACAGAAAATGTTTCCGGTTTCGCAGCAGTTACTTGGGATCGTGGAACATCTACAACAATAGGTTCACAAACAGACACTTGGACTTTGTCAGGCGGCTTCCGTTATAAAGAAGGCGAAAACTTTGAGCTTAACCTTGGTGGTGCAGTAGGTATTTTGACCGGAGGTTTCTCTGCAGGTACAGGTGGCTTGGACCAAGCAAATCTTGTTTCTTACACATTCGATGACGACTTGCTTCTAGCAGCCTCTGCTTCGGTTAAGTGGAAGCTCAACTAAGTAAACGTATAATTTCGAAACTGAGTTTAAAAAGAACCCGGCTTTTATAGCCGGGTTTTTTTATGTCTTCTGCTTCTCAAAGCCAATAGAATTTGTATTTTGACGCTGTGTCGAAAAAATCTCGTTGTCCCGGTACAGCTATTCGCCAATATATAATCCCAAAGCGTTCATAAAATAGAACGAGACTAGAACATAATTCTATAATGTATTTAAAATCAATATCTTACGCATATTGCATTAAGAGAACAAATGTAGTACATAAAGAATATGTGGGGTGCAAATAGATAGAGCTACCTCAACCAACTGAAGGGTGATAATCATGGGACAAAGCAACTTGCGACTCGTTGAGGGCTCAAACGTGGATAAAACAAAAGCATTGGAAGCTGCTCTAGGGCAGATAGAACGGGCCTTTGGTAAAGGTTCAATTATGAAGCTCGGTAAGAACGAGCAGGTGGTGGAGATAGAAACTGTTTCCACCGGTTCCTTGGGGCTGGATATTGCACTTGGTGTTGGTGGACTTCCCAAAGGTCGTATTGTTGAGATTTATGGACCTGAATCGTCCGGTAAAACTACAATGGCCCTACATACAATTGCTGAAGCGCAGAAGAGTGATGGCATCTGTGCATTCGTGGATGCGGAACATGCGTTGGACCCGGTTTATGCGCGCAAGCTTGGTGTCAATCTTGAGGATCTGTTGATTTCTCAACCTGATACAGGTGAGCAGGCGCTTGAGATTGCTGATACGCTTGTGCGTTCAGGTGCTGTAGATATTCTGGTTATTGATTCGGTTGCGGCTTTGACCCCACGCGCTGAAATTGAAGGTGAAATGGGTGACTCGCTTCCTGGTCTCCAGGCCCGGCTGATGAGCCAAGCATTACGCAAACTTACGGCTTCTATTTCCAAATCCAACACGATGGTTATTTTCATCAACCAGATTCGCATGAAAATTGGTGTTATGTTTGGTTCGCCCGAGACAACGACAGGTGGTAACGCACTTAAATTTTATGCTTCTGTGCGTTTGGATATTCGCCGTATCGGTGCGGTTAAGGATCGGGACGAAGTCGTTGGTAACCAAACCCGGATTAAAGTGGTTAAGAACAAGCTTGCGCCTCCATTTAAGCAGGTTGAGTTTGATATCATGTATGGGGAAGGCGTTTCCAAGACCGGTGAATTAGTTGATTTGGGTGTGAAGGCGGGAATTGTTGAGAAATCCGGCTCTTGGTTCTCTTATAATTCTGAACGGCTTGGTCAGGGGCGCGAGAACGCAAAGACTTTTCTGTCAGAAAATGAATCGGTTGCTGCAGAGATTGAGCTTGCTCTTAGGCAGAATGCTGGTCTTATTGCCGATACCTTGCTTGAAGGCGAGCCGATGAATTCTGAAGATGACGATGAGACAGACGAGTCTTCTGCATTGGGTACCAGCTAAGTTTACTGGTTAATGTTTGTAGATATGAATCCATCTAGGCTGTTGGCTTGATGTCTTTCTGTTTCAATACGATCATAAGTAATGATTCCCTGTAGCAACATATCCCCAGTTGCTGCAATCACACGGGTCGGGTTTTGAAAATTTGATTGCTACCCGGAACGTGTTTATTGGCCGCAGATATTCTGCGGCCTTTTTTTTGCTCAAGATGGCACATCGTTGCTCATATACCTATCTTTGCTGGACATGACAGGGTCCTAGGTTTAAACGCTGGCGTTAGTTTATTTAATAAGACCTTGGATTAAATTTGCGTGGCTTGATCCGCGTGAATTGGGCAAGAAGAAGCGTAACGGGAAATATTCTTATGAGCGGTGTGAATGATATCCGGACCAGGTTTTTGGACTATTTTGCTGACAACGGGCATGAGGTAGTCAGTTCTAGCCCGCTAGTTCCGCGCAACGATCCGACCTTGATGTTTACCAATGCTGGAATGGTGCAATTCAAGAATGTATTCACCGGGCTGGAGAATCGGGAATATAATCGAGCAGCTACGTCTCAAAAATGTGTTCGGGCCGGTGGCAAGCATAACGATCTGGATAATGTTGGTTACACCGCACGGCACCATACATTTTTTGAGATGCTGGGTAATTTCTCCTTTGGTGATTATTTCAAGGAAGAAGCTATTACTCATGCGTGGACCTTGCTTACCAAGGAATTTAGTCTTCCGAAGGATAAGCTGCTTGTTACGATATTCCATACAGATGACCAGGCAGCTGATCTTTGGAAGAAAATAGCGGGCTTGTCCAATGAAAAGATTATTCGGATTCCCACATCAGATAATTTTTGGGCAATGGGTGATACGGGGCCTTGTGGCCCATGCTCAGAAATATTTTTTGATCACGGAGAGCATATTTGGGGAGGCCCGCCGGGTAGTCCTGAGGAAGATGGGGACCGGTTCATAGAGATATGGAACCTTGTTTTTATGCAATTTGAGCAGCTCACTTTGGATGAGCGAGTTGATCTTCCGAAACCATCGATCGACACCGGGATGGGGCTTGAACGTATTGCGGCAGTATTGCAAGGCCAACACGATAATTATGATATCGATTTGTTTAAAGCATTGATATCTGCAAGCGAAGAATTGACC
The DNA here is from genome assembly GCA_039814425.1 of Pseudomonadota bacterium. Taxonomy (GTDB): domain Bacteria; phylum Pseudomonadota; class Alphaproteobacteria; order Rhizobiales; family Rhizobiaceae; genus JAALLB01. Next base: position 15,815 of record JBCCBE010000049.1, read on the forward strand.
GGGACGAAGGCACAAGGTGATCAACAACCAAGTCATCGGGTAATTGCAGATCATCTTCGTGCGTCATCATTTCTTATTGCTGATGGTGTTTTGCCATCTAACGAGGGGCGTGGATATGTGTTGCGCCGGATCATGCGTCGGGCGATGCGACATGCGTCTTTGCTTGGTGCAATTGACCCGCTAATGCATCGATTATTTCCAGCTCTTAAGGCAGAGATGGGGGATGCGTATCCCGAACTTGTTCGTGCCGAGTCTCTTATTACAGAGACGCTTCATCTGGAAGAAACGCGGTTCCGCAAAACCTTAGAGCGAGGCCTGGGATTGCTTGATGATGCGACAAAGGATTTGTCAGCAGGTGCTCAACTGGATGGCAATACAGCATTTAAGCTTTACGATACTTTCGGTTTTCCTCTTGATTTGACTCAGGATGCCTTGCGTCGGCGGGATATCAGCGTAGATCTTGATACATTCAATACAGCTATGGAAAAGCAGAAAGCAGAAGCACGGGCTGCATGGGCTGGTTCTGGTGATGCAGCCGATGATCGTATTTGGTTTTCTCTTCGCGAGGAGCATGGGTCAACAGAGTTTCTTGGTTACGATACAGAAATCGCTGAAGGCGTGGTTTTGGCCTTGGTATCTGAAGGTAAAGCGTTAAAATCTGTCGAAGCCGGAACGCAGGTTTCTGTTATCACCAATCAAACACCTTTTTATGGTGAAAGCGGTGGCCAGGTGGGTGATCAGGGCACTATGCGATTTGAAGGTGGGTCTTTTACGGTCACAGATACCAAAAAGCGCGGTGAGGGACTGTTTGTTCATTCCGGTTTGGTTGAGGAAGGCACATTGAGTGTTGGTGTGCCTGTTGAGATGGAAGTCGATCATTCTGGACGCACTGGTTCGCGTTCGCATCACTCTGCAACCCATCTCATTCATGAAGCCTTGCGTGAGGTATTGGGAGACCACGTTGCACAAAAAGGATCACTAGTCGCGCCAGATCGGTTGCGGTTTGATTTTTCCCATCCAAAAGCGATTGGTGAGGCGGATATGGAAACGGTTAGCCAAATCGCAAATGAAGTTGTTCGGCAGTCCTCACCGGTTGAAACGCGGTTGATGGCGGTGGACGATGCGATTGAGCTTGGCGCGATGGCGTTGTTCGGTGAGAAATACGGTGATGAGGTGCGTGTGGTTTCTATGGGTACTGCAATGCGCGGTGAGAAAGCTGGAAAAACGTATTCTCTGGAATTGTGCGGGGGAACGCATGTTTCTAATACGGGTGAGATTGGGCTCATACATATTTTAGGCGAGTCTGCGGTAGCTGCTGGCGTTCGTCGGGTTGAGGCGATCACAGGCGACACAGCGATAGCGTATCTTACGGGGCAAGAAGATCGGGTGAAAGAAATTGCCGCGAATCTCAAAGTACCGCCTGCAGAAGCTGCAAATCGCGTGGCTCAACTAGTGGAGGAACGCAAACGTCTGGAGCGTGAGCTGGTAGATGCACGAAAAGCGTTGGCACTAGGCGGAGGCTCTGGCTCTGGCATAGAAGAAATAAAGGATATCAACGGCGTAAAATTTTTGGGCCGGGTCGTTGAAAACATTGCGCCAAAGGAACTTAAAGGTCTGGTTGATGATGCAAAGCAATCAATCGTTTCTGGCGTTGTCGCGATTACAGGCGTCTCTGAAGACGGCAAAGCTGGCATAGTGGTTGGCGTGACCGATGATCTTACCGAACGATTTAGCGCAATTGATCTGGTCCGTGCCGGATCGCAGGCGGTTGGCGGTAAGGGCGGCGGGGGACGTCCGGATATGGCGCAAGCAGGTGGCCCCGATGGCGCAAACGCCTCTCAGTCAATTGCCGCTGTAGAAGAGGCATTGTCAGCCGAATTATAAAGAAGTTAAGATGATGCTTCGTCGTTATGCGTCTGACAGAATATCATGATAGCCATTCCGATTTTTAGTATTGAGCCACCAGTTTTCCAGGTTTTTAGCCTCTGACAGTTTGTCGGCTCCGATATCGGTGCGCAGGAAATAATCAATCACCGGTGCCATGTAGATATCAGCCAGAGAAATATCATGTCCGCAGAAAAGAGGTCCGTCGTTTAAAAGAAATTCATCCAGCACCTTTAGGATCCTATCAGCGGTTTCTATCGAGCGTTGTATTTCAGGATTATCTACCACCGTTCCGGCTTGTTCATTCAATGGGACATAAATTCCCCACACCAGAGCAGGGTAGGCATAATTATCAACGATTGAAATGATTTGGTTGACCTTTGCGCGCGCAAGGGGTTCGCTTGGAAACAGATCGGGTCCAGGAAACACCTCGTCCAAGTAGCGTGCGATTGCACCGGTCTCATAAAGCACTACATCGTTGTGCACCAACGCCGGAATTTTACCGAATGGATGCAGGGCTTGATATTCTAAAGGTAGGTCATTTTTTCCGAAAATGTCTATTGGTTTCAGACAGTAAGGTAGCTGTTTTTCAAGTAAGGTAAGACGAACAATACGAACATAAACGCTGTATGGCGAACCATACAGCTTAAGGTTCTGGTTCACCCCATGGCTTTCTGCAGGTTCTCATCGACCTTATCGAGGAACCCAATTGTTGAAAGCCAGGGCTGATCTGGCCCAATCAACAGCGCAAGGTCCTTTGTCATAAAGCCGGACTCCACGGTGTTTACACAGACTGATTCCAGAGTTTTTGCAAAATCGTCCAATGCTTGATTGTCATCCAATTTAGCCCGGTGAGCAAGGCCACGCGTCCATGCAAAAATCGACGCAATTGAATTTGTCGATGTTTCTTCGCCTTTTTGATGTTGGCGGTAGTGTCGGGTGACTGTACCGTGAGCAGCTTCTGCCTCTACGGTTCTGCCATCCGGGCTCAACAGGACTGATGTCATCAGACCAAGTGAACCGAAACCCTGTGCAACTGTGTCTGACTGAACATCGCCATCGTAGTTCTTACAGGCCCAGACATACCCGCCTGACCATTTCAGTGCTGAGGCAACCATGTCATCGATCAATCGATGCTCGTACCAGATTTTCGCATCTTTGAATTTAGCTTCAAATTCGCTTTCGTAAATTTCCTGGAACAAATCCTTGAATTGACCGTCATAAGATTTCAAAATTGTGTTCTTAGTAGAAAGATAGCACGGCACACCTCGGGATAATGCATAGTTCATCGATGCGCGACCAAAGTCTTTTATTGAGTCGTCGAGGTTATACATAGCCATTGCAACACCTGACGAAGGTGCATCGAACACTTCGCGTTCGATCACTTCGCCATCTTCACCTACAAATTTCACCGTTAGTTTACCCTTGCCAGGGAAACGGAAATCAGTTGCCCGGTATTGGTCACCAAAGGCATGACGACCAACAATAATTGGCTGGGTCCAACCTGGCACAAGACGGGGAACGTTTTTGCAAATAATCGGTTCACGGAAAATAACGCCGCCCAGAATATTTCTGATTGTCCCGTTTGGCGAGCGCCACATCTTTTTCAGATTAAACTCTTCAACCCGTGCTTCATCGGGTGTGATTGTCGCGCACTTTACGCCGACACCATGTTCCTTGATAGCATTGGCAGCATCGACCGTGATTTGATCGTCTGTGTCATCACGCGCTTCAATACCAAGATCATAATATTTAAGGTCGATATCCAGATAAGGATGAACCAGTTTGTCTTTAATGAACTGCCAGATGATTCGGGTCATTTCATCGCCGTCTAATTCTACTACTGGATTTTCGACCTTAATTTTCGCCATGGTTTTTCCTTCGGGATGATTTAGGAATAAAATGTCTTTAGGCCCAGTGTAAGAAATATAACTCCAAATCTTCCACCAGGCTAAGGAATGCAGAATCTTTGTTATATGATTGTGTTAGCTATATCAATTTGGTCAATTGATGCAAATCTAAGAGATATAAACCATAGTCGAGTATGAAAGAACGTAATGGAAAAAATTCTCCTGAAACGCCGGACGCAAAAAGTTTTATCTGATACGGCTGATTTGCCGATCATGCCGGTGCAAAACAATGAAAAGCTTGAAGAAATGATAGCTGCTGCTGGAAATGCACCGTTTCATTTCGCTTGCGATCGCATTCATATGGAAAAGATGACGTCGCCGGTTCCATGGCGTGCGCGGATGTTGGATGCGGCGAACTGCAGAAAATTGTTACAGCAGATGATTTCAGCTGGCGATACGACAAAGGTACCGAACATGTTGGCCGCTGCTGCTTATCTGGTTCAAGTAACCTGGTTGCCTGATGCGGGAACACGCCATGAAAACCCCAGTGAGAAAGATCAGGTCTTTTTTGACGGTACGTTGCGCAATATGGAACATATCGCTGCAGCGTCTGCTTTTGTTCAATCCCTCATCCTTGCGGCAGAAAATGCGGGGTACAAGACGTATTGGTCCAGTGGCGGCCCTTTAAAGGGGCAGGCAGTTTTCGATTTATTGGATATCCCTTTGGCTGAGATCCTGTTGGGGGCTATATTGTTGTTTCCAGACAGCCAGGAGGCTGTAGAAGTCAAGTCCGGGAGCATGGCAGATAAACGCGGAAAGCTCAAAGACTGGAGCACATGGGTATCGGTATAAATTTTGATTTTACCATTGATGATAAGCAACCTATGTAGAAGCTGAATATGTTCAACAGGGGATGAATTGATGAGCAAGACAACACGCACGGAAACCGATTCTTTTGGGCCACTGGAAGTGCCAACGGACAAATATTACGGTGCGCAAACCGCACGGTCGTTGATTAACTTTCCGATTGGTACAGAAAAACTGCCAACGCCTCTGGTTTCTGCATTGGGAGTTGTCAAACAAGCAGCTGTGCGTGTGAACATGTCTATGGGTATAATGCCGGCGGAACTGGGCAAGGCAATTGAAACGGCAGCTGGCGAAGTAATTGAAGGTAAACTCAACGATAATTTTCCTCTGGCTGTTTGGCAGACCGGATCTGGTACACAGTCGAACATGAATACAAATGAGGTGATTTCTAATCGGGCAATAGAAATTCTTGGTGGCGAAATCGGCTCCAAAGATCCAGTCCATCCAAATGATCATGTGAATATGGGACAATCATCGAATGATACGTTTCCCACAGCAATGCACATTGCCGCTGCACGGGAGATAAATGTTAGTTTGATACCCGCTCTTGAATATATTGCGGATGCTGTGGAGGCTAAATCCGAAAGTTTTAAGGATATTGTCAAGATTGGCCGGACGCACACGCAGGACGCAACCCCGCTCACCTTAGGTCAGGAATTTTCCGGCTATGCAGCGCAACTGCGCAACGGTATCGCGCGGGTAAAAGAAAGCAGTGAAGGGTTGCTGGAACTTGCCCAGGGCGGTACGGCAGTTGGCACCGGTCTTAACTCGCGCGTTGGATTTGCGGAAGACTTTGCTGCAAATGTCGCTGAGATTACCGGATTGCCATTTCGCACCGCTCCAAACAAGTTCGAAGCCCTTGCTGCAAATGATGCCTATGTCTACGCTCACGGAGCGCTAAATACGGTCGCAATATCGCTGTTTAAAATCGCTAATGACCTGCGGTTCTTAGGTTCAGGCCCGCGTTCAGGTCTGGGTGAGATTTCTCTTCCGGAAAACGAACCTGGATCCTCTATCATGCCGGGCAAAGTAAATCCGACCCAATGTGAAGCGATGACGATGGTCTGCTGCCAGGTGATGGGCAATCAAACCACCATATCTGCTGCCGGTAGCCAGGGCCACTTTGAGCTGAATGTCTATAAACCGGTTATGGCCAATGCGATGCTGCAATCCATTCGCATTCTATCAGACGCCTGCTGCAGCTTTACTGATAAATGCGTGGTTGGCATCAAGGCGAATGAAGACAATATCCGTAGCCTGATGGAACGTTCCCTGATGCTGGTTACTGCACTTGCACCAACGATCGGGTACGACAAAGCTACCGAGATCGCTAAAACTGCCCACAAGAACGGTACTACCCTAAAAGAAGAAGCTTTGCGTTTAGGCTATGTCACTGAAGCTGAATTTGATGCGGTAGTGCGGCCGGAGCAAATGATTGGACCAAAACCAGCATAGATAGAGAAACTTGTAACTATTTGGTTCACTGATCTGTAAACCTACTGTGCCAAAATACCGGGCAAGGGGAATAGATTCGATTTCACATGCGTTTTTGGAAAGATACAAACGGTAATATTGCAATCATGGGTGGCTCACTTGCGCTTCCCATCGTGATGTTGCTCGGTCTGGGTGTCGATTACACGCGGGTTTCAAGTCAAAAATCGGTTTTGGAAAATACCATGCATAATGCTGTCTATACAGTGAAGGACCTGTTCCGTCGTGGTCGGGATGCGGAGCTTGAGATTGCGGGTATGGTCAACTCCAACACCGGTCGTTCGACTGCAAGAGTGAATATCGAGATCGATAAGAATAAACTTCGAATTTCTGTTTCTGATCAAGTTAAAACACCGATGTGGAGTGTGATGGGCCAGCCCGAAACAGAAATTATGACCAGTGTGATAATCGACAAAAACCGTACAGCAGGTCAATTGGCTACATCCAAATAATCTAATTAAACCGGCTGGCTTTGTAGGTATCAATTGTTCAAGGTTTTGAACCTGACCATTGTAGATGATGGTCTGTGTGTCGGAAATCCCATTCCGTATTTTTGAAACATTCTGATTCCACATCAAGTAACAACGATGCGGCAAAGGCTGCAACTGTCTGCGGTGTCGCGTACTCACCTCTGTCGATATAAGCCTGAAAAGCTTTTCGAGCGGGGAACTCAGCTTCAGATTTTGCCAGGAAACCGCGCACCATATCTGTATCAACCAACCCTGGTTTGAAAGCACCAACGGCGATGTCACGATTTGTCCATTCAGCTTGTATGGCCCGGCGAAGCGTTTCGGAAGCAGCTTGCGCAATTGAGTAAGCGGCAGCACCAATACGTACATTATTACCCGAATCAGAACCGATAAAGAGCATGCGGCCACCATCAAGACAGGCGGCACATTTATTAGACAAGGCCCAACGGGCCGTTACGTTGGTCTCAAATGAACGTTGCCAATCAGCTTGGGAGAGTTTTTCGAGTTGCCCAAGTTGGAAATAGCCTGCACCATGAAACAGTGCGCGAGGCGCGGCAAGGTTAGATAATGCGTCTGCCAATGCGGTTTGATCATCGCTATTGGTCACGTCTGCGGGATGGGCCGATATATTCGGTGACTGACTTGCTACTGCGTCCAATACTGACTGCCGACGTCCTGAAACAATTACGTCGCAACCGCGATCGGCAAGAGTTTTTGCTAGCGCAGCTCCGATCCCGGAACCCCCGCCTGTGATGAGAATAGACTTTATCATTTGCTTTAACTCGGCTGCTTAGCATTGGGTTTTGTAGAGTTGTTGCGGATCGCTCCAATCAACGTATTTCTAGATGCCATTGCGGCGTTTCCCTAGCATGAGAGTTTCTCCCAATTTTCCAAGTCACAAAACGTAATTCCGAACGGAGAATTTCGTAAAGTGAGGCAAAAAATGTATCACTTCCTCGGTCAAATGTGATTGGGTATGGACATTCACACTTCCCCAAATGGTTATAAGACATTTGGAATTGCCTCACTTCGAAGGCATTTAAGAGGGCTGGCCCGGACTTCAAAACGTAGGTTTAAAAATCCGGTTACAGTTCAATTATCCGTATGGACCTTTTAAGCCCAGTTTTTCGATCATGCTGATGTAGTTGTTGGATGCTTTGACAAGCTCCGCACCATAACGCTCGACCAACTCTGCCCGGCGCGCGGGATCGATTGTTGAAGATAATGCACCCCAGTGGGCGGTCAGAGTTTCTGCCGCATCACGAATTGAAGTCAATGTATCTGCATCGCCAATCGCAGCACCCAGTGTATTTGGCGTGACCTTGCCGACCCCGTTTACGGTGACTGCGCCTGCATTGGTATAACCCTTCGGCAAATCCCCTTTGAGATTGGTCACTGATTTATACTGAATGCAATTCATGATTTGATCAACGGCCTGCTTGGCACCTTCGACGCGCGAGACATGTTCTGTATCCGCAGCTGCATGTGGCAGTAGTTCCAGTTTGCCTGCATGCTTTTCCTGCAATGCCAGATACGGGACCATTGGTCCGGACAGTTCGCCGGTTTCTGCATTTTTGAACAGATCAGCATCAATTCCTGCATAACTAATCTTGCCGCTTGCAAGAGCGGCATCTAGAGCTTCTGCGTTTACCACTTCGCCGCGATCATAGTTGATGATGACACCACCATCATTCATCGCATTCAGAACGTCAGAGTTGACAACGGAATCATTGGCAAATTTACCACTGTCCGCATCAAACGGGCCAAGACCTGTGTGTGGCGA
>JBCCBE010000005.1:0-64949 GCA_039814425.1 Pseudomonadota bacterium
ATACTTAAAACGTTACAAAGGAAACAAGTTGGGGGTATTTTTGGGGGTAATTCAAAATCTCTTCAGAAAATTTCTCAATAATATCAATGAAAAGATGCTCCAGTTAGATGACGGCGGGGGCACCAGAACTACCTATAAAAAATTGAATTTGTCCTATTTTTTTACGCATTCAACTTGAAAATGCATTTTTTCTGCCACTTCAGAATTTGCCCTTAAATAGCTGTATACGAACCAATATCTGCCCCGTTTTCGCAGAAGCTACCATTCACAGCAGACCTTCGAACAGGTTTACGAAACCGCAAGTCTTACCACTATATGCTGCATCCTTTGGGACATATCTTTTCTGTTTTACACAGGTTGATCAGCCAACGCTTCGACAATTAGGGGAAGTCTCTGTCCCTGCAGCATCATATGATCGTGCATTAGATCCCGGGCTAGCTCACTTTCGTTGGAAAGGATAGCAGTTGCGATCTCAGTGTGTTCCGCGCTCGATTTTTCCAATCTTCCGCGGATGTCGTAAGGAAGCGACCGATAGGCATTGATCCGTAGCTCTATCTGCTGGAGCTGTTCCAACAGAGCCAGATTCCCCGCTGCATGATGTATGGCGCGATGGAAAGCAAGGTTGGCGCCGGCATATTCCTGCACATTATTGGCGATTGCCGCCTTTGCACACTTTTGGTTTGCAGCCTCGATTGCGTTAGCATGTGCAGTCGTCAATGATACGGCTGCAGTCCGACAAGCCATAGCTTCCAACTCAGCAGCGACTTCAAAAAGGTCAATCACCTCCTTGGCGGATAGGCAGCGCACGAACGCCCCCTTGCGTGAGCGGGTCTCCAACAATCCGCAATCCACCATGGATCGTACGGCTTCGCGAACGGGCGTGCGGGATATGCCGAAACGTTCCGCCAACGCAGCCTCTTCCAGTTGATCGCCGGGACGCAGAAGCCCCTTGGCAATCTCTCCCTTGATTACATTTACGACCATATCTGCACTTTTTGACATCGAGTGTTCCATCGTTGGTGCTGGTTTCCACAATGCGTGATTTTGATTAGAAACGCTACTATAAATTCATGGGGTTGTTATATGTATACATATAATGTAATTAAGGATTTATATAAAGGAGGAAATGATATGTCAAAATTTTTCAAACGAACTCTAGATTCAGCTCTGGGGCTTAGCGTTGCAGCGGCTTTATCTGTGGTAACAGCAAGTGCAGAAGAGCTTCGCCTGTCGCATCAGTGGTCAACAAAAGATGTCCGCCACCAGGTTGCACAAATGGTCGCCGATAGCGTTTCTGCCGCAGATGTTGATCTTACTGTCCGCATCTTTCCATCGAAATCGCTTTTCAAGCCGCGTGAGCAATACAAGCCGTTGTCGCGCGGTTTGCTCGACATGACCGTTTTTCCATTGTCTTATGCAGGTGGCCAACGCCCCGCTTTCAACCTGACGTTGATGCCCGGTCTTGTGAAAAACCATGATCACGCGGCCCGGCTCAGTCAGTCAGACTTCATGGAAGAGTTGCAAGCGAAAATGGCAGAAGACGATGTGATGGTGCTGGTTCACGGCTACCTTGCCGGAGGGTTTGTGGGCAAAGAAAAGTGCATTACAAAGCCAGAGGACGTTAAAGGCCTGCAAACCCGCGCGGCTGGAAAAAGCTTTGAACAGATGTTGGTTGGTGCCGGTGCGTCTATTGCTTCTATGGCCTCGTCGGAAATCTACTCCGCTATGCAAACAGGGGTTCTTGATGCCGCTAACACGTCGTCAGCCTCCTTTGTCTCGTACCGTGTTTACGAACAAGTAAAATGCTATACGCCCGCCGCCGACGTTGCGTTGTGGTTCCTATATCAGCCGTTGTTGATGAACAAAACAAAGTTTGAAAGCCTCAATGAGGCGCAGCAGACTGCGTTGATGGATGCCGCTAAGCAAGCCCAAGCCTTCTATCTTGAAGAAGCAAAGAAGCAGGATGCTGCTTCCGTAGAAGTCTTCAAGGAGGCTGGCGTCGAGATTGCGAATATGTCGCCAGAAGATTTCAAAGCGTGGCAAGAGCTCGCAAAAACGACTTCATATGCGAAGTTTGTTGATGAGGTTCCTGGCGGTCAAGCGCTTTTGGATAAGGCGCTCGCCGTCGAATGATTGCGGCCCCGCTATAAAGCCAACTGCAAAAGTGCCGGACGGTGTCGTTCTCCCGCATCGTCCGAGCCACCACCAAGTTTTTCAAACCGAACTGTGACTGACCATGACCGAATCCTTGCCAGATGCTGCCTCAGCCACACCTGCGCGCTCGGGCAACATCTTCATCGATACAACGCGCTTCGTCTCAACCTTTTGTGGTTGGGTGGCCGCTGGAATGATCCTGCTGGCCGTGGCAATCACCTGCCAGATGATCTTCGTTCGCTTCGTGCTGAACGGTTCAACCGTGTGGCAGACTGAGATGGTGATCTACCTTATGATTGCCGCTACTTTGTTGGGTCTGCCATTTGTCCAGTACATGCGTGGCCATGTGAATGTTGATCTGGTTCCACTCGCACTCCCTATTAGGGCGCGCAAGGTTATGGCGCTGTTTACTCTTTCCATCTCTTTGCTGATCTGTGGGGTGATGGCTGTTTATGGATTCGACTATTGGTACCATGCATTTTCGCGTGGTTGGACTTCCGACACGGTGTGGGCGGTTCGATTGTGGATACCATACGCAAGCTTGCCACTCGGGTTTGGCCTTTTGTTCCTTCAGATGTTTGCTGATCTTGTAGCTGTGATCTTCATGCATGACCGGCCTTTCGGACTGGAGGCTGACTAATGGATCCGCTAATTCTGGGTGCCCTTGTCGGAATCATTACTATTTTGGTGCTTTTCTCTGGCGCATCGGTTGCAATCGGTTTGCTGATCGTTTCCGCAGGCTTCCTGCTTGTTTTTGACGGCCCCCGATCACTGGAGTTATTGCCGGAACTCTTCTTCGGAAAACTTGATTCCTTCGCTCTGTTATCAATTCCAATGTTCATTATCATGGGCGCGTCCATTGCTTCCACCCGCGCGGGTGCTGATCTTTATGAAGCACTGGAACGCTGGTTGACCCGCGTGCCCGGCGGTCTTGTTGTATCCAACCTTGGAGCCTGCGCCTTATTTGCCGCAATGTCCGGTTCTTCACCTGCAACCTGTGCAGCAATTGGCAAAATGGGAATTCCAGAAATGCGCAAACGCGGCTATCCCGATGGTGTCGCGGCAGGTTCAATTGCTGCGGGCGGAACGCTAGGCATTCTCATCCCACCGTCAGTGACCATGATTGTTTACGGTATCGCTACAGAGACATCGATCGGCAGACTTTTTCTTGCAGGTGTTCTGCCAGGCCTGATGCTGGTGGGACTTTTCATGGCGTGGTCGCTCTATGCAACGTGGCAGTCCGGTAATAACGCACTGCTTACGCCGCGCCGCTACACATGGCGGCAACGGTTTGAAGTTCTGCCACGCGTCACGCCGTTCCTGCTCATCATTCTGGGTGTGCTTTACGCGATGTATGGCGGCGTAGCGACACCGTCAGAGACGGCTGCTGTTGGTGCGCTTTTGTGCCTGCTTGTAGCCATGGTGATTTACCGCCTTTGGGACCCAAAGGAGCTTTGGTTCGTTTTGCGGGACTCAACCCGCGAAAGTGTAATGATCCTTTTCATTATCGCGGCCGCAGGCGTTTTCTCTTACATGCTTTCGAGCCTTTTCATCACACAGTCCATCGCGACCTGGATTGGCACGTTGGAGGTTAATTCGTGGGTATTGATGGGTGCTATTAACTTATTCCTGCTGGTTGCAGGGTTCTTTTTGCCTCCAGTGGCCGTAATCCTGATGGCGGCACCAATTCTTTTACCGATCATAGTAACAGCAGGGTTCGACCCGATTTGGTTCGCCGTCGTACTAACCATAAACATGGAGATCGGCCTCATCTCCCCACCAGTCGGCCTAAATCTTTATGTCATTAACGGCATAGCACCGGATATTTCGCTAAAAACCATCTTAACCGGCTCGCTACCTTATGTCGGCTGCATGGTCGTAGCGATTATCTTGCTGTGCCTGTTCCCGGGAATCGCGACCTGGTTGCCGCAAGCAGTGATGGGGAAAGGCGTGTAATGCAAAAATTTAAAGGAAAAAATTTATGACGCAGCCGAACAAAACGCATCGTGTTGGGCTTATCGTTCCCAGTTCCAACGTTACGATGGAGACCGAAATTCCAGCCCTACTTCGCGGGCGTGAAAGCATACTTCCAGATCGTTTCACGTTTCATTCTTCACGGATGCGGATGAAGAACGTTACCAAGGAGGAGTTGGAGCGCATGGACGATGACAGTCTGCGCTGCGCTGCTGAACTTTCAGATGCTGCTGTTGATGTGCAGGCCTATGCCTGCCTCGTCGCCATCATGAGTCGTGGAAAGGGCTATCACCTTCGATCAGCCGAGCGGTTGCATGCGACTACGGTCGAAAACGGCCATCCGGCACCTGTCATTACATCTGCTGGTGCGCTTGTAGATGCCTTGCACACCATGAATGCAAAACGCGTTTCCATCATCTGTCCATATATGAAGCCGCTTGCACGACTGGTAGCCGATTACATTGAGGCCGAGGATATTGAAGTGAAAGACTACCTTGCGTTGGAAATCCCCGACAACCTAGAAGTCGCAAGGCAGGATTCCGCTGAACCTGCAGAACTTTGGAAGCGGCTAGACACAAAGAATGTCGACGTTATCGTGGCATCCGCCTGCGTGCAGATGCCATCCCTTGCCTCCATCCCGATGATCGAGGCTGCCTCAGGTCTTCCGGTAGTTTCAGCTTCCATCGCCACTACTTGGGCTATCCAAAATGCGCTCGGTATACAGCCCAGCGCACCCAATGGAGGCGCCCTGCTGAACGGTGCGCTCACCTAAACCCAATCTCTTAACTTCAACCAAGAAAGAACAATCCCATGAAACTTATTCCAACCCTTTTCCTTGCAGCCGCTACAATGACTTTTGCAAATACCGCTTTGGCGGATGGTCATTCCAAACCTTTCACGCTGTCCAGCCCAGACATCGAAGAAGGTGGCAAGCTGTCCGCAAAGCATGTCTTTCAGGGCTTTGGATGTGAGGGTGGCAACACTCCGCCGCGCCTTTCGTGGAAAAACACGCCTGAAGGCACAAAAGCCTTTGCAGTCACGGTCTATGATCCGGACGCACCAACTGGTTCCGGCTGGTGGCACTGGTTTGCGTTCAATATTCCCGCAGACGCAACTGGCCTTGATGGCGCAGCACCAGAAGGCACTGTAGAACTGGCGAACGACTATGGTGCAACCGGGTTCGGCGGTGCTTGCCCGCCTCCAGGCGAGGTCCATCGTTACCAGTTTACCGTTCACGCCTTATCAACTGCGCTGGAAATCGATGCTAATGTCAGCAATGCACTTGCTGGTTTTATGGTCAATGCAAACTCTATCGCGTCTGATACCATAACCGCTGTATATAACCGTTAAGAGAGGAACAGACCAAATGAGCGAATTCAAAATTCAAATCGAAGGTTTTGAAGATGGTGCACCGATACCATCCCGTTTCGCCTTCGGCAAACCTGACCCCGCGACCCACTTGTCCCTGAGCGACAACATTAACCCGGCAATCAGTTGGAAAAGTCCGCCACAAGGTACGAAGTCCTTCGCCATTATCTGCCACGACCCAGACGTTCCATCTTCTGGCAATGATGTAAATCAAGAGGGTAAGACTGTTCCAGCAGACCTGCCGCGCGTCGATTTCTATCACTGGGTTTTGGTGGATATTCCGGCCACGACCAGCTCAATTGTAGAGGGTCAAGATGCCAGCGGTGTTACGCCCAAAGGCAAGGTACCGGGACCAAAAACCCATGGTGTTACAGGCATCAACAGCTATACCGACTGGTTCGCAGGTGACACGGAAATGGCTGGAAACTACGGAGGTTATGACGGTCCATGCCCGCCTTGGAACGACAGCATTATACACCACTATCACTTCACAGTTTATGCTTTGAACGTAGAAAGTCTTGACTTAAGCGGCCCCTTCACGGGAGCAGATGCATTGGCTGCGATAAGCGATAAGATATTGGCAAAAGCCAGCATCATGGGCACCTATTCGCTAAACCCGTCCATCTCTGGGTAATCTGAGCACCACCGCTTCATTGAGGCGGTGGTATTAGGTTCGACGCTTGGCGACCGCATTGCAATGTTCTTCCTTTAACATCGTTCTTAAGTGCTTCGTGATGAGTTGTCTCACCTTGCTTTCACGTCTGTTGCAGTTTTAACAGATATTCAGAAATTGCTTTTGCACAATTGGCTGTTTGCTCAATATGCTGAAAGTGTCCGCATTCTTCCAATGCAACATAGGTGGCGTTCATCGCCTGTGCGGTGGCTAAGGATTGTTCTTGACGCACCATGCGATCCTTGTCCGAAGCGATTATCAAGGACGGCACTTCTACTTGACCAAGCTCGTCAGTCAGATCAAAATCGGCGCAGGCAAAGTAGTCGCCATAGACAACTTTACTGCCAGTTTCCAACATCCGCTGGCGGCCCTTTTCTTTGAAAAACGCACCAGTTTCCTTATACCAACTAAACTTTACAATCGCATCCACTGTATTCTCAAAATCCGTCTGTAGGCCTTCGAGAATGGGTGGCGCCACCTGAAGCTTCGAAGCTGATCCGATCAGGACCACACCCGCTAAACGCGGATTCTGCCTTATTGCGACTAGAAGACTAATTGCAGCACCCATGCTATGGCCGACAAGAACAACTGAGCTTAGATCAAGCGCTTCCATGAAACCTTTGATCACATCGGCATAACCGTCAACTGAAGTGCATCCTTCGCCTTCGCTTTTACCATGTCCCGGTAAATCAAGGGAATATATCGGATATTGATCAAGGTCTGCAACGTGACTTGCGGGCGTTAGTCCTAACGCACGGGTAACATCATCAGCTGACCTCCAGGCTTGTGGCCAGTCCTGATCCCTACCGCCTGCACCATGCACCAAAACCAAGCATAATTTGTCCTCACGCAACGCAGCACCATTAAAGGAGTAAGCTAGGTTTGCATCGTTTACTTTGATTGAAGGCATTGCAGAAACTCCAGGCTTTTCTGATTAGGTTTTTCAAATGGGTTTAGATAAAGGGTATCGTGACTTTCGACCCCGACTTCGATAACGCAATCAGCCTTTGGCCGCGCTACGCACAGGAGGACATAACCTTCTTGACTTTGACGGCGGTTTATTGCGGTTCCATTTGGCTGCTTTACATTGCCCTCTAAAAGGCGCGCAGCACAGGTTATGCATCCGCCATAGCGACAAGCAACCGGGAGAGCATACCCGGCCGCTTCAACAGCATCGATGATGGCTTCATCCTGCCCAACCTCTAAATCAGGCCAATCGCGGTTTGTGAATGAAACCCTGTGTTTAGTCTGTCTAGAAATGAATTAGATCCAGATGTCTGAGGAACAATCGCCGCCTGGGTAACGCGTTTCGTGCGCTCGAGCCGGGCCGTTTGGCTCTTTGCCAAAGTCCACAACAAAATCCTCCCGTAGGGACATGCCACCATTTTCGACATCACAATCAATGATAAACATCTGGCCCCCCTTATCCTTAATGTCCGGGTAGAACTGATTGTCCCAAGTCGAAAACAGCGATGTCGTGACATAGAGACGTTTTCCATCGAGGGAAAGCTGGATCATTTGCGGCGCCCCATGGATCTCGATACCACCAACGACAGGAGCCTTGCCCAACAAACCTCCCATGAAAATCTGGCCTGTGAGTTTTGGACTGGAAGGATCGCTAATATCGTACTGACGTAAGTCGCCATGAAGCCAATTGGAAAAGTACAGATATTTATCGTCCATCGAGATAAGAATATCCGTGATCAATCCCGGCATTGGTACCGGGAAATTATCAACATCAAGCGCTTCCACATCGATGATTTTTTCAATTTTTAGCTCACCTTTGTCATCCTTGTACCAATGGTGGATGTTTGAGCTTAACGTTGCTCCAACAAATCCGTGTGTTGAGTCCGGATCATGGAGAAACCGCACTTCCAATGGGATCAGACCTTCTCCGCCCAGATCGACGGATTTCTCAATTTTGCGTCCTTTAAAATCCCAGAAGTGAATATGCCGCCCATATTTTTCATCCGCCACATCGGCAAGATCAAAGCCTGGCATAAACGTATTTGGAGCAGCCCATTCTGTCGAAACCATCATATTGTGGCGGGGTTGATACCAAAAATCATAATTGAAATTCATGCCAGTAATGTCTTCTTCCCAACGTCCGACAATCTCGAAATCCTTGTTCAGGTGAAGGAAGCCGCCGGGTGCATTGCCATTTGCGTCTCCAAGCATGGAGACAATTATCTCTGACCCAAGACAATGGACCGTATGTGGTGCGGAGAGATTGGTTTTCTCTTTAATCTCGTCGCCACTGAGGGTCTTAAAAAGTGTAGGCTTTCGAGGATCGGTTGCCGTATCGACAATATAGAAGTTGGATGTGCGTACACCAGGAACAATCAGATATTTGCGCGACATACTTGCGTCATCATTGCAGGAAGAACAGGCATTCCAACCCATATGATGCAGCTCATCACCAATTATTGGCATCTCAGTACGGTGTATAACTTCACCGTAGGTTTCGCTATCTTCATCTACATCAATGGTCGCAACATAATCAGGTTTCTCAATGCCAGTTCCGGTATAAATACAAATTGTATATACAACCTTCTCTCTAGGCGCTTTTATGGCCTCTTGTGGCGATGAGTAACCCGGTCCTGCGCAACATGTCGCTTCTGTAGTCGCCATATTTTTCTCCCCCAAACAATTAAATCGAACTAATTTTTTAAAAAGCGAGTAAAATATAGTTTTACATTTTAGTAAAGTAAAAATCAAAGGAAGAAGCTATTTGCAGGATACAGCGCTGTTGACCGTCTTGCGCTGTTTTCCCACGCCATGAACTTTGTCGACAATGAATAATTCCGGCCTTTGGAATCCGCTGTCTGGAAATTGAGCGGGAAGCAGCTGGCAAAGCGTTCACGAATTAACCAACCAATCGAGGCGCAGCCAAACTCAATCGCCAACGAAACTGCTGTAGTTATACAATCTTGTAAGGCAGGGAAAATGCAGTTGTGTTTTGCACGGGCAAGGGTCAAAAAGAGCGACAAGCCTTAGAGGAAGCTACCAATGCGCCTGCTTATACTGGAAGACGACGCTAAACTTGGCGCTTGGGTTCAGCAGGGTTTGCGGGAAGCCGGTCATGTTGTAGACCTATTTACCGATGGCAAAGACGCTTTAATCGCAGCAATGGGACAATCCTATGACGTCTTGGTTATTGACCGTATGGTACCAAGTTTAGATGGTCTTTCACTACTGAAATCTCTGCGAGAAGCTAATGTAAATGCACCTGCAATCTTTGTTACAGCCCTTGGTGATGTTGATGAAAGGGTAAAATGCCTGCGTGCCGGTGGAGATGATTATCTCGTCAAGCCTTACGCATTCACTGAGCTTTTAGCACGCATAGAGGTCTGCGTGCGGCGCCAATCCCACTCAGAAGGTTTAGGCGCGGAGCTTGCAGCCGGGGATATTGTGATTGATCTGCATAAACGTAGTTGCACACGCCAAGGACAACTAATCGATTTGAACCCAAAGGAATTTCAACTTCTTGAGGTTTTTTTGCGTGCAAAGGGACGCGTACAAACCAGAACCATGTTGCTTGAACAAGTTTGGGATATGAGCTTTGACCCAACCACAAGCGTTGTTGAGACCCATATCAGCCGATTGAGAAGTAAAATCGAAAAGCCGTTTGGAGATACACTCATTCGGACAATTCGGGGCACAGGCTATGTTTTCAATAGCGATTAAACAAGCACTGCGTCTTTCCAGCATCCGCCAAGCCTTATGGCTATTGAGCCTGTTTGCGATAATCTCAATTATTGCCTGGGGTACAACATTTTGGTTGATCTATAATGACATGACAGATGCTGTTGATCAGCGTCTTGCTGCGCGCATGGAGATTTCGGTAACGACGCTTGACGCGGGCAACCCCCTTCCAAAACCAGAAGCAGGACAGTCAGCAGAAATCCGGGAAGTCGATTGGCCAGACGGCTTTCAACACATTGATACAGAAGAAGAGGAACCGGATTTTCGATATTTGGTGAAAACCACAAACCATGGACGCATTGTTCTCGGCGAAGATATCGAACAAGAGGAGATACTCCGCAATATTGTAGCAGGCGGAATGCAAGTCACACTGCTATTCACTCTGTTAGCAACTATTATTGCAGTTCTGTGGCTCGCACAGCGCGGGCAAAGGCGGCTTGGTGTTATCAATTCCGGCTTGGCTAAAGTGGGACAAGGCCACTTGGATACCATCATAAAGCTTGAGGGAAATGATGATCTGAGCCTATTGGCTGAACAAATCAATGTCACAACCAAGCTTTTAGACAACGCCATGACGCAGATGCGTGTGCAATCTTCCAATATTGCGCATGACCTGAAAACGCCACTTGCGCGACTGCGTGCACAACTAGAAACACGCCTCAGCTCTTTGACAAAAACGGGTCAAGCCGTACGAGCAGAAGATCTTCAAGACGCACTTGAACAGATTGATGATATCAACAGTATCTTTGATGCGCTTTTACGGCTGTCATATATTGAAAACGGCATGGGCAAAGCGGCGTTTAAAACGCTAACACTGTCTGAAGTGGCACATCAGATTATGGAGATCTATGAACCAGTCGTGGCAGATGATGGGCATAGAATCGTATTAGAAATCCTTAATACTGAGCAGATTTTGGGTGACTATAATTTGCTCATTCAACTGGTTGCAAATCTTATACAGAATGCTTTGCGCTATGGGCCAGTTGGACAAACGATAATGTTGAGAATTGATGGTGCAACTCTCTCGGTTACAGACCAGGGAGGCGGCATCCCTGCCCAAGAGCGCCAAAGTGTTTTACAGCCTCTTTATCAGGTCGAAAACGTACGCCAAGGTTCTGGGCATGGGCTTGGCCTCGCCATGGTCAACGCAATTTGTGATCTTCATAATGCATCCTTGTTACTGGATGATGGGCCTGATGGTCGTGGGCTAAAGGTAGAAGTGCAGTTTCCAAACTATACAATTTTGTAAACTTCCAGACAGACTAGTGTGAGGTTGTTCATTTAGGCAAAGCTAATTTATTTGAGGAAGCTGTTTATGAACATAACGCGTCGAAATTTTTTGGTTGGCACCGCTTCAAACGCTACTTTGCTGGCTAGCCCTGGCTTTGCCCAAACGACAATGAAGCCACTTCCTTCTCTGCCTATGGTGGATGTCATTGGCGGAATCGACCGCAGAATTTCGCTTAATCTACAACGGTCTACACATGATTTTGGCAATGGTTTCGCCAGCCCGACCTATGGTATAAATCATGATTATCTGGGGGCCGTATTGCGCGTCAAACAAGGGCAATCTCTTCCATTCAATATCACCAACAGTATTGACGATGTCAGCACTTTGCATTGGCACGGTCTTCATATCCCCGGCGATGTAGATGGTGGTCCCCATCAAGAAATAGAGCCGGGAAATACCTGGTCACCTGATATACGGATTGAGCAACATGCATCTATGAACTGGTTTCATTCCCATACCCATGGCAAAACATCACAACAGACTTACAATGGCTTAGCGGGCGTCTTACTGATTGAAGATGATGCAAGCCTTTCTGCTGATCTACCGAAGACCTACGGCGTTGATGATTTTACGCTCATCTTGCAGGACAAAGACTTCGATACTAATGGTAAAATGACATACACCCTGACGGGTGAATTGTTTGAAGAGGGTTTCGCTGGCGAAACCCTGGTCGTAAATGGCGCTATTGCTCCAGTTGCGCAAACGGTACCTACGGGCCTTGTTCGACTTCGCATTCTCAATGCATGCAATGCGCGTTTCCTTACTCTTTCGATGGCGACCGGTCCTATTAGAGTAATTGCTTCTGACGGTGGTTTTTTAAACTCTACAGTGGAGAGTGAAACCATACTGATGTCATCAGGCGAACGCTATGAAATCCTCGTGGACATGAGCGAGATGGAAAGTAACAGTTTGATGGTAGAATTTGATGGTGACGAAAGTGTGCTTGGCTTTTTAAGCAGCCTTATCGGTATAAGAAAAACACAGACTGCCCTTAAGCTTACTCGCAATGCAGATAAAGGTTTTACAGGGTCTATTCCTGATGGCCTTGCCAATTTATCGCCACCAGACATTTCCAAAGCAACAGTAACCCGTTCCTTCGAATTAAACATGGGCGATGGTGAACAACTCGCAGCGCTTGCTGCCGCCTGGGGCAATATTTGTGGTACTGGTGGTATGGGCATCAATGGGCGTCCCATGAATATGGATCGCATTGATCAAGAGGTCCGCAAAGGCGACACCGAGATCTGGCAAATTGCTGTTGATGATCAACTCCACCCATTTCATATTCATGGGTGCTCATTCCGAATTTTGACCCAAAACGGCACTACGCCTCCGGCTTATGCCCAAGGTTGGAAAGATATGGTCCATGTCGAAGAAGGGTGGTCAAATGTACTGGTCACGTTTGATTATGAGGCGACCAAGGAAAAACCTTACATGTATCATTGTCATATTCTTGAGCATGAAGATTGTGGCATGATGGGACAGTTTACTGTGACCTAGTGCAGCGATTGTCTTGCTGCTTTGGTTTAAAAAAAACATTCGCTTTGTGCCCAGTTGGATAGATCATTTCAGGCAGATTGTGTAGACTGCTGTATCGCGCATAATACGTCGATGCTGAAGGAGCAATCCACTCCAGTAAAACACCTGCTGTTTCCGACTAACCTAAGCAAGCGGACGTTTTTGCGATCTAGAAGGTAACTCAGTATTCCAACGAACCATTGTATAGGCCGGAAACTGGTTTAGCTGCATTTCTATGTGGCTAAGTTTATCCAGGCTATGTTGGTTCAAAAACAGCTTGACTTGAAATCTATATGTAATAATGTAATTACATGATTACTAATAATGAGATGGATCAGGTCTTTTCCGCCCTCTCCCACACATCCCGGAGAGAAATGTTGGATCATTTACGCAACAATCCAGGAATGACTGTTGGCGAACTTGCCAACAAGTTTGATGTCACACGTATCGCTGTAATGAATCACATAAAAGTGCTGGAGGAAGCAAAGTTGGTGATTAGCGAGAGGGATGGGCGCGCTCGTCGATTGTATATGAACGCTGTCCCAATTCAGGCAATTTACGAACGCTGGACTGACAAGTTTTCCGCTCATTGGCTCGATCGTATGAGCCTCATCAAAGCTACAGCAGAAGCTTTAGCACCAAAGAAAGAGGACTGATTTAGATGACTTCCGAAACTACCAATATCAACCGTGTTTTCATAAATGCACCAAAAGACACTGTTTGGAGTGCGCTAGTCAAAACGGACGAAGCGTTGCCTTTTTTCTTTGGCTCCATTTGCCAAACCAAAGACGGGATGCGTGCCGGGGTGAACTATCGAATGGTTAGCGCCAACCGTAAATTTGCGATGGTTGTTGGTGAAGTTCTCAGGTTCGAGCCGCCAAATGTCTACTCGCATACGTTCAAAATGACTAACATTGATGAACCGCCCGTCACCGTTACTTACACCCTTACGGACAAAGACGGTGGGACAGAATTTGAGTTGAGGATAGATGGTCTTGTACCTGGCAGTAAACTGGCAAAAGAGATGGTCAGCAGCCAGGGCTTTATTTCCAGCAATTTAAAGTCTCTTTGTGAAACAGGTAAGCCTGCCTTCACTGGAAAAATGGTTGGACTGCTGGGGCCTATCTTCACCCTCTTTTCAAAAAAATCGCAATCTATTGAAAAGTGGCCGCTTTAATCTGGAAGGATTTGCGTAAATTGGGGCTCAGACTCTGAATGGTTCACGTTTCACTAGAATGCTCGAAGATCGGATCAATCACGAAAACGAGCCTGGTCATGTCGGTGCCTTCAATTGGCGGCGATCGATGCAGAAGGCCAGATACCGGTGGTTCTGGCCATTTGGTTCCACGAAGCAACATCGGCGCCCCAGTTGGTGCAGAGAAAATGCGTTTGGGGTTCTCCCCATCAGTTGAAATTCCATACTGGGTACCAAGTCCTCGATAGGTGCAAACCAATCGAGCTGTCACAGCATCTATGTGAAACTTGCGGCATGCATCGTCTCTTATGACATCGTATCTCAGGCGCAGGAATTCCGTATCCATCAAGGCAGCAAACTCTGTCGCAAGCAACACGGCATCATCAACTAATAATTGCCGCTTGGAATTGTTGGGAATTCCAGCATTGGCACAAATTGCCTCCACCGCATCGCGCACTAATTCTGTCCTTACAGTTACGCGAGCGCAGGGAAGGTTTTCGAGCGGCAGTTCATCAACCCAGCTTTGGAAATCTGTCGGTAGTTGGCGACGCCAAATTGCTGCTGCAACGCCTGGTTGACGTAACATCGTGAATTGATCCCGATCCTCTAGAACAGCTATGCCAATTGCTGCATTTTCTACCGTCTGCCGAACTGTGCTCATAGCTCCTTCATTTCCCATGCAGGAAACGGATCAAAAATGTTATCCCAGAGCTTGGGAACAAAAGCGGGCGTAGATACCAAACACTCGTCAAGATCCTTCCTGATTCTGGCTTCGTCCATCGGGTCGAAGCCGATGAAAACCAATTCCTGGCGACGATCGCCCCAGACAGGATCAAAATAAGGTTCCATCGCCTCCAGCCATTGCGGATCATCCGGCCAGTATTCCTTAGGCGCTGCTGACCACCATATACCGCGCTTTTCTGCCCGTACTAACGCGCCTGCCATAGATAATTCTCCAACAAACCGGGGCCTGGTCGCAAGCCAGAAGAATCCCTTTGCTCTGACTACGCCGGGCCAGGAGCTATCGATAAATGCCTTGAATTTGGCCGGATCAAATGGCCGCCTGGCATTATAGACAAACGAACGGATTCCATACTCTTCAGTTTCCGGGATATGATCAGCAAACCCATTTAGTTCCTTGAACCAGAGGGGATGCTCGTGCGCCTTGTCAAAATCAAACCGACCGGTGCCAAGAACTTCATTGGTTGGAACTTCGGAGAAATCGGTTTCAATTAATACCGCATCTGGATTAAGTGAGCGGACGATTTTCCGTGCTGTATTCAGATTTCCAGGAGAAGTTTCAGATACCTTGTTGAGAATAATCGTATCAGCAAACTCGATTTGGTCTACGAGGAGATCGACCAGCGTTCGATCATCCTCATCTCCGAGCGTTTCGCCACGGTCACGCAAGAAGTCGCAGGAGGCATAGTCCTTTAATAGGCTTGCTGCATCGACGACTGTCACCATGGAATCAAGCTTTGCAACGTCTGAAAGGCTGAACCCTTCCTCATCACGAAACTCGAAGGTGGATGCAACCGGGAGTGGTTCAGAAATACCTGTAGATTCGATCAATAGATGATCAAAACGCCCCTCCCGTGCAAGTGTGGTAACTTCCTTAAGCAAATCATCACGCAGTGTACAGCAAATGCATCCATTGGTCATTTCAACCAATTGTTCATCCGTGCGTAAAAGATTGGCACCACCTTCACGAACAAGACTAGCATCGATGTTAACTTCGCTCATGTCATTTACTATGACTGCAACGCGTTGTTCATCCCGATTGTTCAAAATGTGATTGAGAAGAGTAGTTTTGCCAGCTCCCAAAAAGCCTGAAAGCACGGTCACTGGTACGTTGTTTTCTAACATTATGTTATACCATTACATTAGTGGTTGAAAAAAACAGGCAGTAAGAACTGCCTGCTGATGATGTTTATAAAGCTGGTTAATTTACGAAAGACAATTCTTAAACGACACCGACATGTTGCGGATCAGTGTGAAATAGAGATCTGGTCCGCTCTCGATAGATGCACCAAGTGGATCAAGCACACCGGTTTTAGCTCCAGTACCTTCCGTCACAGTCGTCACCAGTTTGGGCTCGAACTGTGGTTCTGAGAATACGCAAGTGGCACTCAGGTCCTTAACTTTACCTTGCAATTTGTTTATCCGATCAGCCCCAGGCAATACCTCGGGAGAAACCGTGATTGATCCGACTGCGGACAAGCCAAAACGGTTTTCAAAGTTCTGATAGGCATCATGGAAAACGATAAATCCCTTGCCTTTCACGGGCTCTAACTGCGCAGAAACCTCACTGGCAAGTTCGTCGAGTTTTTCCATTACCGCCTTTGCATTAGCTTCATACGTCTTTGCATTGGCTGAATCAGCCTCAACCAAAACTTCTTCAATTTCATGAACAAGAGCTTTGGCATTTATCGGATCCAGCCAAACGTGAGGATCGAACTGACCGTGCGCATGATCATCGTGACCATGGTCGTCGTGTTTGTCTTCAGCATGATCATCATGCTTGTCTTCAGCATGGTCATCGTGGGCATGATCATCGTGCTTGTCTTCAGCATGGTCGTCATGCTTGTCTTCAGCATGGTCATCGTGACCGTGATCATCATGCTTGTCTTCAGCATGGTCATCGTGACCGTGATCATCGTGCTTGTCTTCAGCATGGTCATCGTGACCGTGATCATCAAAGGCGCCGCCTTCTCGAAACTTCAGCTTAACCAGATCATGTGCATCAATAAGTTCTACAGACTTAGCCTTCGTCGCAATCGCCTCAAGTGGCTTTTCAAGGAAAGCCTCCAATTCGTGACCAATCCAGAACACGACGTCTGCATTTTCAAGTTCCTGAGCTTGGGAGGGTTTCAGGGCATATGTATGTGGGGATCCAGCGCCATCGATGATCAGTCCCGGCGAACCGACACCTTCCATAACCGCTGAAACCAAGGAATGAATAGGCTTAATGGAAGCAACAACCTTTACATCTGCATAGGCAGCAATTGGTGCAAAAGTGAGAAATGTAGAGGCTAGAAGAGCTGATTTCGCAAGGCGCATTTTAAACTCCAAATGCTGGAAAAACACTGTAATGTTTTTACTATTCGTTGTAGGGTTTTTATATTGCGATGTTACTTTATTACATCGTTGTGTAATGATATAACGTGTGCCATAAGCAAGATCAACTCCGAAAATTTGATATCCAGACGATTAGCTTCAAATTCAGTATGCTACAAAAAACCGAGTCCTTGATTTCCCTAGATTCCGCTGGCGTATTTCGCAGTGACAGATGGCTTGTGCGAGGTGTTTCCATGACCGTTGAGCCAGGTGAAATTGTTACCTTGATCGGTCCCAATGGCTCGGGCAAATCCACCTCTGCAAAAATGGCTCTTGGCATCATAAACCCTGATGAGGGCACTGCCACGCAACGTCAGGGTTTGCGTGTTGGCTATGTGCCGCAAAAGCTGGCTTTTGACTGGACTTTGCCCCTGACGGTAAGGCGCTTTATGGGCCTTACGGGCAAGGTAAGCCATGAAGAAGTAATCAACGCGATGTCAGAAACCGAGACGCTTCATCTTGCCAAAGCTGAGGTCAGAACACTGTCTGGCGGGGAATTTCAGCGTATATTACTTGCCCGTGCCATCGCAACAAAGCCAGAACTACTCGTGCTCGATGAGCCTGTGCAGGGTGTAGATTTTAAGGGCGAGATTGCTTTGTATGATCTGATTAAGAAAATCCGCAATAAATTGAATTGTGGCGTTCTTCTCATATCACATGATCTTCACGTGGTTATGGCTGCTACAGATCGGGTATTATGTCTCAATGGACATGTTTGCTGTTCTGGGACACCAATTGTTGTGGCTTCCAGTGAGGAGTACAAAGCCCTGTTCGGCGCGCGCGCAACCAGCGGCCTTGCTATTTATGAACACAAACATGACCATGAACACCTGCCAGATGGCAGCGTCCGCCATCAAGATGGCTCAGTTACCGATTATTGTCATCCCGATGACGGGCATCACGCCCACGATCATTCAGATGACAAAAACGAGGCAGATACGAATGTTGGGTGACTTTTTCAGCCGCGCCTTGATTGCCGGAACCGGAGTGGCCCTAATCGCAGGTCCTTTTGGATGTTTTATTGTCTGGCGAAGGCTTGCCTATTTTGGTGATACGCTTTCCCATGCTGCATTGCTTGGTGTCGCCTTAGCGCTTCTTTTTGAAATTAACATAACCCTCGCCGTATTTGCTATTTCCGTTTGTGTTTCGTTATCACTGCTTTTGCTGCAACGCCGTGCCACGCTTTCATCCGACGCGATTCTTGGCCTGCTTGCCCATTCGGCTCTGGCAGTAGGTTTAGTCGCGTTGGCTTTTATGACTTGGGTAAGAGTTGATTTGATGGGTTTTCTGTTTGGAGATATTCTAGCCGTAACCCCATTTGACATTCTGATCATCTGGAGCGGTGGTGCTATTGTTCTGGCTATTCTATTGACAATATGGCGCCCATTGTTTGCCGCGACCGTAAACGTCGAACTTGCCCAAGCAGAAGGCATGAGACCAGAACGCGCTAACATTGTCTTCATGGTGCTGATGGCGGCCGTCATTGCAATTTCTATGAAAATCGTGGGAGTATTACTGATAACCGCCCTGCTGATTATTCCAACTGCCGCTGCACGAAGGTTTGCAACAGGCCCAGAACAGATGGCCGTTCTATCATCGCTTATTGGAGTAGCTGCGGTATTTGGTGGACTGTTCGGATCGCTCGAATGGGATACACCAGCTGGACCGAGCATTGTTGTAGCAGCTTTGGCATTGTTTATTATTTCCGTATTGCCAATTCCGAATTTTATGAAGAACCGGAATGCGCGTGCAGAACGCGCCAAACTACCTAAAGGATCGCTTTAATGAGTAAGCACCCTAATTTAGCTGTTGACCTTACAAAAAACCAATCCTTAGTGATGAACGCCCTGTCCGATGCAAAAGGACCTTTAAGTGCCTATACAATTCTAGATGTACTTCGAGATCACGGTTTCCGAGCGCCCCTACAGGTTTACCGAGCACTAGACAAACTGGTGGAGTTTGGGCTGGTTCATCGCCTTGAAAGCCTAAATGCCTTTGTCGCCTGCCAACATCCTTCCTGCGAAGGTGAGGATAAAGAAACGGTCATGTTCACAATATGTGAGACCTGTGGCAACGTTGAGGAGTTGATCGGTGAAAATCTGATAAACGCCGTAAAGGAGCTTGCCAATGCGATCAATTTTTCACTTAACAAATCGGTAATTGAACTTCGTGGAAGATGCGCGCGCTGCAAGGGAACCTAGGATAGTATGCTCAGTGAAATCACTGAAGGTTTATACCGTCTAGGGGACAACAAATGCCGTCAAATGTTAGCCTCCAACGACATCCGTTCAAAAAAAGTATCCTGACTGGCCGGGCATGACTGAGAATTCAATATCTATCGGCCAGATTGTCAGGACATGTCAACTGCGATCAATCCAACACTCTTTATCAAACGCCTAATTATTAGCGTTACAAAAAGCGAATGGCACATGTTTGTATATGCCATCGTTTGTCAGGCATTTATAGATTTGCAGGATTCGTCAATTTAGTCCGGCAAGTGCCCGAGCTTGCTGCCAAACTGCAACCTCAAGTTCTACCGGATCACTATCGACTTTACCCTGTCCCGGCATCCTTGCTCCCTCATCCTGCGCAACACCATCGGCAATATGTTCCAGTCGTTCAAAAAACTCCGGGGAATTCGCTGGATCGACAAGCAGATAATATTGTCCCAAATCGTGGGGTTGTCCCTCTGGTGCTTTTAGTGGCGCGACGTGCCGGCTGATGGTGCCACCCGTCATGCCTGCTGCAAGTATTTCAGCCATCAAACCAAATCCCCATCCCTTATATCCGCCCATACTAACCAGAGACCCTTTGAGAGCATCTTCCGGACTAGTGGTTGAATCACCGTTCTGGTCTACTGCCCAGCCCTCAGGAATAGTTTCTCCTGCTGCTTTGGCCATAGTGATTTTACCAAGGGCTACGGTGGTTGTTGATTGATCAAATTGCATCGCAAGACCGCCCTCCCCATCGGGCACAGAGAACGCAATCGGATTGGTGCCGATAACCCGGGTCTTACCACCAGGAGGGGCAACAATCGGAGAAGCGTTGGTCATACCAAGAGCAATTAACCCCTGACTAGCAATCTGTTCAGTGAAATATCCCAATGATGTACAGGTATGGGCATGACATATAGCCAGACTTGCAACGCCAAATTCTCTGGCGGCTGAAACGGCATCAGGTAATCCGCGCGAAAATGCCGACTGAGCAAATCCGAATTTTGCATCAACAGTGATTGTTGCTGGCCGCGGATGGGTTACCGCAGGTTCAACATCTCCTTTAACACGCCCAGAAACTAATTGTTTGCAATAACTCTCCAGATAATAAAGCCCACAAATCCGATTACCAATGGCTTCTGCCTTACGAACCGCCCTGGCTACTTCATCAGCAATCCACGGAGCTGCACCATGGTTTTCCAAGGCAGCTTTCGTCGTTGATTGGATTTCGTCTAGACTTATTTTTGGCATTTTTATTTTCCGAATTTCTGATCTACCGGGTAAACTTATCTGTTTGTGCTTTTCATGCTTTTCGGTCGCTTTTGCAACCATGTTGTAATCAAATTGAAATTAGAGATCCGGTAGAGGATCAATGCACGGCATACCCATTTGTAGCTGTAGGCTGGAATAGGTGCTTATGTTCTACGTCAGCAATTGCCATTGATTAGATTTTCATAATCTGGATTGGCTTCAGCTTAAGCTAAATGATCTTCGAAAGGGCTTGGGAACTGTTTCCATCAAACCTCCCCTTTCGATACTCCAAATCTTATGCTTTCGATTTCTTCTTCACTCAATCCATAATCGTCCCGTGCAGCAGCATCTGAAATATAACCGCGTGCAAGATCCCGTTTTACGAATTCAGGGTTACGGGTCGCCGGATCGCCATAACCAGCACCTCCAGGAAATGCGAGCATGACTTTCCTTCCATGGGGAACGAACTGTTTGCCCTTACCATTCATTGGCGTTCCATCATCCTGACCGATTGTTGTTGGCGCACCGTCTTTACCGCTATCACGCCCACGTGGGGGATGATTGACCCGGTCAAACATAGCTTGAAAGTCAAACTCGTGCCCTTCAGCGGCACCAACTTCCATATATTGGCCCAGACCACCACGATATTGTCCTGCGCCACCGCTATCGACGCGCAGCTCCTTGCGCCAAATAATAACCGGACCGGTATGCTCGGTTGCTTCAACAGGCATGGTCATGACGCCGGAAGGAAAGGCCGTCGCACTCATTCCGTCCTGCGTCGGCCTGGCACCAGACCCACCGGAATTGAACGTCAGCACTTCTGAGCGTACCGCATGATCCGGTGCCTGTTGATCAGTACGGGGGCGTAGTGATACCTGAAAATTGCACAGGCATCCTGCCCCTTCAGCTGGAACTGTTTCTGGCAGGATCTTATCAAGCGCATTGTAAACCGTATCCGGTATCATATGTCCGATAACATGACGCAAGGCGACAGGAGCCGGATGCAGTGCATTAACAATCGAATTTTCCGGAGCGGTAATTTCAAACGGTGCAAGCGATGCCGCGTTGTTTGGAATTTCCGGTGCAATTGCACATTTAAGCGCGTAGCAGGCATAGGCCTTGGTGTAGACCAGCGGCACATTGATACCCTTTTTATCAAGCCCTGATGTGCCTTCAAAGTCAGTCAGGATCCGATCTTTCTCAATTGAAAGCTCTACTTTCAACGTGATCGGTTTTTCAAACCCGTCTATGGTCATTTCACCGGCTGCAGACATGCGCGGCAGAGCATTGATTTTCTCAAGCGTTGCAGTTCGAGAATTTTCTAGAATGAATCCGGCAACCGCCTCCAAGTCCACAAGCGTAAATTCGTTCATCATTTCCATCAGTCGGCGATGACCAATCTCATTACATGTCGCAAGCGCGTACATGTCACCGATCAACTGATCTGGCTCTCGGACATTTCCGCGAACAATCACCACCAAAGTACCATCCACTTTGCCGCGCTCAGCAAATTTCATGATCGGTATATAAAGGCCCTCTTCGTAAATGCTTGCCGCATCTGCACCAAACCCACGACCACCAATATCAACAATGTGCGCAGTGCAGGCAAAAAATCCGACCAAAACACCACCGCGAAACGAGGGCGAAACGATCGTAATATCATGTAGGTGGCCCGTTCCCTCCCAGGGGTCATTGGTAATATAAACATCGCCTTCGAACATATTTTGATGACCAATCCGGCGAATAAAATGTGCAACGGCGTCTGCCATAGCATTGACGTGACCTGGGGTGCCGGTCACTGCTTGCGCAAGCATTTGACCTTGGACATCATAGACCCCCGCAGATAAATCGCCCGCCTCGCGCACAGAGGTTGAAAAAGCGGTTCGCACCAATGCTTGAGCCTGTTCCTCTACGATAGAAATCAGGCGGTTCCACATTACCTGTAAGGAAACGGTTGAATGAGTTTTTGTCATGTCGTATCTCCCTATGCCTTCGCTGAGATATCAATACAGCCATCAATCTGACAGATTGCATTGCGACTGGAAGGCATAATAATCGTGGTTTCATCTTCTGTAATTGCTGCTGGGCCCTCTACCGTTTGACCTGGTTGCATTGCTTCACGGTTTAAAATCTTTGCTTCTGCTGAATGCCCTAATGCCGGATCAAAAATTTTACGAGCTAGGTGTGAGTGTGCTTCAGAGCCTGATGCTTTTTCTTTGATCCTGGCAACTGATTGTGGCGGCGTTGTTGCATTTACTGCCCAAACCGTAATCTCCGCCTCCATACCATGCACCGGGCGGCCAAATAATTTTGTGTAGTCAGCTTCAAAAAGGCTCCGAAAGGTTTCTTCATCCGGGCTCATCACTTGGTCATGTGTGAGTTCAACCGGAATTTCCCATCCCTGACCGGTGTAGCGCATATAGACTTTGAAATCTGACAATATATCTGACTGCCCATCACAGCTTCGCACGAATCCCGTGGCTTCCTTCTGAAGGTTAGAAAAAATTTGCGTTACTTTATCCGGCTGAAACTCTGACAATTTCATATAAACCGAACGCGTTGCCTCAAAACTGAAAGGCGCCCTTAGAAAGCCTATTGCTGAACCAACCCCCGCCCCAGGAGGCACGAGCAAACGGGAAATCCCGAGCTTTTCGCAAAGCCGGGCAGCATGAAGCGGAGCAGCGCCACCAAAAGCAATCATCGTATATTCGTTCAAATCTTCGCCGTTTTCTACCGCATGTACTCGTGCAGCATTGGCCATGTTTTCATCAACGACTTCAGCAACACCAAATGCTGCGGTTTCCGCATCCATTGAGAGTTTGCTTCCAATTTGATCATCGAGTGCACTGCTTGATTTTTCCGGGGAAAGTCTGATTGATCCGCCAGCAAAATTCTCAGGGTCCAGTTTTCCCAGAATGAGATCTGCATCCGTCACGGCAGGGCTTTCACCGCCGTTTCCGTAGCAGGCCGGCCCTGGTTCAGACCCAGCAGATTCTGGCCCAACCCGTATCTGGCGCATCGAATCCACATGCGCCAGCGAACCGCCGCCCGCACCAATTTCAACCATGTCAATTACCGGAATAGAAATCGGCATGCCGGACCCTTTCTTGAAACGATAGGTCCTTGCCACCTCAAACACTCGGCTGGTTTTCGGAGTTTGATTTTTGATCAGGCAGATTTTCGCCGTTGTCCCACCCATGTCAAAGGATAGAACTTTTTCAAGTCCATAGCGCGCTGCAATATTTGCTGCAAATACTGCCCCACCCGCTGGACCGGACTCCACCAGGCGAACAGGAAATTCTGCTGCACTTTCGATTGATATTATTCCGCCTCCGGAATGCATCAGAAAAATTTTGCAATCTACGCCCTCACTATTCAATCGCGACCCCAGGCGGCTAAGATAGCTTTTCATAAGCGGTTTGATGTAGGCGTTCGCAATCGTAGTATTAAAGCGCTCATATTCACGCATTTGCGGTGAGACTTCACAGGAGAGCGACACCATTGCGTCCGGGATTTTCTGATGAATGACATCGCGAACCAGTTTTTCATGCATGTCATCAAGATATGAATGTAGAAAACCAACTGCGATGCTCTCATACCCGGCGATTGCCAATTCATCGACCAGCGCCTCAACTGCATTTCTATCAAGAGGGATCAGCACCTCACCAGTGGCCGCAATACGTTCCCCCAAGACATATCGGCGCTGCCTTGGTAATAATGGTTCAGGCAAGGTCAGGTTTAAATCATATTGCTCAAACCGGCTCTCGGTGCGCATTTCTATTACATCACGAAACCCTTG
This sequence comes from Pseudomonadota bacterium, assembly GCA_039814425.1. Lineage (GTDB taxonomy): Bacteria > Pseudomonadota > Alphaproteobacteria > Rhizobiales > Rhizobiaceae > JAALLB01. Next base: position 24,259 of record JBCCBE010000005.1, read on the forward strand.
CGTGGTGATGAAAGCGGTCTTTGCTCCGCGCCGCTCAATCAGGGCGTTGGTCGCAAGCGTTGTGCCATGAATAATCTGACCAATGGCACCAGGCTTAATGCCTGCCTTTTCGCATACCTGATGCATCCCATCGACGATTGCATTTTCCGGCGCTGCGTAGGTTGTCAGAACTTTTGCTGAATGCAGTGTACCATCAACCTCCAACACAACATCAGTGAAGGTTCCGCCAATATCTGCGCCTAATCTGATAGATGGATTTGTCATGTCATAGCCCTTTTGAGATACAAGCTAGCGTGCAAAAATTATCAATTCCAATTATTTAATTTTATGAATAGTATCATTTTTATTTATTTATTGATTATCTATTTTGATGAGGGGCCAGTAACCAATGGCAAGTATTAGTCTCAAACAATTGGAGGCCTTTGCGCAGGTTGCCAAACTGGGAAGCTTTAAAAACGCGGCCGCAGTACTTAATACTACACAACCCAATATCTCCAATCGAATAAACACTTTGGAAAACCGATTGGGCCAAATCATAATGGAACGCGACGCAGGTTCTGTAAGGTTAACACCAATCGGCAAACAATTGCTCGGGAAAACGCAGGACGTTTTATCTGCTGTCGATAACCTGATGGTAGCCGCGGAAAATCCTTCGCTGTTTGAAGGGGTATTGCGATTAGGGGTAACGGAAACGATTGCTCATTCCTGGCTGGGTGAATTCCTGAATGCCTATAGTGCTGAATTTCATCATATAACTGTCGATCTAACCGTCGATCTTTCGGAGGCATTGGCAACCATGCTCACGAAAGGCATCATCGACCTTTCATTTCAAAGCGGACCATTTGACCAAGAAACAAGCCAGCAGGTAAGGCTTGGCGATGTGCCCCTTGTTTGGGTTGCATCTCCGGATATGAAGCTAAAAGGTATGAAAATCAGCTCTGAGATGATGTCTGAAATTGTGATCCTTTCACATGCGCGAAATACCGTACCTTTTCAGCAAACGGAAAAACATTTTGCAGACTTGAAACAACCTGTAAGGCTGGTTCCTTCGACTAGCCTGGCAGCCTGCCTGCATATGACTTTGCAAGGCTTGGGTGTTGCATGCTTGCCGCGCGCCATTGTGGAGGATTCACTTAAAGCGGGGACATTACATCTTCTCAATTATCATTGGGCACCGGACGATCTGAAATTTGAAGCTAGGATAAAGGACGCCAATGCACCGCACCACGTAAATGAGGCAATAAGGCTTGCAGCTGAAACGGTCTGAACAACTTAGCAACACAGTTGGCTTTGTCAGACATGAAATTCAATTTTGCAAAACCCGATTAAAAATCGTGGCTGTCCGTACAATTGATGATTGTGAAATCAAGACTTGCAAACTATTCTTCCTGTTGTCTGATTTTCTTTCCAACATAAATGGGAGCCTGCAATCATGACTGCAGCTTTTGTTGACCATCTTAACAGCGAACTGGATGAGCTGCGAGAGAATGGCCTGTATAAGACAGAACGCATTATCACTTCTCGGCAATCGGGTACGGTGTCACTAAACTCCGATCGCGAAGTCATAAATCTATGTGCCAATAATTATCTCGGTTTGTCCGATAATGAGGACCTTATTAAATCTGGCTGCAAAGCACTGGAACACCGTGGGTATGGCATGTCGTCGGTGCGGTTCATCTGTGGCACGCAGGATATTCACAAGGAACTTGAAGAAAGGATTTCGCGGTTTCTCGGTTATGAAGATACCATTCTTTATGCTTCCTGCTTTGATGCCAATGCAGGATTGTTTGAAACGCTTCTCGGCGAAGAAGATGCAATCATTTCAGACGCATTAAACCATGCTTCTATCATCGATGGTGTTCGCCTCTGCAAGGCTAAGCGGTTTAGATATGCCAATTCAGATATGGCTGACCTTGAAGTACAACTCCAAGCAGCCCAGGACGCCCGTTTCAGGTTGATTGCAACCGATGGCGTTTTTTCAATGGATGGGTATATCGCAAAACTCCACGATATCTGTGATCTGGCAGAGAAATACAATTCAATGGTCATGGTTGATGACAGCCACGCTGTAGGTTTTGTCGGAAAAACCGGACGGGGCAGCATTGAACACTGTGGCGTTATGGATCGGGTAGATATCATGACCGGCACGCTTGGCAAGGCACTTGGTGGTGCTTCAGGCGGTTACACTTCTGCTAGAAAACCAGTTGTCGACTGGCTTCGTCAACGTTCACGACCATATCTTTTTTCAAATACGCTCGCACCTGTCATTGCGGAAACATCCATCAAGGTGATTGATATGCTGGAGGCGTCAACTGAACGGCGAGACCGGCTGGAAGAAAACGCAACGCATTTTAGGGCGCGCATGTCTGAAGCTGGATTTGATCTCCTGCCGGGTGAGCACCCGATAATTCCGGTTATGCTGCGGGACCCCAAACTTGCACAGGAAATGGCAAAACGGCTGGATGAAAAAGGTGTTTATGTAGCCCCTTTCAGCTTTCCAGTAGTTCCTCGCGGCCAAGATCGCATACGCACACAGATGTCTGCTGCTCATTCACGTGAAGAACTTGATACAGCAATTGATGCATTCATTGCCGTTGGCAAAGACATGGGGATCATTCAATGAGCAATGAAATGAGGGCGTTGGTTAAGGCAAAGCCAGAAGAAGGTTTGTGGATGCAAACGGTTCCGGTTCCTGAACCCGGCCCCGATGAAGTTCTGATCAAGGTCAGGAAATCTGCAATCTGCGGAACTGATGTTCATATCTGGAAATGGGATGAATGGTCAGCAAATACAGTTCCAGTACCCATGGTAGTTGGGCATGAATTTTGTGGTGAAATCGTTGATACGGGCAGCGCAGCAAGAAAATTTGCACGGGGTCAAAGAGTATCTGGCGAAGGGCATGTGGTTTGTGGAACCTGCCGAAACTGCCGCGCCGGCAGAGGCCATCTTTGCCGTAATACACTTGGTGTAGGCGTGAACAGACCAGGTTCATTTGCCGAGTATGTCTGTATTCCTGAAGACAATGTGGTGCCAATTCCTGATGATATCTCTGATGAGATAGCCGCGATTTTTGATCCGCTTGGAAATGCGGTTCATACCGCTTTGAGCTTCGATCTGGTTGGTGAGGATGTATTGGTAACCGGCGCTGGTCCGATTGGCATTATGGGTGCTTTGGTTGCACAAAAAGTAGGCGCCAGGAAAGTCGTTATCACAGACATCAGTCCTTACCGGCGCAAACTGGCCAAGCAACTTGGAGTGCAGCATGTCGTGAACGCGGCCGCGCAAGACCTGAATGACGTCATGCAGGAACTGGGTATGACCGAAGGATTTGATGTCGGGTTGGAAATGTCCGGTGCAGCACCGGCGATGCGCGATATGATTGATAAAATGAATAATGGCGGACGCATTGCTCTGTTGGGTATCGCACCCACAGAATTTGCCGTCGACTGGAACAAGATCATCTTCAAAATGCTGCTTGTTAAGGGAATTTATGGTCGTGAAATTTTCGAGACCTGGTACAAAATGATCGCTTTGGTGCAGTCGGGCCTTGATCTTACGGATTTGATAACCCATCGCATTTCTATCGATGCATTTGAAAGCGGATTTTCAGCTATGATTTCTGGAGAAGCTGGCAAGGTAGTTATGGACTGGGAATAAACTTGTTTAAAATCTCTGGTTTTTTGCATGATTTATGGTGTAGATAGGGATGTGTTAATGACATAACGTAAAGTATGTTTTTATATCAGTGGTTATTCTACAGGTAGGTATGATGAACGAACAATCGTCTGAAAAATTGGAAAAAACCAACGAAGCAAATGCTCAGACCATCGATCAGGTTAAAGAGCTTCTATTTGGCAACGAGCAACGTGGCTTGGAAGCGCGCATTATCGAGCTGGAAAACGAGCTAGCTAAAACAAAGCAAAATTTTCTTTCAGAGATCCAACGTCTCGAAGACGAAGCATCCAAGCGAGCAGATGCACAGAAACAGGATAGCAATCGCGTGTTAGGTGCGATTGGTGGATTGTTTGAGAGTGTCGGCAACGATATTGGCAAACTCGTAAAATAGGGAATAATGCCCTGGCCAAAATCGAGCAAAAAGGTGTGACCGAACTCTCAGCTTTAAGGGAGTTGCTTCTTGATAAGGAGCGGCAAAAGCTTCATGAAATTGAAGCTTTGTTGGATGAGGTCCGCGCACGCGCGGGGTCAGAAGAGGCATTCGCGGAAACCTTAAATAGTGTTTTGCTTGAAGCTCTGAAACAAGTCCAGAGAACCGATCCGAAGGGATTGACACGGACATTGTCTCCGTCAGTTGTGACCAGCATCAAACGGGAAATAGTAAACTCGCGCGATGATATGGTCGAAGCACTTTATCCGATCACTGGACGGATGGTTTCTGCTGCAGTTCAAAACGCAATCCAGAACCTTGCTGATGATATCAACCGAAAGTTTGATAGCGCGCTTTCTCCGCAGCTGGTCGTTGCAAAACTAAAGAGCGTTGCAACCGGCAAACCGCTTAGCGACTTCACTTTGGCAGGCAGCGCAGACGGTAGTATTACCCAAATATTGCTAATCGAAAAAGCTTCAGGGGTATCGGTCAGTCATTGGCACAAGGATGATGGCCAACAAACCAACAAAGATATGGTGAGTGGCCTTCTTTCCGCCCTCAGCACCTTTGCAAATGAAACCTACAGCAATGACAGTAATACCGAACTGCGCACCATTGATCTCAATGGCACGAAGATTGCGATGCGGCATTCCGCACGTCATATTCTGGCAGTGGAATTTGACGGCAGCCTTTCTGGTGAACAGCGCCAGCTGATAGATAATTCATTTGTACAAGTTATCGAAAATCTTGAGTTCGATGCCGATGAAGATAGTAACCGCCAGTTAAAGGAACTCGCCCTGGAGGTTGAATCTTATCGTGAAGAAAAGGCTGCTTCTAAAAAGGGATTGATAATCGTCGGGCTTCTTCTTGCCGGATTGCTAGGCTATATAGGCTGGGTTTCATACCTGTCGCAAAGATTTGAAAATCGTATCAATCTGGTTGACCAATACGCGCGCCAGGCTCCAAACTTGGTAGGATTTCCACTCCATGTAACTGGCAATGCAAGGAGTGATACAATTACGGTAGCAGGTGGCATTCCAATTCAATTCGACCAGATTGAGCTTAAATCCGGCATAGATAATTTGCAGCTTGGAGACACCCAAGTCGTACTGGAATTGTCACGATTGCAAACGTCTGAAAGTTCTGCAGCAGAGTTGAATAATACCCGTCAACAATTATCAACGTTGAAGGATGAATTTAACAAAGCGTTTGAAAATTCATTTGCCGAGCTTGAAACCTTAAATTCCCAACTTGGCAAGTTTTCTACCCAAGTAGAACAACTAGAGATGAAGCAGGCAAATAACAGCAATGAATTTGCAAGCCTTATTAACCAGACTCAAAAAGATGCACAGTCCGCACTCGGGAAGCTGTCAACGGTGTTAGAACAAACTTCTGAAGCTACAACAAATGCTGCATCCACCAACGAAAGCAAAATAACAGCTCTTTCATCTCAAACTGCTACAACGCAATCGGATTTAAAAGAACTGAAGAGTACGCTCAATTCACTATTCCAGCGTATACAGGACAGCAATGAAGCTTTATCGAATGCAATCGAAAGCAATAATGTGAAGCTGTCTGAACGTGTAGCAGAAAATAAGAAATTGCTTGAGCAGTACCAGGCGGCTGACCAGCAACGCATAATCTCGACAATCATACATTTTAATGCTGGCGTAGAATTGAAGGAACAGGCGCTTTCTGCATCGGTTCTGGATGACATTGCGAAAACTATGTTACGGTATCCAAATCGGCTAAGAGTAGTCGGTTACAGCGATAACTCCGGCTCTAAGGCTACAAATGCCAGTATTTCATTGTTAAGAGCCGAAAAAGTCCGTGACACGTTGGTCCAATTGGGAATAGATGCAGACAGACTTACTGCGATCGGGCGCGGTAGCGACAATCAGATTTATACGGCAACCGAAAATCTGGACCTTAACCGCCGCGTCGAATTTGAGTGGCTAAAGTGATTTAACGAGAAATGGCAGCTCGAGCATTAAAAATTTTATTACTCGGTGCTCTTGCGGTCGGCAAAACCTCAATTGCTAATCGCCTCGCTCACGATAAATTTGACAAAGATTACAAATCAACCATCGGCGTACAGCTTTACACGGTAAAAGTTCCAATCGAAGACCATGAAGTGTCAATTGTATTGTGGGACACCGATGGCGATATGGACGCGGGTATTTTCACGTCACCCTATGTTCATGGCGCATCTGGAGCGATGATTGTTGCAGATACACAAAGAGTTGAGACCTACGAGACAATGAATCGTTTGTCAGAAACAATGGACGATTTGCTTCCGGGCAGACCTCATATTTGTATTTTCAACAAGACTGATATTCACAAACCATCTGCAGATGTGGTAGCTGAGACAAAGAAAAGAAATGAGTTCGTCGCTCTTTGCAGTGCGAAAGATGGTACAGGCGTAAAACAAGCTCTTGAACAACTTGTCAAAAGGATAGCGGAACTTGACTATCTCGTTTGAACCCCCGGGCAATAATAAATTACCTTTTCAGCATGCTGTTAACAGCGGACTCATTGATCTTATTACTTTTGACAGCTCTGGACATATTATCCAATTAGAAGGCAAAGACCTTCTCAATATTTCTGCTGGTAAAAACTTGTTTGACGATTGCCCGCTTTTTGCCGGACTTCGTGATCAATTGAATACAATTATTGATGAGAATAACGGCCAATTTGTAATGCCAGCAATCTCTTTACCGCATCTAGAAGTAGATGAGCAGCTTGATGTTCGTATCTCTCATGCGCAAGATCCAGGTCAGTTCATTCTTGTAGCTACCGCGACCCAAGCAACCGCGATGCCCCACATAGATGGAATTAGATCTGCGCGTCAAAGTTCATATAATGAGCAATTGCTTAAGCTAGAACGGCAGCGATTTAAGAATTACTATGAGAGCAATCCGGTGCTTTGTTTTGCGCTTGATCCAGATTTCACGCCAATAGCAGTTTCAAATGCCCTAAAACGATTTGCTACCAATAAGACAGATCAGAATATTGATTTATGGATAAGTGATTTTCTGGCAAGTGTTCCAGATCTTAAAAACAACTCTTCTCCGGATATTTTTATCTGCAGCGCCGTCAGGCATGATGGTTCTATCCGGATCGTTGAAGTTGCAAAACAAAACATCAATAATCCGGTTAAGGAGATTGACGAATTATTTTTTGTTGTCATCGACATAACCCAACGCGAATCCGCCCTACGGATGGTCGCAAGTCAGAGCGAAAATCTCTATCAACTGAACAGCCAGCTGGAAAAATCTAATCAGCGGCTTGAGGATTTTGCCAGAATAGCGGCGCACGATTTGGTAGCTCCTTTGGGTCGCATGGCAATTTTTTCCGAGATTTTGCAAGAAGAACTGGACGTCTCATGTTCTGAAAAAGCGCATTTTGCTTTAAACGCGATTGCTTCCTCTTCTGAGCGTTGTCACACAGTTGTAAATGACATTCTTGAAATGTCTCGGATTGACGGGATCGAGCCAAATTTCGAGCTACTGGATATCGAGGAGATATTCCAGGAGATTATGTTCGATCTGGAGTTTGAATATCAATTTCTGGAACCGACCTTCGACCTTGCGTTAGAACGGGTCTATGCGGATCGAAAACTGTTAAAGATAATCCTGCGTAATATTGTCGGAAATTCTATTAAGTACCGAAAAGAAAACACTGGTTTGGAAATCAGCGTAAAATGCGGGTTTCATGACAATTCTACGGCCTGCTTAAGTATAGCGGATAACGGCAAGGGCTTTACCATCATACCTGGCAAGTCTGTATTTACTGCATTTACACGCATGAGCAATGTTGGAACAGTAGAAGGCAGTGGGCTTGGCCTGGCAATTGTCAAAAACGCTTGCGCTGCGCTTAATTGGACGCCACAAATATCCTCTGAACCCTCGGAGGGAACAACTATAACGCTTTGTGGAATTGAGCTTGCTACCGGCGAGTTAATCAATCTTGATGAAAAACGTAGGACGTTGGGATAGCTAAGAGCGGGCCAGCAAATTGCCATTTTCCATGGTTGTTTCTTTAACACCAGGCGGATTTGCTAGAGCAAGTATTTCCTTTATCACGTCTTTATATTCAGAAATCCTGGACGGTTTTTTCAGCAAAGCTATTTGCGGATTTTCCTCACATAACTTGATTGCCTCGCGCGTTGGCATGTGGCTGAGAAATGCAATTCGAGGTCTATGAGATGTCGGCATTGCCAGGATAGCTTTGCACAATTCAGTGCCACTGATGTCAGGCAGGTTGATATCCAGAACATACAAGCTGACTGGAAACTCGCTATCAGCACCACTTGCAATTGAACGAAGAGCCTCTGCGCCACTTTGATAAAGACGCACAAAGGAATTTACACCTAACTTCCGAATAAGGCCGCGAAATATCTCTGCTTCACTTACATCATCTTCTACAAAAACAATAAGTTCATTTGACGGTTGCACAGACATATCCTCTACCTGCCGATTATCAATTTTTCTTCCACAACCAATAAAACAAGTTCATTAAATGGCAGTTAATAAGGCTCTTCCGAACAGAGGCGAAGAACGAAAGAATACTTGTGTCACACCATTTTTACACTTACGATCTCGATGGAAATTGAGAAAAATCTCAAGGGAAAATGGGAGGAAGAATATGAAGCTTAAAACGCTTGCTATTGCAGCTGCACTTTCGGTTTCAACTGCAATCACGGCCTATGCCGAACCGCTTAAAGTGGGCATGATTACAACCTTGTCCGGAGGTGGAGCTGGACTTGGAATAGATGTTCGCGACGGTTTTATGCTGGCTATTAAAAATTCAGGAAATTCGGATGTCGAGGTCGTAATCGAAGACGATCAGCGCAAGCCGGATATTGCTGTTCAGCTTGCTGACAAGATGATTCAAAGCGAAAAAGTGGATATTTTGACCGGCATCATATGGTCAAATTTGGCAATTGCCGTTGTCCCATCTGCAACAGCTCAGGGCAAATTCTATCTGTCACCCAACGCTGGACCATCGCTTCTTGCCGGTAAGGCGTGCCATCAAAACTATTTCAATGTTGCCTGGCAAAATGACAATCTGCCAGAAGCAGCTGGCCAATATGCAAATGATACAGGTTTCAGAAATTCATTTTTGCTGGCGCCTAACTACCCAGCGGGTAAAGACATGATTACCGGCTACAAACGCTTTTACAAAGGTGATGTTAACAACGAGATATACACCAAACTTGGTCAGAAAGACTATGCCGCAGAAATTGCGCAAATCCGTGCTTCCGGTGCAGATAGCGTGTTCTTCTTCCTACCAGGCGGTATGGGCATCGGCTTTATGAAGCAATATGCTGCTTCTGGTGTGGATATCCCGCTTCTGGGACCTGCGTTCTCATTTGACCAAGGCATTTTGCAAGCAGTTGGTGCGGCAGCAATGGGTGTAAAAAATACCTCGCAGTGGAACAAAGACATCGATAACGCGGCCAACAAGAAGTTCGTTGAAGCTTTTCAAAGCGAGTATGATCGTCTTCCTTCCCTGTATGCAAGTCAGGGCTATGATACAGCAAATCTCATCCTGTCTGCTATGGGTAAGGCAAGTGTCAAAGATGCTGATGCATTTCGTGCAGCGTTGAAAGAAGCGGATTTTGATTCAGTACGCGGCTCGTTCTCTTTTGCATCTAACAACCATCCGGTTCAGGATATTTATGTCCGCGAAGTGGTAAAAGAAGGCGATGTTTTTACCAATAAACTCGTTGCAAAATCCATGACTGGACACTCAAACGCCTACACTGGCGATTGCAGCATGTAGTTGAAATCAATCAGGCTTTTGAGGCGGGCTTTTCCATGATGAAATGTCCGCCTTTATTTTTTGAGCACTTTTCCATCTGATGACTATTACCCTCTTTCTTGAGCAAATTTTAAACGGACTGCAATTTGGTGTGATGCTGTTTTTAATGGCCTCTGGATTGACGCTTGTATTCGGCGTGATGGGCCTTATCAATCTCGCGCATGGCTCTTTGTTTATGGTCGGTGCATTTGCAGCAGCAACAATTTCTGCATGGACTGGATCGTTTATTCTGGCCCTGGCCGCTGCGCTCGCGGCAGCAGCAATTGCAGGCGTCTTCATGGAAATCCTGGTAATTCGAAGACTATATGGACGCGATCATCTGGATCAGGTCCTTGCAACCTTTGCGTTGATCTTAATCTTTTCCGAGGGCACAAGATGGATATTTGGTTCCTTCCCGCTTTATCTGGATACACCCCAATGGTTATCTGAACCGGTGTCCCTACCCGGAGGAATTCTGTATCCATCCTATCGCCTGGCAATTATTATTATTGGACTTGTAATCGCCGCTGGGCTGTTTGTATTCATATCCAGGACGCGGCTTGGCATTCGCATCCGTGCCGGTGAAAATGACCGGGAAATGATCGCAGCGCTTGGGGTAGACATTTCCAGACTTTATACATTTGTGTTTGCACTTGGCGCTGGGTTGGCCGGTTTAGCTGGCGCGTTGATCGGAGCTATTCAGTCGGTACAGGTTGGCATGGGCGAACCCGTTCTCATATTGGCATTTGTTGTCATTGTCATTGGCGGGATTGGATCCATAAAGGGCGCACTGATCGGATCAATTCTCGTTGGACTAACCGATACTCTGGGACGCTTTTTGTTACCAATTGCGTTTGGCTCGTTCATGGAATCGTCATCAGCAACCCTAATCGGTTCGGCAATTTCTTCAATGGCGATTTATCTTCTGATGGCTGTAATTCTGCTGGTTCGCCCACAGGGTCTGTTCGGATCAGCGTCATGAAAAAATCCACCCGCGAACTGATTATAAATCTTATTGCTCTGTCTGGCCTCCTGATTGTTCCGCTCTGGGCCCAGGTGACAGATAATCCCTTCACGATCACACTTGCCACCAAGGTTGCTATTTTTGCTCTTGCCGGTGTTGGGTTGAATATAGCTTTGGGACTGGGTGGCCTGGTGAGCCTTGGCCATGCTGCATTTTTTGGCATTGGCGGCTATGCAGTTGGCATTCTGGCAAGCCACGCACAAACCTACGAACCTTTAATGGAATGGCCGTTTCTGATTGAAGGTACAAAGTTGATGCCGATTATGTGGGTAGTAGCGCTGGTAACCTCCGCATTGGCGGCATTGGTGATTGGTGCTCTTTCCCTGCGAACCAGCGGGATTTATTTCATAATGGTGACGCTGGCATTTGGACAGATGTTTTACTATTTTACGATTTCATGGCCGGCCTATGGCGGTGAAGATGGCCTTTCGATTTATGTCCGCAATTCATTCCCTGGTCTTAACACACTTGTTCCTCTGCAGTTTTTTGGAATTTGCTTTGTATTGTTGATTATCTGTCTATTCATCAATTGGCGTATTATTCATTCTACGTTCGGACTGGCTTTGAATGCAGCGCGCCAGTCACAAGAACGCGTGGAAACCGTTGGCCTTAACCCGTTCCGCATGCGCTTGATTGCCTTTACCATTTCCGGAGCAATTACCGGGCTTGCCGGTGCACTTTTTGCTGACCTTAATAGATTTGTAAGCCCGGCAATGTTTTCCTGGCAGACCAGCGGCGAAATTCTGGTCTTTGTAATTTTAGGTGGCGTATCCTACCTTTGCGGCCCGCTGGTAGGAGCAGCAGTTTTCATTCTGCTGGAGCATTATCTTGGTGGTCTGTCAGAGTATTGGCACATTTATCTCGGCGCGCTGCTTCTCGTTGTAGTGCTATTTGCTAAAGGCGGTATCATCGGCGCGCTATCCGGTAAGGGTGCTGCACATGGCTGATCCGATTCTAGAAACCCGGAAATTGACAAAACGGTTCGGTGCCCTGGCTGCGAATGAAGACGTGAGTATCGATTTACGTAGCAATGAAATCCACGCGATCATCGGCCCGAATGGTGCTGGTAAATCAACCCTGATAAAGCAGATTTGCGGCGGTTTGAAACCTGACTCAGGTGATGTATTGATTTCTGGTGAGACGGTCACCGCGCATAACACTCAGCAACGTTCCGCAAGGGGGTTGGGCCGGACGTTTCAGATATCTGCACTTGCTATGCAGGATAGTGTTTTAGAAAACGCTGTCCTTGGCGTGATCGGCCGGCTCGGTAAACGTCTTAGCCTGTTTTCAAACGCATTGAAGAATTCTGAATTTGTCGAGCCCGCTCTTAAAGCGCTTGAACAGGCAGGTCTTGAAAAGCAACTCGACTACAAGGCTTCGGAACTGTCCCATGGCGAACGCCGACAACTAGAGCTTGCGATTGCACTTACCCTGTCACCCAAGGCATTCATCATGGACGAACCAATGGCAGGGCTTGGCGCAGGTGGCACTAAACAAATGACTGAGGTTCTGTCTGAGTTGCGCTTCCAGGCGCCCATTTTGTTGGTTGAGCATGACATGGACGCGGTATTTGCGCTTGCGGACAGAATTTCAGTGCTGGTTTATGGTCGCGTCATTGCATGTGGAACGGTAGACGAAATCAGAAATGACCCAGCCGTGCGCGAAGCCTATCTGGGGAATGCAGCATGAGTTTACTTGAGCTAGAACATGTTTCTGTTTCTTATGGGCAAAGCCCTGCCCTGTTTGATGTTAACCTGAGGTTGGCAGAAGGCGAAGTGCTCGCCTTGCTTGGCCGCAACGGTATGGGCAAGAGTACGACAATCAAATGCATCTGCCGGATGTTATCTGCAAAGGGAAGTTTGAAGTTTCATGGTAAGGACATTTCCCGTCTTCCCTCGCACCGGGTTGGACAAATGGGGATTGGCTTGGTCCCGGAAGGCAGGCGATGTTTCACCAATCTCACGGTAGAAGAAAACCTAATCGTAGCTGCCCGATCCGGCTACTGGACTTTTGAAACGGTCAGCAAACTCTTCCCGCGATTGCGAGAACGGAAAAACCAATCTGCGGTATCGCTCTCCGGTGGAGAACAACAAATGCTGGCGATTGGTCGTTCATTGATGACCAATCCAAATCTGCTTATTCTTGATGAGGCTACGGAAGGACTTGCTCCCTTAATCCGCGAAGAAATCTGGTCTGCGATTGCGACACTTAAAGCTGAGACCGGGCTTGCTATCCTCCTGATCGACAAGGCATTGCAAGAAATGGCACAAGTTGCAGATACCGCGGTTATCCTTCAACGCGGTAAATCTGTTTGGGATGGCAAATTCGCTGATCTCACCGACGACTTGAAAAACAGCTATATCGGCGTTTGAAATTCCTGGACTCTGAGGCCAATATTTACTGTTTCTTCTTGCCGGCAAAAAAGAAAATCAATCGTCTCTATTCAAATACAATCTGAGGTGCTGTGGAACCCGAACGACCGGTTTCCTCTTGCAATCTATCCAGCATACCAGAAGCTATTTCTTTATATTTAATTGCATGAATACTATCCGGCTTACTAACCACAATTGGCGTACCAACATCTGAGTTCGTGCGTATATCGATGTGAAGTGGCACTTCACCAAGAAATGAAACACCGAGCCGATCTGCCTCTTCCCTTGCACCTCCATGGCCGAAAATATCTGTCTGTTCACCGCATTTTGGACAGATGAAGGTACTCATATTTTCGATTATTCCAAGGATCGGCACCTCAACCTTTCGAAACATATTGAGACCCTTGCGAGCATCGATCAACGCAATGTCTTGAGGAGTTGAAACAATCACGGCTCCTGCAAGCGGAACCTGCTGGGCCATGGTCAACTGCGCATCCCCTGTTCCCGGCGGCATATCAACCACAAGAATATCCAGATCACCCCAACTTACTTCACGCAGCATTTGTGTGAGGGCAGAAATTACCATTGGCCCACGCCAGATCATTGGTGTTTCTTCTTCTACTAGAAACCCCATAGACATAACTTTTATACCGAAAGCCTCCAGCGGACTTAAAGACCGACCCTGAGCTTCCGGTTTTGCATTCAAACCCAGCATGCGAGGCATGGATGGCCCATAAATATCGGCATCCAATATGCCAACGGCGAGGCCTTGGCTCGCCAGCCCAAGTGCTAGATTGACCGAAGTTGTGGATTTTCCGACCCCGCCTTTTCCCGAGGCTACTGCGATGATGTTTTTAATCCCGGGCACACCCGCCTTTTGGCCGCCAGGCGGACTAGCTGATGCAGCCTTTTGGGATTGCACCGGCGGGGTTGCGTTTTGTGCACTGCCCTTGCGCTCCGCAGTTAAAACTGCCGTAACCTGCTCAACTCCGGAAAGCTGAGAAACCGCCTTTTCCGCAGCAACGCGAAGCGGTTCCAGTTCGTTGGCACGCTCAGCCGGTACCTTGATTGAAAAGATAACCTTTTGTTCAGAAACCAAAACGTTTTCGACAAGACCAAGCGAAACGATGTTATCGTCAAGATCCGGCCCTTTAACCTTTGCGAGTTGGTTCAAGACATCTTCTTTTGTAGTGGTTGTCATTTCACTATTCCACGCGATCAAAAGTTAACATTTATGCCCCTTACATATGTAGCCGTGGGACAATCATCAATTGCGAAAATAAACCGATGACTGGACCTTCAGAATTACAACGAAATAATTGATTTTCTGCATGAAATTGGTACTAATTGGTCTGGGAGAGAGGGGATTTTCATGAATGAGGTTGTGAATCCTTATGGTTTGATTGGGGTGCCGCCAAAGTCTTCAATAATATTACATCCTGGTATGCGTGCTTTGCCCGATGATACAGAACGGTATGTCGTCGCAGGTAACGGTTCGGTGGTGGTCGAAATCGAAGCTGGTGACATTATAACCATTGTTGATCTGGAAGGTTTGCAGGTCTGTGAGCTAATCACGGCTGATAAATCCGGCCGGGCAGTTACCAGTATTTTGAATGTAAATCCAGACAGTAAGGCAGAGGGCTTTAAGGCAATATTGTCTTCTGAAGATGAAAGCGCCAAGCGGGCAGCATCAGCACTGAAACGCAAGGGCATCTCAATAGAGAATGCGCAATCTGTGAGGGTTTTTGGTGCGGGCTCGACAGCGGGCGAACGCCAGGATTTTACAGTTCAGGCAGCAGGGTTTTTGATTGCCTGCGCACCTGGCGGCAGGATGGACGCAGAATTGCAGGATACTGCGACCCCAATTGAGTTGCTGATCAAACGCAAAGTGCAAAGACGGCCGGGAGATCACCCCCTACCAGAGCCATTGGCTGATCCAATACTGGATATCCGAATTGCAGCAGCAACGGCAGAAAGTTTCACGGTTGCAGCAGGCGAATACATCCAGATTATTGATGTTTCGGGTCGCCAATGTTCTGACTTTCAAGCCTTTGATAGACGAAAGCTAGATGCGGGCAACGAGCAGGCACTGGATGCCACGATAACACGCACTCTTACCGGTCTTGCCAATCCTGTACCGGGTCTGCCATCCAAGGCATTTGATCTGGAAATGTGTCCTCTGGTTGAAGTTATCCAGGATACATGCGGGCGACATGACGTGTTTCTTACCGCCTGCAATTCCAGATATTATGACGACATGGGGTATCCGGGGCATGTAAACTGTTCGGACAATTTTAATCTGGCTCTTACCGATTTTGGGGTTGGGAAACGCAAAGGCTGGGAAGCGCTCAATTACTTCTACAACACGAATGTCGATGATCAGAACCAGCTGTATTTTGATGAACCCTGGTCGCGGCCCGGTGACTATGTGTTGATGCGCGCCCTTACCGACTTGGTATGTGTAACCTCAGCCTGTCCTTGTGACATCGACGCGGCTAACGGTTGGAACCCAACCGAAATTCATGTTCGCAGCTACAAAGAAAACGAAGATTTTAAACGAGCAACGGCTTTCAGAATGACGACAGATGCAGAACCTCAACTGACCAAAGAAACCGCTTTCCACAGCCGCTTGTCTGCGATGACCCGCGACTACACGGAGTACAACGGTTACTGGCTTCCAAATCGCTTCAACAATGAAGGACCAACGGAAGAGTACTGGGCGGCCCGTGAAAAATGCGTGGTGATGGATTTATCCCCCTTGCGCAAATTCGAAGTGACGGGACCAGATGCAGAAGCATTGGTCAATTACTGTGTAACCCGAAACATCCGCAAGCTTTCGCCGGGCCAGGTTGTCTATACAGCAATGTGCTATGAACACGGTGGTATGATTGATGACGGGACAGTGTTTCGTCTTGATCAGGACAATTTCCGCTGGATTGGTGGCAATGATGTTTCCGGGATCTGGATGCGGGAACAGGCTGAAAAATTAGGGCTTAAAGCGTGGGTACGTTCCTCCACAGATCAACTACACAATATAGCGGTGCAGGGGCCAAATAGTCGCGAACTGTTAAAAGAGATCGTCTGGACGCCTCCAAATCGACCGCAACTAGATGAACTGGAATGGTTCCGGTTTACCCCTGCCCGCATATCTGGTTTTGACGGACCACCGATTGTTGTTTCCCGCACGGGTTATTCCGGCGAGTTGGGCTATGAAGTTTTCTGTCATCCGAAGGATGCAGAAGTCGTGTTCGATGCGGTATGGAATGCGGGGCAAAAGCACGGCATCAAACCGCTGGGGCTCGAGGCTCTGGACATGCTGCGCATAGAATCCGGCCTGATCTTCGCCAATTATGAATTTGATGACACAACTGATCCTTTTGAAGCAGGTATTGGCTTTACAGTTCCGTTAAAATCAAAGGAAGATGACTTTATTGGCAAAGCTGCATTGATTGAACGTAAAGCTCATCCAAATCGAAAACTTGTCGGCCTTGAAATCCAATCACAGGAAGTGATTAGCAATGGCGATTGCATTCATATCGGACGGGCAACGATCGGAGATGTAACTAGCGCGATGCGCTCTCCGTTCTTGAAAAAGAATATTGCCCTTGCACGGATTGAGGCGGTTCATGCCGAACCCGGCACAGAAGTTGAAATCGGCAAACTGGATGGAAATATAAAGCGCTTACCTGCAATTGTGACACCCTTCCCGCATTACGATCCGAAAAAAGAACGTCCAAGAAGTTAGATCATCAATCAGGAACACTAGTGATGGAAACAGCGATGCCCTACCTTGCTCTTGCATCGCCGGATTTTTCAACCAAGAGCCAGACGGTTCTGGACGCACGCGATCAACACTGGTGTGCCGAAACGCCGTTTGGCCTTGCAGTACTCCGCCACCGGGAGGCCGGGCTTCTTTTGCGTGATAAACGGTTGCGGCAAGGCAGCTACGCCTGGCCCGACCTTGTAGGCATCAGCGGCAGTTTTGCAGAGTTCTGGAAACGCAGTATTATTAGCCAGGAAGGCGAAGGCCACCGACAGCTGCGCGCTATTGCCATTCCTGCTCTTTGTGAAGACTACATAAGTTCACTGAAGCCAGAATTTACAAGCATTGCTAATGATTTAACTTGCGCGATTTTGGACAGTGACCGATGTGAATTTGTTTCAGATTTCAGTCATCCATTTTCAGGCAAAGCAATCTGTACTCTGCTAGATGTACCGTTTGAACAATACGAATTCGTTGCAGGTAACGCCTCTGATCTTGGTCTTGCAATGGGGGTAGATGCACCGAAATATCAATCCCGTTTTAATTCAGCCTGTGACCGATTGATGGAATTTTCTGATCAACTGATCGCGCGCGTCCGTAGTGGCGGAGATAAAATGCATTACGTTGCCAGATTAATTGAACAATACGACGTGAGCGGCTTGAATGACCTGCAGATCCTACGCGATCTGATTGTAATTTCGATTTTTGGTGGCGTAGACACAACACGGGCCCAATTAGGCTTTGCGATTGCATTGTTCATTCAACATCCAAAACAGTGGCAGGCTTTGCGAAATGATCCTGCACTAGCACCGCAGGCAGTGGAAGAGATCATTCGTCATTGGCCAACAACCACCTGGGCAACGCGGGAAGCAATGGAAGACTTGGAGTTTCAAGAAACCAAAATATCTGCCGGCCAGACGCTACATTTTCTTGTCCATTCCGGTGCGCTTGACCCGACTATCACCGATGACCCGAACTTCGATATTACCAAGCGGCGAAAAATTCACTTCGGTTTTGGCGGAGGTGCTCACCACTGCCTTGGTGCTCTGGTTGCCCGCACAGATATGGCTTGCGCACTATCCGTTTTAGCAGAAAACGTCGAACAGTTTTCTTATGCAGGCAATCCGGAATTTATGCCAGATAGCGGAAATACCAGTCCCATTAAAATGCCACTGATCGTGCAATGAATTATCAAACCTACTCAATTTGCGTGATGATCGGAGTGTCGCTTCCGTTTTGATATTGCTCAAGCCAAAGCGTCCGCAACGTATTGCTATCTTCACTAAAGGTTTCATCAAGCGTGTCACAGGCGTAAATCTGATGGGTACGAAAATTCCGCATAGCGCCACGTAATTCGCACCATGCCGCAACGATCACTGAATTCTGATGATATACCAATGCAAATGGCCTGATTTTTCTGACCGTATCCTGATCCGCCTTATCTCGATAACGCAAAATCAGTTTGTTTGAGTTGCGAATTGCGTCACGCAATTCAGCAATCGATACACAGCCACGTTCCGGGTCATCCATCGGCGCACCCCAAGCAGAAACATATAGCCAGTCGGACGGACCATGCAGCGCGTCTACTTTGGAGACGATACTTTTTGCCGCCCCTTGAAGCGAGCTATCACCAGTACGTGCCAAAAGCAGCAAACCTACACGGAGTGCTTCGATTTCTTCCATGTTAAAATTAAGTGGTGGAAGATCATATCCTTTGCGCATTACATAGCCGATACCCGCCTCTCCCTCGATTGGAGTTTGCATGGTCTGCAATGCCGAAATGTCGCGATAGATCGTACGTGTTGAAACCTCAAGTTTTTTGGCAAGTTCATCCGCCGTTAACGACCGCTTGGACCCACGCAGAATTTGGATAATTTCAAACATACGGTCAGAACGTGACATAAGTATCTCCCTGGTTCGACTACCGACAAAATAGCACAAGCCACTGACAACAGGCTGTCAGTAGTGATGTGTTTTTCTCTGATTAAGGAGAAACGCAATGAGCTATTACGACCACGCCACAATGATGAAGTTGAAACTTGGACATTGGGCAGAAGAATCGGAAAAAGACCAGTTGGAAAAACAGATGCAGATTAAGCGCTCCGTTTCTTTTGAATTGGTAACACCGCTCAATAATTTTTTAAAAGCACAGATTTGCAAATTGAAAGCAATGGCGCGCAAAACATCTTACACAAGCAGTCCGAGCAGGTCCTAAGTCGAGATTTGGACCTGCCCCATGAAGTTTTCATACAATTTGCGAGAGGTTTCTTGAAAACCATTCATTGCCGCATCGGCATCTGCTTTCATATTTTCAAGTGCGCCGCTGCCAAGCGATTGCTCCAATGCGGTGGCGTAGGCGGGTATTTCTCCCCAATTTGTAACAGTGTCCGGCTCACACTCCACATGGTATTGAGTAGACCAGGCGCTCGCCCCAACCCGCATTGCTTGAATGGAGCAGTCTTTTGATGCGGCAAGACATAGAGAGTCTTCCGGCATTTGGGCCACTTCAACAGAATGCCATTGCAGACACTTTTGAACCGGCGGCAAAGAACCAAACACCGGATCGGATTTAGCTGCGTCAGTCAGTTTTACTTCCAGTATCCCGATTTCCGGTGGGCGGGCTGGGCCGCAAGTGCCACCCAGAGCATCTGCCAGCAATTGATGGCCAAGACAAAGACCGAGGTAAGGCTTTTTCATTTCGCTTACCCATGTTCTAATCGCTTGTTTTTCTGCAATCAGCCAGGGATGTTCTACAACATCCCATACATCCATTGGACCACCCATTACCCATAGAGCATCATACTCTTTTAGCGGCGGTATCGGCTCACCTTCGTCCAATTCAACCGCAGTCCAATCAACACCGTCCTCGCGCAGATAGTTACGAAGCGATCCAGGATGTTCACAATTTATGTGTTGAAAAACTAAAAGGCGCATGTGCTTGACCCCAGCAAATATGGTTCGCGCCAGTTTTGTCCATGTTGCCCGTTGAGGCAACATGGAATTTTAAAAAGCTTCGCTTATAAAGCTAGCTAGTCTTTATCGTGAAAGCTTTGCGAGAAAAAGTCCTCGGCCTTTACACGTCTAAAATTTGAGAACAGGGATAAAAACTCAAATTCCCGATTTCTCTTTGTTTTGGTGTTTTTCTTCTCTGTCATAATAGCCTCCATGGCTTTTGATTTACTTTTACGTAAACGTCAATTATGTCAATTCAATAGTCGACCTACTTTTCTTTACGCTTGCATGGCTGCTATGCGTCAAACGCATAGCAGCCTGATTAGCATTGCAATGGGGGGTTTGGCGCAAGCTCACGGTCTTTTGGGCATAATTAAAACGTCCAAACCGAATAAATTCGACTTGGGCCTTATGCAATTTACTAAACCCGGATTCTGGGGTCAGTTACCTACTACCGACCAACTGATGAGTGATCTAAGTCTTTAGGTAGGACTGAAGCGAATCATCAAGTGCATCTTTCCAGGGTGTATGGTGTGGTGGTGCCATCGTGCCCGTCATTGGAGATACATAACCATGATTACGGAACTCCATTATGCCTTTTTTCTTATGCTTCTTCCATTGGAAGAACGCTTCATTTGATGCCTCAACATCGAAATTTGGATAATCTGTCTCATCCATAAGTTCCTTAGTGTAGGCACCCTGGTAAGTTATGCAGGCATAATCATCTTCCAATGCGTCTTCTGCATCTTCGCGTGCCTTCACATCAGACAAAAGCGCTGCCTTTTCTGAGGGAACAGATATCTTGCCCATGACCACATCGCGCGTCCACCAGGCCTGCGCATCAAACATGTTGAACGTGTACCACTGGTCCTGCATGCCGAGATAGAAGAGGTTGGTATCATGAACATAAGCAACCCCTTTATAGAGGTCTGCTGCCGCGAGCCGGTTTGCGGTGCGAAGACGCAAGTTATCAGCCATGAATGGGAAGTGATGCTTGTAGCCAGTACACAAAATGATCGCATCAACTTCCTTCATTGTGCCATCTTTAAAGTGGGCGGTACTACCTTCTACCTTAACCAGTGCTGGTACTTCTTGCCAATTTTCTGGCCAGTCATAGCCCATAGGCGCGGTACGGTGTGCAACGGTTACAGACTTGCAGCCATACTTCCAGCACTGTGACCCAATGTCTTCGGCAGAGTAGGATGTACCAAGTATCAGAATATCCTTGTCTCTCATTTCTACCGCATCACGAAAATCATGGGCATGCAGGACACGGCCTTTGAAGCTTTCAAATCCAGGATAATACGGAACGTTTGGAGTTGAAAAGTGACCGGATGCAACCACGACATGATCAAAGACTTCATCAGTTTCTATGTCATTGGCGCAATCATTTGCAATTACCCGAAATTTGCCGCCATCGGCTTTTTCAACGCGGCGGACTGCATGATTGAATTTGATCCAATCGCGGACACCTGCCTTCTTAACGCGCCCTTCAATATAATCAAACAGCACAGCGCGTGGCGGATAGGAAGCGATTGGTTTGCCAAAATGTTCTTCAAATGTATAGTCAGCAAATTCCAATCCTTCTTTCGGACCGTTCGACCATAAGTAGCGATACATGGAACCGTGGACAGCTTCACCGTTTTCATCAATGCCAGTGCGCCAGGTGTATTTCCACAGGCCACCCCAGTCGTCCTGCTTTTCGTAGCAAACTATTTCCGGGATTTCATCGCCACTATTCTTGGCTGATTGGAAGGCACGCAATTGTGCTAGTCCCGAAGGTCCGGCCCCGATAATCGCAACACGTTTTGTCATTAGATCCTCCCTAATTATCCTATGCCTAAATCTTTTTTTCGTTTGTCTGCCCAAGCGCCAATAAGCCGGTCAGCTATAATTCCAAGTGTAGCAATTCCAAGTCCCGCCATCACTCCTCTTCCTGCATCGCTGGTTGGTAATGCACGATAAATTTCCTGCCCCAGATCTGTACCGCCAATAAGAGCGGTAATTGCCGTCATAGCAAGGCCCATCATGATTGTCTGGTTGATACCGAGCATTATCTCCGGCAGAGCAACGGGTAGTTCAACTTTCCATAACCGTTGCAACGGCGTTGTACCGGCCATTTTAGCCGCCTCCAACGTAACTGCAGGTACACGTTTTAACCCCAGATACGTATAACGGATTGCTGGAACGGTTGCATAAGGAACGATTGCAAAAATGATTGCCAACTCTCCAACCCTGAATAACATTACTGCTGGAAGCAGATAGATGAAAGACGGGAACGTTTGCAATGTATCGCAGACGGCCATAATTATTTTAGCTGAAGTTGGTGATCGTGCAGCCCAAATTCCAATCGGCACTCCCATAATCACGCAGAATACCAGCGCCATTGAAACGTAGTAAAATGTTGTGGCTGCAAACTCCCAATTTCCGGGCAGCACTATAATGAAGAAAAACAGGCCAACCGTTATACCCACCAATCTCCAGTTCCCCAGGCGATAGGCAAGCACCCCAATTACAGCAGCTACTACAACCCAGGGCAGGCCCTGATAAAAATTACGAACCGGGATAAGGACATAAACAGTCAAAAAATCCCGAATAGGACGAATATAATCGATAAGAAAAAAAGTTACCGCCTTTATCGATTTATCGAGTTCCAACGCATCCTTATTGTCAAATAGAAGATATTTCTTAGGAAGAATACTGATGCCGCGAATGTACATAGCTGCGATAATTGAAGCGACGAGAATTGCGCCAAAAATTGCCAGATGCTTATGGCGATCCAATAAACCTGCATTATCACGATGCTCGTAGTCGGTCGCGCGGTTTGCGTAAGCCTGTGTTAGCCGGTCTAGGACAACCGCCATAATAACGATTGCTGCTCCCTGCATCGTAGCAAATCCGAGCTTTAGTTGTTGTAAGGAGAACAGCAGTTTATGGCCAAGCCCCTGGGCACCGACGAGTGAGGCAATAACCACCATTGCCAGTGTTTGCATGATCACCTGATTGAGTCCCAGCAACAAGGTTCGCTGCGATGCCGGCAACTGAACTTTCCACAACAACTGACGCTGAGTGCATCCGCTCATATGGCCTGATTCAACCACATCGCTTGGAACCGTCTGAATTGCTAAAATGACACAACGCGCCATTGGCGGCATTGCAAAAATCACTGTTGCAATAAGTGCTGGCACCTGCCCGGCCCCGAACATTACAACTACGGGGACCAGATATGCCATGTGTGGGGTTGCCTGCATAAGATCAAAGGCCGGTGTAATAATCGCTGCTGCGCGTTTGGACCGGGTAACCCAGACACCTAGCCAAAGGCCCAAGAGGGCGGAAAATGGAACCGCCACGACAACCAGAGAAAAGGTTTTCATGCTTTCCCGCCATAGGCCGGTAACCGCAAGATAACTCATTCCAATACCGACCAGCGTGGCAAGTCGCCAACCACCCACCCAATGACCAAAGATTGCAAATCCTGCAACAACAGCAATCCAGGGTATCGCCTTCACAGATTTATATCCCATGGCCAACAAAGCATCAGCAGGCCATTGGGAAAAGCCAATCAATGCACCGGGCTCAACCCAAGGATCAACT
This sequence comes from Pseudomonadota bacterium, assembly GCA_039814425.1. Lineage (GTDB taxonomy): Bacteria > Pseudomonadota > Alphaproteobacteria > Rhizobiales > Rhizobiaceae > JAALLB01. The sequence continues at coordinate 47,874 of JBCCBE010000005.1, forward strand.
TTTACTTCTTTCGCGAGACTGACCAGAACATGAGGTAAACCGTCCAGCGTCACAAGCACAAGTAAGCCTGCGGCTGCATAAAGAGCGGTCTTGATATCTTTTTTATACGCTAGCAAAAAGCCGACAGCAGCAGCAATCAAGATCCAGATAACCGGCAAAAACTGATGTACTTTTGCTCCCTTCCACAGGAGATATTCGGACCATTTAAGTGGTTGCTTGAGTATCCAGGATATCCCACGGGTAAATTCCTTGACCGTAAAAAGGCCAAGCGTTGCCTCTTTATCAAGCCAGCGGAACAAGTCTGAAATCCATAATTTGATTGGCAACACAAATTCAGACGGCCAAACAAACGCCGGTGACCATATAAGGGCAATAACCGTAGCCAGTACGATCGCAACCAGGCATTGCGTCAAAAACAGATGTTCCTGGAAAAATCCTTGCTTTCCTTGATTAGCAGTTGCAGAAGTTGCTGCAATACTCATCGTATCTCTGCTCCAAACAAGGCTTGTGAAATTTGCTCGCGCGTGATCGTGCCGATGATCTGATTTTCTTCACTGATCACATTAAGCGGCTTGTCTGCATTTATGACCTGCTCAGCAACGTCACCAATCTTTAACTTCCCATTTATGCCATCACCCTTTTTAAGTTTCTTGGCTTTAGTGGGCGTCATAACGGCACGCACAGAAACAATCCGATCGCGAGGCGCGTTGCGGGCAAATTCGGCGACATAATCATCAGCCGGGTGAAGGATCATTTCTTCAGGTGTTGAAAGCTGAACCAGGCGACCATCTTTCATAATACCGATACGGTCTGCAAGCTTAGTTGCTTCTTCGAAATCATGCGTAATGAAGACGATCGTTTTCTTCAGCATTCTTTGTAGCCGAATAAACTCGTCCTGCATCTCGGAACGGATCAGCGGATCAAGCGCGGAAAACGGTTCATCCAAAAACCAGACATCGGGTTCCACAGCCAAAGAACGGGCTATGCCTACGCGCTGTTGTTGACCACCCGATAACTCACGCGGAAAATAACTTTCTCGTCCGCCCAATCCGACAAGTTCAATCATCTGGCGGGCGCGCGCTTCACGTTCACTACGCTCCAAGCCTTGTACCTCAAGCGGAAATGCAACGTTAGACATTACATCACGATGTGGCAGTAGCCCAAAATTTTGGAAGACCATCCCCATTTTATGGCGGCGAATTTCAATCATCTGCTTATCATCAGCCGCAAGCAGATTTTCACCTTCAAATTGAATTTCTCCGGAGGTCGGATCATTGAGGCGGGTCATGCAACGAATGATTGTGGATTTTCCGGAGCCGGAAAGCCCCATAATTATAAGTATTTCTCCGGCATGAACGTCAAAGGAGACGTCGCGAACCGCACCGATATAACCTTCGTTTTTCAAGTCAGCATCAGTTGGGTGACCATTGTGTCGGGAAAGGAATGCAGACGGTTCATCTCCGAACACCTTCCAGATATTACGACACTCGATCTGAACGCCGTCTTGCATGAAAAACTCCGATACTAAGTGACAATTATTGTTTGTATTTTATGCGCCCGGAACCGGGCCTTCAACCCAAATAAGAATTTCCAGCGCTTATAGTTTAAGCGCTGGAAGTTATTTTATTAGACAGATCAGTTTGTTGCCGGTGAATTCCAGGAAGTGATTACCTTCTGGTTCGAAGCAATCCACTTATCGGCAGCTTCTTCAGTGGTCATACCATCAACGTCAACCAGCAGGGATGCAGCAGCAATCTGAGCATTATTGAAGTTGATATTTTTGATGATATTCCAAGCGACCGGGTACTTTTCTTCAAGACCGGACCAGGCAGCTTTTTTCAACCAACCTGAACGCGGTGCGCCACATAGATTGGCATTTTCCTTACACTCAGCAACCACCGCTGGATCAGGGAAATCAATAAACATACCTTCGTATTTGGCTTCAATGTAGTTCGGCGTCCAGTTGAAAAGTACAATTGGCTCTTTCTTAGCAACTGCCGCATCCAGTTCAGCCCACAGTGTTGCCGCCTGACCAACATTAATCGCCTTGAAGTTCATTTCCAGTGCACCGACGCGTTCGGAATAATTCTTGCCCCAGTCAGCGGGAGGGCCAACAAAACGTCCCTGTGGTGCAGTCTCAGCAGTGGAAAAAATTTCGGCACACTTATCAAGTGCCTTCCAGTCTGGAAGACCAGGGCATTTTTCTACCACATATTGCGGCACCCACCATTCTTCCCGCGTTGCTGCATCATGCGTACCCGCGTCAACCATGCCATCTTCGGCAACCGCTTTTTCGAATGCGCCCTTCATCGAACCTTCCCAGGCTTCAACCTGAAAATGCATGTCACCATCTGCAATTGCTTTAAATTGTAGCTGAGAATCAGACGGTGCATACTCAACAGTGTAACCAATCTCTTCGAGAACTTTGCCCACCACTGTTGAAAGCACTAATTGGCTGGTCCAATTATTCTGTACGATAATGATTGGATCATCTGATTCTGGTGCTTCCGCATAAGCAAAACCAGTCATTACAACGCTTGCCGTAAGCGCAAACGCCATTTTCTTTGTAGTTTTGAACATTGAATTTCCTCCCTCAATGCTTTTGTTGCGATCAAATGTTTCAAATTTGATCAATTGCAAACATTCCAAACGAGTGTCCCCTGCCTGCAATGTGATATGCCTACGAGTATTCCCTCTTCATAAGCCGGTTCTAGTATTGGTTAAAAAACATACCAATGCAATCCAAAAACATACCAATTTTCCACCATTTTGTTGATTTTGCTTATTTATCAAGCCTAAAGCCAGTGTATTTTTTGAATTTTGCTGCTAACAATAATTCATATTACCTTGGGTCAAGCAGCTCATAATATGACGGTGATATAGTACAATTTCACTTAAAAATATCATATTTTCAATAGTTTAAGTTAGAGTCCAAACAATTGGTGAAGAGCAAAGATTCTATTGGCCAAAGTCGTTAAAGTTCGGTACAAACCAATATAGACCAATTTTGGTCTATACATTTATGGTGAAATCTCATTCCGGAGGGGGAACTCATGGAAGAACAAGTCGCCAAACTTGTCGAGGAACTTGCAGCACTGAAAGCTGCAAATACTTCTGGCAACACAATGGCAGCAGAAACCTTTTACTATTTAACCATTCCACTGATGGTACTCATACACGTAGGCTTTCTTGGCTATGAAATGGGTGCATCGCGGATGAAGAACGTGTTGGCATCGGGCATAAAGAATATTCTTGCTTTTGCTTTTGTCATTCCAACCTTCTACATATTCGGCTGGTGGATCTACTGGGCATTTACCCCTGGGTTTCCAACTGCCGAATCCATCCAGACTGCCAATGACTTTGGTAATCCGGTAGGGGCCGTTATGGGGCCTAATCTTGTAGATAATGCAACTGGCGTATTTGTCGGCGCATTTATTCTGTTTGCCGCAACAACAGCGTCAATCATGTCCGGTGCGGTTATCGAACGCATTCGCATGGTATCATTTATTGTGCTTGCGATTGTTTTGGGTTCGGTCGCCTGGATACTTGCCGCAGCCTGGGGCTGGAGTGCTTCTGGATGGCTCGTAACAGAATGGGGATATCATGACTTCGGCGCCGCCGGTGTTGTACATATGATTTCAGGCTTTTTCGCGCTTGGGGTTCTCATAAACCTTGGACCCCGGCTTGGTAAGTTCAATTCTGATGGGTCAGCCAACAATATAGTTGGCCACAACATGCCACTTACATTGATTGGACTGATGACCATTATCGTCGGCTTCTGGGGCTTCCTTATGGCTTGTCTCATCTATCCTGGCGAAGCTTGGTCTTGGAGTGCAAGCCAATTTGCGACCATCTATGGTACGCCAGCAAACCTCTCGGCCATCGCCTTTAACATTCTAATGGGTTTTGCAGGTGGTATTATTGGCGCATGGATGACCACTCGTGATCCATTCTGGATGATGTCTGGTGCCCTTGGCGGCATTATCTCTTGTGCAGCTGGTCTTGAGTTATGGGATCCAAAACTTGCTTTTGCAATCGCATTTGTCGGTGCTGCATTCATCATGCCTGCATCTGCTAAATTCATCGAAAAAATGAAGATCGATGATGCGGTCGGCGCGGTGACTGTACATGGTACACTTGGTGCTTACGGTGTCTTGGTGGTTGGTATTTTTGCCTCAGGATATCCTGCGCTATCAGGTGATGCGGGCGTTCCGCTTATATCATTTGGCGGTCAGTTTGTTGGCATGATTGTGATGGCGCTTGTCGGATTTGTTCCGGGATACGTTATCTCATTGCTGTTCAATTTGGTTGGCTTGCTGCGTGTAAGCGAAGCTGCTGAGATTGCGGGCCTTGATCCAACAAAAGTTCCGGCCAGTGCGTATCCAGAAGGCATTTCACCTTCTGCTTCACCAGCTGAATAAAACTAGAGATAAGGAGAAAATCTATGGGTGCACCTTTTGATACAGGTACCTGGAACGGTGTCGCAGACACTTACTACACAGGCTCTGGAAGCACAGAATGGCTTTGGCTTATCGTTTGCATAGTGATGCTGGTTGTTCCGCTTATCACTGGTAACAAACACGAAAGCGATTCTTACAAAAAGATCGATAAATAATCCGACTTTCGGATGATCAGAAGGGCTGCCTTTTCAGGCGGCCCTTTTCTTGTTTAAATTACAAAACGAAGTTTATATTAAACCATGACACCAATAGAATTAAGAGAGCAGTTTTTTTCCTGGCAATGCCGAATTCGGCAAATCGCAATGCGCGAAGACGAAGGACGTCCATCGCCTGGAATGTGTCCTGCCGTTTATACAATCAATAACACGGTGCTTGCTGAAAAAATGGTCACGATGATTATTCGCGGCGCACCTGAAGAAAGCACAGATTTCTTTCGTTTCCAGGTTCAGAAAAATAATGATCCGCTGGAAGTGCGCAAGAAGACACTCACCTATTTGCAATCCACGCATTATCACGGACCAAAGGAGTTCATGGATTGCCTAACCGCTGTCTATGGAGAAAATTCAGCGTTTGCATCTGATCTGCTAGCGCGTAGTAAATGCGTGCTTGAGTTTCGCCAGTTCAATCAAGGATATCGACTGCAATGCAATATATCCGAACTTCATCTAAACGATAAAGAGCATGCAGCAACGCTTTGGCACAATCGCTGTTTCAATCCTGCATTAAGCGATGAAATCACAATATTGAAATTTGAACCCGATTGGCTGTTATCAAGTTTGCTAGCTGGCTGAAACTCATTTTTTAGGTTCTTGTGTTTTACTTCTGTCCAACACTTCTGGAAGGCTGGCCATGTCATTTGAAGACAGCTATTTGGGACACCTGCGCAAGAAAGTCGGCAATGATCTGGTAATCATTCCCGGCACACGCATCATAATTGAAAACTATTCCGGTGAGATATTGCTGGAAAAGCGCACGGACTTTGGACTTTGGGGTTTGCCAGGTGGAACTGCAGAACCGGGTGAAAACGCACAAACGTCAATCATCCGCGAAGTTTTAGAGGAAACCGGGCTGAATGTAAGCAATGTCCAAGCCTTTGGTTTGAGCTCTGATCCGGTTATTGAAACAATCCGCTATCCAAACGGCCATCTGTTACAAAGTTATGTTGTTCTATTTTTCTCAAACACTTTTAGCGGTGATCTGCGCATAAACTCAGAAGAAAATGATCGGTTGGAATGGTTCAAACCAGATGCGTTGCCTGATGTTTTGGACAACATGCGATGCACAATTGAGGCATATCTGACGTTTAAGAAAACTGCGGAATTTCAACTTACTTAGGGTATAATTCCATCCAGCGGTCCCTATTCAGTTTGTAGCAATGCCAGCTTAATTGTTTACCAGATAAATTCCGTACCACCGTCTCAATAAATTCAGCTCCAATTTTCAAAGTGGCTTTCTGTGATCTTATGTTTGCAGGGTCAATGTGAAACCAGATCTCATCATAGGTTTTAAAGGCATGCTTGAGCATTATGTTCTTCATTTCATAATTGCTTGTGCCGCCCCAATGTTTTCTGATGAGAAATGTATATCCAATCGCAATCGGTCCTGGGCGGTCGTGCGCTTTATAATATCGAGAGCAGCCGATAATTTCATTGGTGGCAATTTCCCTTGCAACCAATGTCCCACCCGATTTTATCAAAGACTCAAAATAGCCTTCAAATATATCTGGTTTATAGCGGTTCTTTGCAGGATGCCCTGCCCAAATTTCAGGATCGGATGCAGCTGCATACAAGCCATCAAAATCACCAGCCTCAAGCCCGCGCAATGACATTGTTCTACCGGCCAAAATTGGTTGCCAGTCAAAGGTCAATTTACGGTCCTTTCAATGTTGGGTCGTTTGAATGCCAATCATTCGGTAAACACTGATGAACTCCTAACAAAAAAAGCCCCTACCCCTAATTAATAAAGGATAGAGGCAAAGTCTGCTGTCGGCTATTCCGGCGTACTGCTTCAACTCGTCAGACTAAATGCCGGTTGATAAAATTGTTTTGCTATTAAAATTTACGGTACGCCTCATTCAACTGAACCATTGGATGATCCGGTGACATTTGAAACTTGATTAAGAGTTCCCGGGCAATCATATCGCGATCCTGCTGATTATCCGGCAAATCCATTTCTTCAGGTATTGCAACCCAGCCGTTGATGTTGCGGTCAAATACAGCGGCTTTACCGTCATCATAACCCATATGAACATCTTCCAACCAGTTGAGATCTTCCCAGCCCATAAATTCAATGTAGCCCTTCAGGAAATCGGTCAGGCGATCATAGTCCGGCAGAAGGTTCACATCATATCGGTAGCCAATGTGCTGACCGATTATTTTCTCACGATCCGATTCTAGTCCATCGCCCTTGATAAACTGGTCGACATCATTGATCTCAGAACCTTTATAGCTTGTTCCAGCCATTTTCAGTCTCCCTTAAATGTGGTGATAGTCTTTAACGCCAACTGTATGTTCAGTACCTGCAAGCGGCACCTGCGCAATTGCAGAAGCTTCCATGGTCAATGCTGCCAAATCTTCCGGCTCAAGCGAATGAATATTCGTTTTGCCGCAAGCGCGTGCCATCATTTGAGCTTCCATCGTTAGTGTATGAAGGAAGTTGTATACACGTTCGGCACCCTCATCTGGGTCAAGCCGTTTGCGCAATTCCGGATCCTGCGTTGCAACGCCAACTGGGCAGCGGCCGGTATGACAATGGTAGCATTCGCCAGCTTCAACACCCATTTCAGATGGGAAGTCTGCTTCAGGAATATCCTTGTTGCAGTTCAGTGCCATCATTGAAGAGTGGCCGATCGCAATCGCGTCTGCACCAAGTGCAAGCGCTTTAGCAATGTCACCTCCATTACGGATGCCACCAGCATAAATAAGCGAAATCTCGCCACGCTTGCCAATATCGTCAATCGCACGACGCGCCTGACGGATCGCTGCCATTCCGGGCACACCGGTTTCTTCAGTGGCAAGGTGTGGACCTGCGCCGGTACCGCCTTCCATGCCATCAATATAAATTGAGTCAGGGTCACATTTTGCTGCCATGCGAACATCATCATAGACGCGTGCCGCACCGAGTTTGAGCTGGATCGGAATCTGCCAATCCGTTGCTTCGCGGATTTCCTGAATTTTCAGTGCTAGATCATCGGGGCCCAGCCAATCCGGATGGCGAGCTGGAGAGCGCTGATCAATACCTGCTGGCAATGAACGCATCTCAGCTACCTGGTCAGTCACTTTCTGGCCCATAAGGTGTCCCCCAAGACCTACCTTACAACCCTGACCGATAAAGAATTCGCAGCCGTCCGCCAATTGAAGATGGTGCGGATTAAAACCGTAACGCGACTGAATGCACTGATAAAACCACTTTGATGAATAGCGACGCTCATCCGGGATCATGCCACCCTCACCGGAGCAAGTTGCAGAACCTGCCATGGTTGCGCCACGAGCAAGTGCGGTTTTTGCTTCAAACGACAAAGCGCCGAAACTCATACCAGTGATATAAACAGGAATGTCCAGTTCAATTGGCTTTTTGGCTCTGGGACCGATAACTGTCTTTGTCAGACATTTTTCCCGATACCCTTCAATCACGAAGCGGGTCAATGTACCTGGCAAGAAAGTAAGATCATCCCAATGCGGGATCTTCTTGAACAGCGAAAAGCCACGCATGCGATAGCGGCCAAGTTCTGCCTTGATGTGAATGTCGTTTACGACTTCAGGTGTAAAAATCTGACTCTTGCCAAGCTGATATTTCTTCTCAACCTGCAATTTGGCGATGCCAGTATCTTTCTTGTTAGGTTTTTCCAACATTTTTTTAAATTTCCTTTGATCGGGGATATACCCGAAGGTGCGGGACAATACCCGCCAAGATTGTGAATTATAGAACCAGTTTCTTTTCAGACGGCTCAAGGTTGTCGTAGCTCCAGAGCTGCTTGCCGGCGACGATCTTGGTAAAGTGATCGACACCCTTTTGTGGCATCATCTCATATTGCGTGAGCTTGCGGGTAAGCCATGCCTTATCAAGATCAGTGAGTTCACCAGGGACAGCATCAACACCAAGGTCTCGAATCTCACCACCGACATAGATAGTGCCATCATACATTGAGTCACCGAGGTTCTTGCCTGCATTGCCGCAAACGACCATGCGACCGCGTTGCATCATGAAGCCGGAGAAAGCGCCTGTATCGCCACCAACCAGAATGGTTCCGCCTTTTTGGTCAATACCGGTTCGTGATCCGACAGATCCTTTACAGACAAGATCACCGCCGCGCAGAGCAGCACCGAATGTAGACCCAGCGTTTTTCTCTACAACACAAACACCAGCCATCATGTTTTCAGCAAAAGACCAGCCAACACGGCCAGAAATGCGTACATTTGGACCATCCAGCAAACCACAACCGAAATAGCCCAGAGAACCTTTCACGATGAAGTTCATGCGGTTTAGGACACCAACAATCAAAGAGTGTTTAGCTCCAGGATTGTTAAGTACAATGGTCCCGTTACCACTACCAATCAGGTCGCGAATTTCATTGTTAATCTCGGTTGCTTCCCTGCCTTCGCATTCTACTTCGGCACGTTTGTTGAAATCCACATCCTTGGCAAAGGCATAAGCATAGTTGCCTTCGTTCTCCAATTTGAACATGGTTTTAATGTCACGGCCCTTAAGCGGTTCCGTGTGCATTCCCATTTCATGGGAAGTACTTATGCCTGCCATACTCTTACCTCCTCGTCATAAGGGTCCCAGGTATCAATCTCATGTGGCACGATTGCACGAATAGCTACTTCCTCCGAAGCAAGTGCAACCATGTCGTCTGTTTCGTAAAGCACCATGGGTTTTGCAGCCATGGAGTCTTTCGCCATGCCTAACTGATCTGTTGTCGTTACCAGATAGGTGAAAACCCCATCGATCTCTTCAATCGACTTTTTCAGAGTTTCTTCCAATGTGAAGTCTTTCTCCAAATGGCTTGCCACATACACAGCCAGCAATTCAGAGTCACAGTTGGAGACGAAACGCTGGCCTTCACGTTCCATTTGGCGTCGCATTAGCCAGTAATTTGTAATCTGGCCATTATGAACCACAGCAATATCGCTATAGGGGTAGGCCCAGTAAGGATGTGCCGAGCGAATATCCACATCCGATTCGGTTGCCATACGCGTGTGGCCAATTGCATGCGTTCCGGTGATTTCACCGAGCTTGTATTGATCGGAAACCACGGTCGAGTCACCCAGATCCTTGATCAATTCCAATGCTGAGCCAATCGACAGGATTTCAGCACCTTCAATTTCTTCAATCCGGTCCGCAAGCATTTTCATGTCGCCGTCAAATTTGATCTCGTAGCGGTAAGCATATTCCGTTGCTTCCACAAGCTCGGTAATTTCAACACCAAGCTCTTTAAGGACCTCATCGACCTTAACCTTACGCTCTTCAATTTCCTTGAATATCCGGCTTCCGCGATTAAGGTCTTCCTGTTCGGCAACCTTAAAACGCATTATGAATTCGCCTTCCTCAGGTTCACCATAAATAGCAAATCCCGTTGAGTCCGGCCCGCGGTGTTTGAGAGATTGCAGCATGGCAGTCATCTCGCCACCTACATTACTCGAACCCTTACGGTGAATGATACCAGCGATACCACACATGGGGTTAACTCCTAATAGATTTCAAAAATAGTCTAAGGGAAGGCCCACCAACTTATGGCAGGCATTCCATGTAAGTTTCTTTGTCCCAATCAGTGACTGTGGACATAAAGCGAGCGTATTCATCCTCTTTATATTCATTGTAGAGACGATACATTTCGCCTGGCAGACCCCGCTTCACTACCTCACTGTTTTCAAGATGGTTAAGCGCTTCACCAAGAGACATTGGTAATTTGCGAACGTTTTTGCCTTCTTTAATCGCTTCATAGATATTGCGTTCTTCCGGCTTGCCTGGATCGAGTTTGTTTTCGATACCATCATCCATTGCAGCAAGCAGGGTAGAACCCATAAGGTATGGGTTCACCATGGAGTCAACTGAACGATATTCGAAACGGCCAGGAGCAGAAACACGCAGACCGGTTGTCCGGTTCTGGAAACCCCAGTCTGCAAAAACTGGCGCCCAGAAACCTGTATCCCAAAGCCGGCGATAGGAATTCACTGTAGAACATCCAATTGCAGTAAGGGCCTGCAGGTGGTGGACAACGCCGCCAATTGCTTCAAGACCTTCCGCACCAGGCATCTGAGGATCATCATCATCTGGCATAAAGGTGTTATCACCACCCTTAACGTACATGTAATTATCTTTCATGCCCGGCAGATCATCTGGATCATTACCGGTGCGGACGAACTCATCATCCCCACCACGCCACAAGGACATGTTATGATGACACCCGGAAGCTGAAACGCCCATAAATGGCTTGGTCATGAAACAGGCAAAGATGCCATTTTCACGCGCAACCTGCGCGCAAATCTGGCGGTAAGTCGTAAGCCGGTCTGCATTTCTCAAAACGTCGTCGAACATCCAGTTCAATTCAAGCTGTCCCGGTGCGTCCTCATGATCACCCTGAATCATATCAAGGCCCATTTTACGGGCATAGCGAATAACCTGCATGGAAACGGGGCGAAGACTTTCGAACTGATCGATGTGATAGCAGTAAGGCTTTGAAAAACCATCACGCGGCACGCCGTTTTCATCAAACTTCAACCACATCATTTCTGGCTCAGTACCGATACGAAGACGACGGCCATGCTTCTTTTCAAATTCATCATGCATGCGACGCAGATTACCGCGGCAATCTGAGGTCAGATAAGCACCTGGATCGACTTTTTCTTCGCGATTTCGGAAAAGCGTGCAGTAAAAACGACCGATTGTGGGTGCCCACGGCAATTGCATGAAGGTTTCTGGCTCAGGAATGCCGACCAATTCAGCTGCTTCCGGTCCATAACCCAAGTATTCCCCTGCACGATTGAGAAACAAGTTCATCGTTGCGCCATAGACAAGCTGGAAGCCCTTCTTGGCGACAGTTTCCCAGTGATCGGAAGGGATACCCTTACCCATGATCTTGCCGGTTACAGAAACAAACTGAAGATAAAGGTATTCAATACCTTTCTCGTCAATCATTTCGCGTACCTGCTTTATCTTTTCGTCTCGCCCTTCTTGCTCGACAAACTTCTCAATATCCATGGCCATGCTGAAACTTCCTCCCCGCGCGACTTAACTACTGGCGTTTCGATTTTACGTTTAGCTTTTTTATTGGTAATTCCAATTCACACCAATAGCCTACCAAAACCATACCAATTTTGACAAGCAGAAAAATTCGACTATCCTGTATTTTAAGGAGATTTGATAAAAATTTGGTAGGAGATGCAGTTTGTGGACGGGAGTATATTGCTACCACAGCAACCAGATACCATATAAAGTAGTCCTGAGAGGTAAATTTTGGGTGGGGCCTGCCTTATGAACGTTGTGGAAATTCCGAAGCCTGCTTCCGGTGCGCGTGTAATAGCGCAACAAATCAAGATTGCTATAGAATCAAAGCAGTTCAGGGACGGTGAACAGCTACCTACTGAACGAGAACTTGCGGAAAGCTATTCCGCATCCAGAAGCACAATTCGCAATGCGCTCGACACCTTAGAACGGGAAGGTTTGCTTACCCGTAAAGTTGGTAGCGGCACGTTTGTCAATTACATAGCACCAAGCGACAATGAAGTTGTGGATGTAGTCGACCAAATCAGCCCAATACAGCTAATTGACGCGCGGATTGGCTTTGAGAGGCAAATGGCACGCCTTGCGGTGTTGCACGCAACAAAGCGTGATACAGATCAAATGTCAGAGGTTCTTGACCAAATGTTTCTCTCGAATGAGGATCCGGATGAATTTACACGACTGGATTCTGAATTCCACATGGCGCTTGCAAAGGCAACCGGCAATCCCTTGATGGTGCATCTGTACGAGCAGATCAACGAGGTTCGTACGCATAAACAATGGCGGGCTATTAAAAATATCGTATTAACGCCAAAACAAATCGACGAGTACAATCGTTTTCATGAAAAAATACTCGGTGCAATCCGTGACCGTGATGCAGCAGCAGCCATCGAAGCACTCAATGGACACATGGATCTTGCCAAAAAAGATTTGGTTGGCGCAGAGGAAAATCTCTAAATCTCTGGATTGGCTTAAAGCTAGCCTTATTTTGGTTGTGCAGTATCGCAAACGTTATCAGGAAAGCGCTGGTAATTCTCACCAGGATCGCAAAGCGCGCCTGCAACGCGGCGACAACTAACCCGACAGTAGCAGTGAATATGCAGTCCTTCACTAACCACTGATGTCTGTGGATTAAATCAAGGCAAATGCTCGACTAATTATCAGCAATCCAACGTATTATCGCGTTCCCACTGGGTCAGGTGATGTGAATATTGGTTCCACTCGCGGTTTTTTAACTTGATGAAAGCATTTGAAAATTCATTGCCAAGCGCCTCGCGCAGGGTTTTGTTTTTTTCAAATCCGCGAATTGCATCGAGCAAATTCAATGGCAAACTACGGCGAGTTTTCACCTTGTGGCCATCCGTATACATATTTATGTCCAGACGCTTACCCGGATCGCGCTTATTTTCAATACCGTCAAGACCAGCTGCTAAAATAGCGGCCTGCAAGAGATATGGATTTGCAGCACCATCTGCGATGCGCACTTCGAAGCGATCATCATCAGGGATGCGCACCAGATGGGTACGGTTATTGCCGCCATAGGTGATGGTGTTCGGCGCCCAGGTTGCACCGGAAAGTGTGGCGGGCGCGTTGATGCGCTTATAAGAATTAATAGTAGGATTGGTCAGCGCCACCATTGATTGGGCATGTTCCATAATACCACCGAGGAACTGATAGGCGGTGTCAGACAAACCCATTTCGCCATTTGGATCGTGGAACAGGTTTTTGTCGCCCTTTGCATTCCATAGGGAGGTATGAACATGACAGCCATTGCCAGTTAGATGCGAGAATGGCTTGGGCATGAAGGTTGCACGCAAGCCATGCTTTTCCGCAATTTCCTTGACCATAAACTTGAAGAAGGCATGTTGATCCGCAGTTGTAAGACAATCAGCATAATTCCAGTTTATTTCAAACTGCCCATTGGCATCTTCATGGTCATTTTGATACGGACCCCAGCCAAGCGAAATCATAGTAGTACAGATTTCAGATATCACATCGTATCGTCGCATGATGGCTGATTGATCGTAGCACGGTTTTTCAGCGATATCGCGCGGATCAGAAATATCTGAACCATCTGCATTGATCAGATGGAATTCTGGTTCGACCCCAGATTTCATCAGAAGACCTTTATCGGCTGCTTCTTTCATGAGGTTTTTCAAAACCACACGCGGTGCTTGCTGAATTAACTCGCCTTCCATTACGGGATCGCCCGCAACCCAGGCAACTTCAGGCTTCCAAGGTAATTGAATGACGGAGTCGCCATCAGGCATTGAAAGCATATCCGGATCGGCCGGCGTCATATCCAACCAAGTAGCAAAGCCAGCAAAGCCGGCGCCATTCTTCTGCGCACCAGCAATTGCCTCGGCTGGTACAAGTTTTGCGCGCTGCGATCCAAAGATATCGGTAAAATTCACCAAAAAGAATTTTACGCCCTTTTCCTTTGCAAATTTAGCTAAATCCGTTGCCATGTTTCCCTCTCCCAATTCTTCTGCTTCGTCTCTTTGTTCACGTTTGAACTCAGGTATCCTTGCCCGGTATCCACTTGGTTCCCGCCAGTGGCACACCTGCCATAGCAGCAGCCTCAACCGTAATCGCTACAAGATCTTCCGGCTCCAGATTATGTACATGGCTTTTGCCACAGGCCCTGGCAATCGTTTGGGCTTCCAAGGTCATAACTTTCAAATAGTTTGCAAGCCTTCGTCCGGCCATTTCTGGGTCAAGCCGCTTGGCAAGTTCTGGTCGTTGCGTTGTGATGCCTGCAGGGTCATTGCCCTCATGCCAATCATCATATGCACCTGCTGTAGTGCCAAGCTTGTTGTATTCTTCTTCCAGTGCGGGATCATTGTCACCCAAAGCAATTAAGGCCGCAGAGCCAATGGAAACAGCATCTGCTCCCAGCGCTAGTGCCTTTGCTACATCAGCGCCGTTTCGGATGCCTCCAGAGACAACCAATTGCACCTTACGATGCATGTCGAGTTCCTGAAGTGCTGCCACCGCAGGACGTACACAGGCAAGAGTGGGCTGACCCACATGCTCGATAAAGACTTCCTGGGTCGCCGCAGTGCCACCCTGCATGCCGTCAACCACAATCACATCAGCACCGGCTTTAACAGCAAGGGCTGTATCGTAGAATGGACGTGCGCCACCGACCTTAATGAAAATCGGCTTTTCCCAATTAGTAATTTCCCGTAATTCCAGGATTTTGATTTCAAGATCGTCCGGGCCGGTCCAATCAGGATGGCGACAGGCTGAGCGCTGATCAATTCCCTTCGGCAGAGACCGCATTTCGGCAACGCGATCATTAATTTTTTGCCCCAGAAGCATGCCGCCCCCGCCGGGCTTTGCCCCCTGACCTACAACAACTTCAATAGCATCAGCCTTACGCAGATCGTCCGGGTTCATGCCATAACGTGATGGCAGATATTGATAAACCAGTTGCTTTGAATGACCGCGCTCTTCTGGAGTCATTCCGCCGTCGCCAGTCGTTGTTGATGTACCAGCAGCATTTGCACCGCGTCCCAGCGCTTCCTTTGCCTGGCCTGATAGTGAACCAAAGCTCATTCCAGCAATTGTAATTGGTATTTTTAGCTGCAACGGCTTTGATGCAAATCTATCCCCAAGGATCACATCTGTTCCGCATTTTTCGCGATATCCCTCAAGCGGATAGCGTGACATGGAAGCACCCAGAAACAACAAATCATCAAAATTTGGAACATGGCGTTTGGCACCACCACCACGAATGTCATAAATACCGGTTGCAGCAGCGCGGCGGATTTCTGAAATCGTATAATCATCGAAAGTAGCCGATTTGCGCGGTGTAGTTGTTGGTAATTTTTTGGTCATGTTGCTCTCAATATGCGTCCGCATTATCGACATCGAAATTGTATAATTTACGGGCGGACCCGTATCGTTTGAATTGCTTTACATCCGCGTCAATTCCTGCACGCTTCAATAGATCGGCAAGTTGTTCAAGATGCTCAGCACCCATTTCCTTTTCGATACAATCGGTGCCGAGACTTTCTACGTTACCGCGCACATAAAGACGGGCTTCATAAATTGAGTCGCCCAACGCCTCTCCAGCATCGCCGCAGACTACCAACGTACCCTTTTGAGCCATGAATGCAGACATGTGACCAACCGAACCGCCGACCACGATATCAATGCCTTTCATAGAAATGCCGCAGCGCGAAGATGCATCACCATCAATAACAAGCAAACCGCCGTGGGCAGTGGCACCGGCTGCCTGACTTGCATTACCAGTAACCCGAACCGTACCGGACATCATATTTTCAGCAAGGCCTACGCCTGCATGACCATGAACGGTAATCTCCGCCTCTTTGTTCATACCGGCACAATAAAATCCTACATGTCCTTTCACATCCACCTTAATAGGAGTCTGCAATCCACAGCAAATGGCATGCTGACCCATCGGATTAGTTACCGTCCATTCGGTTTCATTGGTTCCCGCATCAAGTGCATTCAGTGTTGAGTTGATCGCCCGCAGGCCCACCTCGTTGAGATCAAGCGTTGGCATTAAGCAGCTTCCTTCATCGGGCTGTCAGCTTCCCCGCCCCAAGTGTAAATCGTTGCAGGTTTTGGTTCCCAGATTTTAGCATTTTCAGCGCCTGGAAGTGTCGCAATCGCCCGATATTCAGTAGCCATGGCAACCCAATCGTCAGTTTCGGCAATGATTGCGTGTTTGCATGCGATCGGATCCCGCAATACTGCGAACCCATCACGGGTTCCCACGCACAAAGTGTAGAAACCATCTAGATCACGCATGACATCTTCAAGAGCTTGACGGATGGAGGCACCTTTGCGCAATTGCAAAGTCAGATAGGCTGCAGCAACTTCCGTGTCGTTTTCGGTCTGAAAGGCAAGCCCCTCCTTTCGCAACACTTCGCGCAACCGATTATGATTGGAAAAGGAACCATTGTGAACAAGACATAGATCAGCGCCAGTTGCGAAGGGGTGAGACCCAGCAGTTGTAACAGCACTTTCAGTCGCCATTCGTGTGTGACCAATAATATGCGTGCCAGAAGCTTTGTTTAAATCAAAACGCGCATACACATCTTCTGGAAATCCAACTTCCTTGAAAATTTCAACGGTTGTCCCTGAACCAACGATGCGAACGGAAGTCCAATGTTCATCAAGCCAGGCAAGCACAGATTTTTCATCAGCATCAGTAACCAGAACGCAATGTGTGGAGATCGGTCTTACCTCAACCTCGCATTTGAATGCGTTCGAAATACCATCAGCCAACACTTGCCAATCAAAATCCTCATTGTCCTGTGCAAGTGAAAATTTGGTAGCCCCTTCCGGAGCCGGATTGCGGTAAACGGCTACACCGGAAGAATCTGGTCCCCGGCTTTTCATCTCATTGAGCATGGGCGAG